>JAYWBR010000473.1:0-9199 GCA_043781315.1 Verrucomicrobiota bacterium | reverse complement strand
GCTGCTGCTGGCGCTGGCGCTCGGCGGCGTGGCGTGGGCCTCGATCCTTTCCATGCCGTACGCGATCTTGTCCGGCGCGTTGCCGCCAGAACGGATGGGTGTTTACATGGGGATTTTTAATTTCTTCATCGTGCTGCCGGAAATTCTCGCCGCGCTCACGTTCGGCCCGCTCGTGAAAAATTTCCTCGGCGGCAACCTGGTTCACGCCGTCATGGCTGGCGGCGTGTGCATGATCGTGGCCGCCTTGCTGGCGCAAACGGTGAAGGAATCCGCGCCCGCCCCAGCGTCGTGAGCAAATTACAAATCAACTTCAAGCTTCGTTACCACACGCATCCGGGGCAGTCGTTGTTCCTCAGCACCGATGGCATCGCTTGGGATTCGGAGCGCGGCTGTGTCGAAGACCAGCCGCAGCACGGGCGCACTCCTGAGCAGGCTGCGGCTGATGCCCCCACGCCCGCACACAGCCGCGCTCCAATCGCGCTGCATTACGTGGATGCGGAAACCTGGCAAGTCACGTTGGAAGTTCCGCGCGCGGCATTGAAGCAGCCGATCGTCTATCACTACGTGCTGCGGCAGGCGGATGGTTCGACGGAACGCGACGCTGATCCGGGCCGCGCCATTCACCCCGACTGGAGCAATCAAGCCGCCGTCGTCCTGGTGGATTCATGGAATCCGCCGGGCTTGGTCGAGAATGTTTTTTATACCGAGCCGTTTCAAAAAGTGCTGCTCAAGGTCAACCAGAGCGAACTGCTCATTCCGCCGCCAGCACGAGTCACCCATCAGTTCCGCGTGAAAGCTCCGTTGTTGAAGCGCGGACAAACCCTTTGTTTGCTGGGCAATTCTCCGGCGCTGGGCCAATGGAATCCTGAGCGCACGGTGCGGATGAATCGGAAACCGGGCGAGGTTTTTCTCACCGCCAATCTCGATCTCTCCGGCGATGCGGAGTCGTTGGAATATAAATACGGCGTGTTCGATGTGGAGCGCGGAACTTTCCTCGGTTACGAAAATGGCGACAACCGCCGGCTCGCCGAAGGCGCGCTGGCCCACGGCCAAGTGATCGTGAACGATGGCTTCGTTCGTTTGCCAGCCGATACCTGGCACGGCGCGGGCGTGGCCATCCCGGTGTTCAGCCTCCGCAGCGAGAACAGCTTTGGTGTTGGTGAATTTACCGATTTGAAACCGCTCGTGGATTGGTGCGGTCAGACGGGCTTGAAACTGATCCAGATTCTTCCGATCAACGACACCACGGCGACGAACACCTGGGCTGATTCCTATCCGTACGCCGCGATCTCGGCGTTCGCGCTGCATCCGCTTTACCTGAATCTCGCAGATGTAGTTTCCAAAAAGAACCGCACCCAGCTCGAAGCCCAGGAACCCGAACGCCTCCGTCTGAATGCGCTGGCCGAGGTGGATTACGAAGCGGTGATGCAAATGAAGTGGCGCTTTCTGCGGCAGATTTTCCCCAGCCAAAAAGCAGAGACGTTCCGCAGCGCTGAGTATAAAAAATTCCTCGAAGCCAGTCGCCACTGGTTGCTGCCGTACGCGGCGTTCTGCTGCCTGCGCGACCAATTTGGCACGGCGGATTTCAGCCGGTGGCCAGCGCATCAAACGTGTCGTGACGAAGACATTGCCGCGCTGATGGCCGCATCTGGTTCCGAAAGCGACGCGATTCTACTCCACTGTTTCGTCCAGTTTCATCTGCACCGGCAGTTGCAGGACGCCACGGTTTACGCCCATGAACACGGGGTCATTCTCAAAGGCGACATCGCCATCGGCGTGCATCGGCATGGCGCGGACACCTGGCAGCAACCGGAGTTGTATCACCTCGACACACAGGCCGGCGCGCCGCCCGATCCGTTCGCGGCGAAAGGCCAGAACTGGGGCTTCCCCACTTACAACTGGGCCCGCATGAAGCAGGACGGTTTCGCGTGGTGGAAGCGTCGCTTTGCGCAGATGGATCTTTATTTCGACGCCTTCCGCATTGATCACATCCTCGGCTTCTTCCGCATCTGGAGCATTCCGCTGGATGCCGTCGAAGGAATTCTCGGTTATTTCGTTCCGGCGATTCCCGTGGATGCCGGGGAATTTTCTGCGCGCGGAATTCCGTTTTCAAAATCGCGTCTGGCTGAACCGTTCATCACCGACGCGGTGTTGCGGGAAATTTTTGGCGCGAATGCCGACGCGGTGAAGCAACAATTCCTGGATGCGACCGCTCCCGGACATTTCGCGTTGAAGCCGGCCTTCGTCACGCAACAGTTGGTGGAGAAGTTTTTCCAAACCCCGGCGGCGTCCGGCTTGGATGGAAAACTCAAGCTAGGCCTCTTCGATTTGATCAGCAACGTCATCCTGTTCGAGGTCGCCGGGGCAGGGGGACGGCAGTTTCATTTCCGTTTTAACATGGGCGAAACCCCCTCGTTCCGGGCTTTTGATCAGCAGACTCAGGCGCGGTTGCTGGATTTGTACGTGGATTATTTCTTCCGGCGGCAGGACGAATTCTGGCGGCAAGAAGCGTGGGAAAAACTTCCCGCCCTCAAGCGCGTTACCAACATGCTCATCTGCGGCGAGGACTTGGGGTTGGTGCCCGCCTGCGTTCCCGACGTGATGAAGCAACTGGGTTTGCTGAGTCTGGAAATCCAGCGGATGCCCAAGACTCCCGGTCGCGCCTTTTCGCGTCCCGCTGACGCTCCGTACTTGAGCGTCGTCACGCCTTCGACCCACGACATGAGTACGATTCGCGGCTGGTGGACGGAGGACGCGCAGCTCGCGCAACGTTTCTACCACGAGGAATTGCAACTGCCCGGCCCGGCCCCGGCGGAGTGCCACGCCAAACTCAACGAAGCCGTGGTGCATCAGCATCTCGCCTCGCCCGCGATGTGGAGCATCTTCCAGCTCCAGGATTTGTTGGGGGTGGACGAAACCGTACGTCGCGCCGACGCGGATGCCGAGCGCATCAACGTGCCGGCGATTCCGAAGCACTACTGGCGTTACCGGATGCATCTGACCTTGGAACAATTGCTCGCCGCCGCCGCTTTCAATGGGAAATTATCCGGCTTGGTCACCCAGCACGCGCGCTGACCATTCGTTATCTGCCGGGTCGGATTAAAGTCGGGTGAGGGGAAAGTTGAAAGCCGCTCGTCCAAAGGGAAAGTGCGGTAGGGCGCGCCGCTCCGCGCCCTACCTTGCTGTCACCACCGCTTTTAATTATTCTTTAGCTGCCGGTTGCCGTAATTTTTTATTTACCAAATTATCCGCCGTCGTCATTCTGCCGCTTCGATGAATCCGTCAACCAATCCAACCGCGCGGGAACGCTCCGATGAGTTTCTCAAGATCAGCAACCAGTTCAAACTCGGCGCGCTCGTCACCGAATCGTCCCATCCCGTCACCGGCAATCTCAGCGACGTGGCCAAGCGCGACATCGCCGCCGCGCTCGATTTGCTATTCCAAGTGGATCAAGACGTTCTCGCCACATACCGGGAGTTTGTGGCGTCGGGACGAGCGGCGGCGATCAAGGAAACCGTGGTGCGCGCGTTGCAAAATGGCGGGAACATTTTCTTCACCGGTTGCGGCTCCACGGGACGCCTGAGCATTCAACTCGTTTCCATCTGGCGGGATTTCTGGCAGCAGGTAGGGCGCGACACTCTGTGCGCGCCGTCCGCAAAAACTCCAAGCCCCGGCGCGCACGGAGTGTCGCACCCGACCGGCGAGGATTTTGAAAACCGCGCGTTCCCCGTCATGGCCGGAGGCGACTTCGCATTGATCAAAGCGGTGGAAGGCTTCGAGGATTTCACGGCGTTTGGCGGCAAACAAATTGGCGACCTCGGCGTGTCAAGCAAGGACGTGGTGTTCGCGATCACGGAGGGCGGCGAAACTTCTTTCGTCATTGGCACGGCTTGGAAAGGCGTGGAGGTCGGGGCGAAAGTTTACTTCGTCTATAACAACCCCGACGACATTCTTTGCCAGCACGTTCAACGGAGTCGTGAAATCATCCAAGACGGACGCATCGAGAAAATTAATCTCACGACCGGCCCGATGGGCATCACCGGCTCCACGCGGATGCAGGCGACGAGCATTCAACTCGCGGTGATGGTCACGATTTTGGAAATGGTCGTGCGCGATCTGACCGGGGTTGCTGATTCCAGCGCCGTGCCGGGGGATTTTTTAAACCGCCTCACCGAACTGCACGCCACGTTGAAATCTCCCGCCGTGCTGGCGCAACTCGCGAAGCTCGTGGTGCTGGAAGAATCCATCTATCGCGCCGGTCACAAAAATAATTACTACGCCGACCGCGTGGGCATTGACATGCTCACCGACACCACCGAACGCTCACCGACTTATTGCACGCCGCCGTTTCGGAAGTTCGATGACACCACGGCCACCGAGTCGTGGGCGTTTCTTTACGTGCCCTACGCGGATTCGCCGCGCGCCTGGGAACGCGTCTGCAAACGCAACCCCCGCTGCGTCGAGTGGCGTCCCGAAGACGTGCGCGGCTTGGTGCCGGAAGATAAATACGCCCGCACGGTTGAGATCATCGGCAAAATAAACTACGCGGAGTTGATGCGCTTCCGCATTGGGTTGGACGGAATAAAAAACCGGCCGCTCGGCACGGGCGACAGCGCGGTGGCGCTTGTGGTGGAGTCCGAAAAAAAATCCCTGCTCGAAGCGGATGGGTTTCATCGCACCCAACTGGACGCCGCGCGCAAAGCCGGCGCACGGACGGGGCTGATTTTTCTCGGCAGCGCGGCGGCCTGTCGCGAGGTTGGCGAATTCGTGGCGCAGTGGAACCCCGATTGCATCACCGTCCTCGTGCCGGTGCCCGCGACGGATTCGTTGCTCGACGGCGTGCTGCGCGTTGGCCTCAAACTGCTGCTCAACACGGTCTCGACTTGCACGATGGTCCGTCTGGGCCGCGTGATGGGCAACGTCATGATCTGGGTCGTGGCGAGCAACCTGAAGCTGATTGACCGCGCGACGCGCTACATTCAAAAACTCACCGGCCTCGATTATGAAGCGTCGAACCGCCTGCTGTTTGAAGCGATGGTTTACATCGAGCCGCGCATGAAATCGGATCAAGCTTATCCCCCCGTGGTTGCCCTGAGCGTAATGCGGCATCGGCATGGCTTGAGTAATGAGGAGGCGGAGCGGCGTTTAAAAAACGAACTGGGTTAGGGCTTCGATCGAGTGATCGTCCGCACTTTCCCCGCTTGAACAAAGGATGGCGGACTGTTATCAAAATCGCAACGAATGCCACGAAAGATCCGCCAGTTGATTGCCGACCTAGAGACTGCCGGGTTTGTTCTGACGCCGGGCGGCAAAGGCTCGCACCGAAAATTCCGACATGCGCGATTCCCCGGATCGGTTATCTTGAGCGGGAAAGACGGCGAAGACGCCCGCCATTATCAGGAAAAACAAGTCCGCAACGCCATCCACGAAACCAGCAAATGAAAACCGAAGACCTGTATCTCAAGTTCATCCGCTTCCACGAAGCCGACGGACTTTACGTCGGCTATTGCCCCGATCTATTTCCGTGGGGCGGCGTATGTGATGGTGCAACCGAAGAGGACGCCTACCACCAACTCTGTGCTTTGGTGCGTGAAGAAGTCGCCGAACTCCATTCGTTCGGCAAAGCGCTTCCGCCACCTAGTACCCGGCCCATGCGTGAGGCGGTCTTGTCCTGATCTGAACTGGGATGAAGCGGGAAAGAACATGACTAAACTTCGCTGGGGCATTTTGGGCGCGGCGGGCATTGCCCGGAAAAACTGGCGGGCCATCCGCGACAGCGGCAATTCCGTGGTTGCGGTCGTGGCCAGCCGCGACGCGGCGCGCGGCCGGAAGTTCATCGCGGAATGTCAGCGGGAAAACCCTGCGGAATTTAATCCCGTCGCGCTCGGAAGTTACGAAGCGTTGATCGCGTCGCCAGACGTGGACGCGATTTACATCCCGCTGCCAACCGGCCTGCGCAAAGAATGGGTGCTGCGCGCGGCGGCGGCGGGCAAGCATGTCCTCTGTGAGAAACCCTGCGGCCTGAGCCTTGCCGATGTGCGCGAGATGACGGACGCGTGCAAAAAAAATCGCGTGCAATTCATGGACGGCGTGATGTTCATGCACAACCCGCGCCTCGCCCGGCTCCGGGAAATTCTGGACGACGGCCACAGCACCGGCCCGATCAAGCGGCTCATGTCGGTCTTCAGTTTTGCCACCGCCGAAAACTTTTTCGACGCCAACATTCGCGTGAACAGCGCGCTGGAACCGACCGGTTGTCTCGGCGATCTTGGCTGGTATTGCCTGCGGTTTTCGCTCTGGGCGATGCACTGGCAACTGCCGCGCGAAGTCACGGGCAGGATTTTATCCGAGCGCGGCAACTGCCAAAGCGCCGCGCCCGCGCCGACGGATTTTTCCGGCGAACTGATTTTTGATGACGCGACTTCCGCCGGGTTTTATTGCTCCTTTCAAGCGGAACTTCAGAACTGGGTTCACGTCGGCGGCGCGAAGGGGTATCTGCGCGTCCCGGATTTCGTGCATCCCGTCAATGTTCACGAGCCGGTGATCGAGGTGAACAAAGCCGAGCAGCGCGTCCGCTGCTGTGACTGCTCCGGGCCGCACGATGAAAGCCGCGTGCTGGCGCAAGACTCCTTGATGTTCCGCAATTTTGCCAACCAGGTCGCGAGCGGGACCTTGAACGAGGACTGGCCGATGTGGGCTTTGAAAACACAGCAGGTGATGGATGCGTGTTATGAATCGGCGCGGAAGGGCGGACGCTCCGTTCGACTTGATTGAGTGTGAAATTAGGTCGCCACCTTTCCGCGCGGCGGATTGACTTGCGCGCGGCAGACTCATAAACTTCTGCCACAAAATGTTTGAGACGATTGAAAAACTTCTGATCCTCCAAGACCGCGACAAGCAGATCCGCCGCGTCAAAAGCGAACTGGATCACATCGAACCCGAGCGCCAGTTGCTCAAGTCCAAATCCGCCGGGGCGCAAAGCGGCCTGGAGGCTGCCAAGCACAAGGTCAAGATCATCGAATCGAAGCGCAAGGATATGGAATTGGAAGTGGGAGCAAAGAAGCAGTTGATTGACAAGTACGCCAACCAGCAATTGCAGACCCGTAAAAACGAGGAATACAAGGCGCTCGCCCACGAAATCGAAGGCTGCAAGGAAGGCATCGTCAAAATCGAGGACCAGGAAATTGAGCTGATGGAGCAGACCGAAGCCGCGCTCAAGGAAGTGGCCGCCGCCACCAAGCTCGCGGCGGAGGCCAAAAAACTTTTGGACGAACAGGTCGTTCAGTTGAACGCTCGCGAAGAAAATTTGAAGAAGGAACTCGCCCAGTTGCAGTCGAACCGTGAGGAGCTGGCGGCCGTGGTGGACGAAAGTTCACGGAGCCGTTACGAACGCCTGATGAAAAACAAAGGCGACAGCGCCATTGTCGGCGTGCAGCACGGGGTTTGCGGCGGGTGCCACATGAAACTGCCGGTGCAGCTCATTGTGACCTGCCAGGCGCAGTCCGAACTGGTTCCCTGCAACAACTGCGGCCGCCTCCTCTACTACACCCGCGACATGGATCTGGCGGCGGCGGATTAAGGGGCAATAAACGGCAAATCCAATGGTGCAAATGTCACATGTTCGAAGTGGCCATCGGAGCCGTCGGCACGTCTGTACGTGAGGGTGTGTTTTATAAAACTCGCAGTCGGTGCGTCCCAATGAACAATAAAGAGCTTGCTCGGATGATTTATTTCACCTGCTTCAGTAATCAACAGATCACCGACAAAGTTGGTGAAATATACTGATGACAGTTTAAGGATTGAGTTGACGTCGGGGTCGCAACCGTAAAGATTTTGGTTTGCGGGAATGACATCGAAGTCCTCTGGGTCAATGCCAAGAAAGTTGGTGGTCACCAACCCATTTGTAGCAATTGCAAAAATCGCGTGCATTTCTTCCGCACCGGTTAATATTTTTCCTGCCCAGGGGCCCCATTTTGCAAGACTGTTTGTCAGCGTGATCACACCTTCCAGATGAGTGTTCGTGAGATTCACAAGGCGTTTTGCGTTGTTGGAAGAATTGATCTGCCAAACACCGCCACCCTCAGTCGGTCCACTTCCAGTTACGACAATAAGATTGTTGCTGAAGACACCTGTTTGATCCACATAAAGTCCGCCGTGAACCTCGGTGTCGTTCGTCAAAATCATGAAGCTGATATTTGAAACCGTTGCGTTTGCAGATAGCCACCCTACGCGTATGGGAGTCGTGTTGTTTCCATAATATAAGTCGCCGTTTGTGAAACCTCCTTGGGTTACTTGTCAGTGTAAATTTCTTTCTGTAATTTGGTTTCCTTCCATTCCGCTTTGCCCTTCCGGGGTGAGGCGGAGTGCAGGCGAGCGGAGCGAGCCGAGCGCCGCCGAACCCCGGAAGGGCAAGGCGGCTCCACGCGCAAAAAACTGGTCGAGGGCGGGTCACTGCGGTTTCCTGTTGGGGTGCAATCAACACAACCAACACCAAACCAGCCCATGACCCACCACGCCGATTCTGAACTCTTGAACACGATTCTGCAACTCATCACCGACCAAGGCACGGACGGCCTCGCCGAGGGCCTCCGCCTGCTCGTCAACCAAGCCATGTTGGTGGAACGTGCCCAGGTCCTCCAAGCCCAGCCTTACCAACGCACCGACACCCGCCAAGGCTACGCCAACGGCTACAAGGACAAAACGTTCACCACCCGCCTCGGCCCCATCCAGTTCGACATCCCCCAGGTGCGCGGCGACGTGGCCTTCTATCCCAGCGCCCTCCAAAAAGGTCTCCGCTCCGAACAGGCCCTCAAACTCGCCCTCGCCGAAATGTATGTCCAAGGCGTCTCCACCCGCCGCGTCGCCGCCATCGTCGAGCAACTCGGCGGCACGTCCGTCAGCTCCACCCAAGTCAGTGAATGCGCCAAGCTCCTCGATGCCGAACTCCAAAAATGGCGCACCCGTCCACTCGGGGAATTCCCCTATCTGATCATTGATGCCCGCTACGAAAAAGTCCGGCTGGACGGTCAGTTGCTCGACTGTGCCGTGCTCATCGCCTTGGGCGTCCACCCCGATGGCAAACGCCGCATCCTCGGCGTGAGCGTCGCCTTGAGTGAAGCCGAAGTTCACTGGCGCAGCTTTCTGCAAAGCCTCGTCCAGCGCGGCCTCTGCGGCGTCCAGTTCATCACCAGCGACGACC
>JAYWBR010000472.1:0-3040 GCA_043781315.1 Verrucomicrobiota bacterium | reverse complement strand
CGAAATTGACGCCATCCGCGCCACGCAGGACACCACCGAAGTCGGCGAGGGTTTCACGCCGGAGGTTGAATCCTGGATCGCGGTGAACCCCGATTCTGAAATGCTGCCCGTCGCGCGCGCGAACGGCATCGCGTATTTCGAGCCGGTGCCGCAAGGAAAAATGGTTTCCGGCCAGTCCGCCTTGCTGTCCATGGATGGCTGGACGTGGGAACAAATGATCGTGAAAAAATCCGTGGCGCTGCACGTCTTCTGGCCCGAGCTTGGCCTCGACACCACGCCGAAGGAACGCCTCGCCGATCCGTCCAAAGCCAAGTCGCTCGAAGACCAGGACAAGGAGCGCCGGAAAAAAATCGCGGAGCTGCAAAACTTTTTCGACGACGCCCGCGCCTACGCCAAAGCCCGCAGCGCCGACAGCACCAAGCGAATTCCCGCGTGGGAGGCGATGCTGCCGTGCCTGCGCGGCGAAGTGCCGGTGATGATTCACGCGGATGAATTCCGCCAGATCAAATCCGCCGTGGCGTGGGCGGCGACGAACCAGTTGAAGGCCGTGCTCTGCGGTGGGCGCGATGCGTGGAGGCTCGCCGACCAATTGGCCACGAATAAAATCCCCGTCATTTACGAGCACACCTTCACGCCGCCGTCGCGCGACACTGAGCCGACCGACGTGCATTTCACCGCACCGGAAGTTCTGCGGAAAGCCGGTGTGCAAGTCACCTTCTGCCTCGGCGGGGCGACGGCCACCCGCAACCTCCCTTACTCCGCCGCGCAGGCCATTGCCTTCGGGCTGCCCGAGGAGGACGCGCTGAAAGGTCTCACGCTGTATCCCGCGCAAATTTTCGGCGTGGCGGAACGGCTGGGTTCCATCGAGGTCGGCAAGGATGCAACGCTGTGTGTTTGCGATGGAAATATTTTTGATTTGCGCGCCAACGTGCAACGGATGTGGATCGCCGGGAAAGAAATCAAACTGGAAAGCCGCCACACGCGGCTCTACGAGAAATACAAAAACCGCCCGCCGGCTCAATAGCCCCCATAGGAGCCGACGTAAGGAGGTTCAATGGTTTCGATTCCGCCGGGCACATCGCCGGACGAGGGCGGCCCGAAACCAAATTCCCGAACCAAAGTTAGAGCCACCTCACGTCGGTTTCTACCAAAGCAAGGAGCATCCACAGTTCCGTCTTGCGTCGGCCTGCCACGCCACGTACGGTTCCGGGCAACAACAACCCTGAGCGCCACGATAACCGCAGCGCCGGTAAAGAACTGTAGTTGTGGCGGGGAGCAGAAAGTCTTGTATGCCGACCTATAAACAAGAAAATCGTCCGGTTCGAATTAAAACCCCCTTTGGAGAAGACGCCTTGCTGGTCAAAAGCCTGGCGGGCACCGAACGCCTGGGGCGGCCGTTTCAATACGAACTGGTGCTGGCCAGTGAAGGCCACGAGTTGGACTACAAAAAAATCATCGGCCAGAACGTGACGGTGTTTGTGGACAAGGGCGACAAGGAGCCACGCTTTTTCAACGGCTTCATCAGCCGATTCGCCCAGACGAAATTCGAGCGGAAGCTGGCCGAGTATCATGCCACCGTCGTGCCGTGGCTGTGGTTCCTGACCCGCTCCTCGGACTGCCGGATTTTCCAGAACCTGACCATCCCCGAAATCCTCAAGCAGGTGTTCGAGGACCACGGCTTCTCCGACATCATTGACCGGCTCCACGGCAGCTATCGCAAGTGGGATTATTGCGTGCAATACCGGGAGACGGGCTACGCCTTCATCAGCCGGCTCATGGAGGAGGAGGGCATCTATTATTATTTCAAGCACGAGGATGGGAAACATTCCATGGTGCTGTGCGATTCGCCCGTGTCCCACAAGCAGTTCGCCGGCTATGAGGATTTGCTCTACCGGCCGACCGCCTCGACGACGCAGGAGACGCTGACCGCGTGGGTGGTGCAGCATGAAGTCCAGACGGCGGGCTATGTGACGGCCGATTTTGATTTCACCACGCCCAAAAGAAATCCCCTGGCCAACAGCTTTCGCGAGCGCAGCCACGGCCACAGCCAGCTGGAACAGTTCGATTACCTCGGCGAGCAAAGCCCCTTCAGCGAAGGCGAGCGCTACAGCAAGCTGCGGCTGGAGGAAGGCCAGGCCCGGCACGAGACCTACTCGGGCGAAGGCGACGCGCGCGGCATCTGCACCGGCGTGCGGTTTGTGTTGAAGGGACATCCGCGCAAGGAGTTTGAAAAAGAATATCTCACCACCGGCGCCGAGTATCTGATTCATTGCAACTCCCACGAGACCGCTGACGCGCTGGGCGACGATTTCAAATACCATTCCAAAATGACCGCCATGCTGCTGGACGATCAGTTCCGCACCCCGCGCGAGACGCCCAAGCCGATTGTCCACGGACCGCAAACCGCCATCGTGGTCGGCCCGGCGAGCGAGAAAATTTACACCGACCAATACGGCCGGGTGAAGGTGCAGTTCCATTGGGATCGCCGGGGCAAGAAGGACGAAAACAGCTCCTGCTGGGTGCGCGTTTCGCAGGCGTGGGCCGGAAAGAACTGGGGCGACATGGCCATTCCGCACATCGGGGATGAAGTGATCGTGGAATGTCTGGAAGGCGACCCCGACCGGCCCATCATCACCGGCCGCGTTTACAACCAGGCGAGCATGCCGCCGCTGGGCCTGCCCGCCAACAAGCACAAACGCATCTTGCAGGATGATTATGGCAGCAAGCTGATCTTCGACGCCACGCCCGGCGATGAACACATCCGGCTGCACAGCCCGCATCATAACAGCGGGATCACCTTGGGCCGGAGCACCACCGGCATTACGGAAAGCAATAATATCCAGACGACCTACGGAAACAATGTGGCGTACACCAAGGGCACGGCCGTTGGCCTGACTTTCGGGGCTGCCGTTGTGGGAGTCCTTGGGGTAAACACTGCATTCGTCTTGGGCGGAAACTACTCTTGCAACGTCGCCACCCAGCTCAGCATAAATATTGGACCGCAGTACTCTTTGACGATTGGGGCCAAGTCGGAGTACAA
>JAYWBR010000471.1:0-3050 GCA_043781315.1 Verrucomicrobiota bacterium | reverse complement strand
GCGCGAGCAGGCCGCTTTCGCCGGGCTGAAGTTTCAGCGCGGCGGCGGAAAGGTCTTCGTGCGTGGCGGAGCGCGAAGCATTGCTTCGCGAGTTGCCTGATTTCACACCACCGAGCGGAGCAAGGCTCCGCGCTCCGGGTTGAATGTAATTCACGAGCCAGTTGAACAAATCGCCGACCGCTGACTGGCCGGCTTCGAGTCCGAAGTAGCCGGGCAACACGCTGCCGTCCACGATGCCGCAGAGACCGGGCACGTCCGCGAGCGTAGTGGCACAGGCATCTTGCCTGTGTGTTGCCTTTTTGTTTTTGGAACTCACAGGCGGGACGCCTGTGCCACTGCCGGACGGCCACACGCTGATGTCGCAGGTGCTCGTGCCGATGATTTTCACGAGCGTGCCGGGCGTGACGCCGCTACCGACCGCGCCGAGATGGCAATCAAACGCGCCGACCGCGACGGGAATTCCCGCCGTCAAACCCGTGCGCTTGGCCCACGCCGCCGTGAGTCCGCCGACCGCGCGGTCAATCGTGTGAACGCGCGGCGTGAGGCGCGAACGGAGTTGCGCAAGCTTCGGATTCAGCTTGGACAAAAACGCCGCGTCGGGATAACCGCCCCACTTCGCGTTCCACATCGCCTTGTGACCGGCGGCGCAAACACCCGCGATAAATTTTTCAGGATGCTCCGTGCCGGTGAGCGACGCGGGAACGAAATCGGAAAGCTCCACCCACGAGTGCGCGGCGTTGAAAACTTCCGGCGCAGTGCGGAGGCAATGCAGCAGCTTGCTCCAAAACCATTCGCTCGAATACGTGCCGCCGCACTTGGCGAGAAATTGCGGGCGCATCTTTTTCGCGAGCGCGGTGATCTCGGCGGCTTCGTTGACGCTGGTGTGATCTTTCCACAGCCACGCGAGCGCGGCGGGATTGCTGGCGAATTTTTTCTGGAACACGAGCGGTTGGCCGTTCGCGTCCACGGGCAACGGCGTGCTGCCCGTCGTGTCCACGCCGATGCCGATAACCTGCGCTGGGCTGAAACCCTTCACGGACTTCTTCGCCGTAGCGAGCGCCTGCTTGATGGTGACTTCCGCGCCCTTGAGATAATCGGCGGGATGTTGCCGCGCGAGATTTGGGTCGCGCGCGAGCACGACGCCCTGCGTGCCGTGCGTGTAAGTCCACACGGCGGCGGCAATCTCCGCGCCATTGGCGACATTGACGATGAGGGCGCGAACTGAGTTCGTGCCGTAGTCCAGACCGATGGTGTATTGAGTGCTCATAGCGATAAAATGTGGTGGCGAGCATAGGGAACCCGCGTTGCCGTCGTCAATGAATACACCGGCGATCCCGACGGGCTTCCTTTGACAAACCGCGTTGACACGCCGACCGGCTTGGTTAGTTTGCCAGCATTGGCTGGGGTTGGAAACGAGGCCGGCAATTGTGAGGCCGGAGAGTGCTCGCCCGAACGGGAACCAACTGCGGCAGTCCAATGACCAAAACACGCTTATGAAAAAACTGACCAAACGAAACTTCCTCCTCGCGCTGGCGCTGGGGCTTTGTGCGCTGACCACTGCCACCTCTGAAGCCGCTCCCAAAAAAGTGATGACGGAAGATGAATGGATCGCCGAGCTGGCGGGGCCGAACGATGAAAAGGTCGCCGATGCGATGCTCCAACTGGAGCGCCAGTTCCCGGCGAGCACCAAGGCGTTTCCAACCATGAAGAAACTGCTGACCGATCCGCGCGCCAAGGTCCGGCGCAAGGCCGCCCGCGTGCTCGGCGTCCTGCACGCCGAGGTGAATTCCACGGACATCAAGGCGATTTGCGCGCTGATGAAAAGCTCCGAACCGCGCGAGGTGATGGATGGATTGATCGCGCTGCGCGGCTTGAAGGCGGCGGAAGCGTTGCCGGAAATTGTGCCGCTGTTGAAGCACACGCATTTGCTGGTCATCGGCGACGCGTGCCGGACGGTGGGAGCGCTGGGCACCAAGGACAACATCAAGGATCTCGAGCCGCTGTTGCAGCACGCCGATAAGAAAGTCCAAAAGGAAGCGCAGGACGCCATCTATGTGTTGAAGGCGAAAGCTTAGGCTGAGAGATAGGGCAGGCTCCGGTGATAAAAAAGCTGTTTGAACTGAGGAGTTTCCCCCCTCTCCTCCCCCGAGGGAGGAGAGGGCCGGGGTGAGGAGGTGCAATATTCGCAGCTCAAATCACCTCTCCCCAACCCTCTTGTATGTTTAATTTCATCTTCCTTGTTTGGCTGAAAGCCAAACGGGAAGATGAGGCCGCCGTCCCCCCGGCCGGGGGGACGGCGGCGGCGCTGGGGTTCCAGCCGAAAATGTGTTCCGTGAGTTTGAGCATGTTATAGGCGTTGCAAGTTTCGGTGGTCACGGGCGTGAGGCGGTCATTCAATTTGTCCGGCGGCCCGAAATGTTCCGCCTCGCAATGTCCGCCCGTGACATAGCTTGGTGACGCACGACACGATCCCAGAAAAATTCGGCGGCGGCACGGTCGCTCGCATCGCCGGCGAGTTCGTAGCGCGTGGCCAGGCCGATGATTTTCGGGATCTGCGTGTTCGCGTGTTTGCCGGGCAGGATGTCGTCGCCCAGCGCGAGCGGATCGAGAATCGCCTTGTGATGAAAGCACCGCGAGAGCGCGAGATAACGTGCGTCGCCGGTGTCGGCATAAAGATCGGCCAGCACTTCGTTCATCCCGCCGTGCTCGGCGGCGAGGATTTTTTGCATCTGCTCGTCGTTGAGGCCCGACAAGGTTTTTTGAAACCAGTCGGCGAGACCTTGGGAAGCTTTCAACGCCTGCGGGTTGTTGGCCAGGCGATAAGCGTCGCGCAAACCGGCGAGGACTTTGTGCATCGTGTCGTTGGGCACCCAGATGCCGTTGAGATCAAAACCGGCGGAGCGGATGTTGCCGGCGGCGACCTCCGCGTACGCCTTTTTGCCGCCGGGAATCGCGGCGACGTAACCATCGCCGTTGGCCTTCTGACATTCGGCGAGTTCATCCACCATGTAGTTCACGCGGTCGAGAAATTGTGGGTCGCCGGTGGAAGC
>JAYWBR010000470.1:0-9272 GCA_043781315.1 Verrucomicrobiota bacterium | reverse complement strand
CCCAGAAGGATTGTGCCCGTCTCAAACGTGGTAGTTCCGGGAGCCTGGTTGGGGGAAATACCCGTGGTTCCAATGTGAACGCTCTTCACCGTGGCCTGGAAGTTGCCCAAGCCCGTCATATCCAAAGTGGCCCGCCCGCCGGTGACTCCCCCCTGCTTTGCCGCGAGGTAAGAATTGGTGCTGTTGACAATGACCGTGCCCCCCGCGCCGGTGATGGATGCGTAAGGCGTCCGGGCTGCCGCGCTGGTGAACAACGTGCCCACGTCCAAGTTGCTGTTAATGGTCAAAGTCACTCCGTCGGCTACCAGCGTCGTGTGAAAGCCGTTGGTGTTTCCGTAGAGCAGCCAGCCGTTGGTGGTGTTGACGTCCACCGTGTTGTTGATGTTCGTGATGTTGGGAATCGTCCCGGGCACCGCGCCAAGGTCAAAAAATTTCACGTCGTCGGTGGCGGCGGGAGCCACGCCGCCAAGCCAGTTGCCGCTGCTCGACCAGTTGTTCGCGATATTCGTCGTCGCCGGCCCGTTCCAGACGATGGTGGCGGCGGACGCGGAGGCCGCGCCGAGAAGAGCGGCGAACAGGGCGAATCTGGCGGTGAATCCGCCGGCGACAGAACGCATAAACTGCGGGGACATGTAGAGGAGGTGTTTGAGGAGGTGTTTCATAGTTTGTTGGGGGGTGATGGGACGAAAAAAATTCAGGCGGCGGAATGGGCCCACAGCGGCACGAGGGTGTGAGCTTTGAAAGCAGTCGTGCCGATCCGGCAATGGGCGAGCCGTCGGGCAGCGTGAACGACCAATTTGTGTGTCATGGTTTTCGGGCTGATGCGTGGATTACGCTACCCAAACATCGGCGGAAGTCAGCCCTGCTGATGTGCAATTCAGTTCAGCGTTTGCGCACTTCCGCGTTTTCCAGGATCAGCGGCTCGCCCTTCGTCACCTCGATTTTCACGTTTTTGAAGTCAACGTCCCTGGCGTTGCGGATCGTCAGACCGGTGGGCGCGGTGATTTGCACGTTTTCCAAACTCACGTCCGAAATCAAACTCTCCGGCAAACCCACGATCTGCCCCGCCGTGCGCGGACTCGACGCGGTGACATTGATGATTTTTATTTTTCGGAAAACCGGAGTCGTTGAAGTCACCGGCTGCGCCGCATCTGTCGCAGGAACTTTCGGATAGTAACAAGTGATGCTGATCGGCCAGTCCACGTTCGTCATGGTCAGGTCGCGATAAGTGATGTCCTCCACCAACCCGCCGCGCTCGCGCCCGGTCTTGATGCGGATGCCGCTCGTCGTGCCGTTGAACGTGCAGCGTTCCACCGTGAAGTTTTTCACCCCGCTCGCCGTCTCGCTGCCGATGGACAGGCCGTGCCCGTGCAGCAGCGTGCAATCGCTCACGGCTATGTTCTCACAAGCCGCCGCGCGGCCCGGCACGGCACGGCCCGCTTTGATGGCCACGTTGTCATCGCCGACATCCAGCGTGCATCTGGTGATGCTGACGTTTTTGCACGCGCTCGGATCAATCGCGTCCGTGTTCGGCGAATCGCTCGGCGCACGGATGGTCACGCCGTCAATCACAACGTCCTCGCAACCCGTCGGCACCAGATGAAAGCTCGGCGAATTTTGCAGCGTCACGCCTTCCACGCGCACGCCTTTGCAGTCGGATAAAATGATCATGCGCGGACGTCGCTGCGTTTCCGGCGTGCCGGATTTTTTCGCGGCCTTCACCGGCGCCCACCAGCGTGCGCCCGCGCCGTCAATTTTTCCCTCGCCGAGAATGGCAATGTTCGTGAGGCCGCTGGCATTGACGAAGGCCGTCACCGCTCCGGAAGTGGCACGGGCGTCCCGCCCGTTCATCTCAGCCGACTTTGGTGCTTCAGAAACGGACGGGCGGGACGCTCGTGCCACTGCGAAATCCTCCGGCGCGTCCGTCGCCTGCAACGTCGCGCCTTCTTCCAGCTTGAGCGTGGTATGGCTGCTCTTGAAAAAAATGGGCTTGCTCAAATAGACACCTTCACCCAGCACGACCGTGCCGCCACCGGCTTTGGCACATTCATCGAACGCCTTTTGAATCGCGTCTGTGTCCAGCGTCTTGCCATCACCTTTCGCCCCCAGTTCGCGAACGGAAAAAACTTTCGCGACGGAACTCGCGGCACCGGCATTCGGTTCAGCGCGGAAACACGGCGCGAGTTCCGGCACGGCTTTCCGCAATTCCTCGACGACCAACCGCGCGAAGATGACGCTGCCTTTGGCGTTCAGATGTGTGTTGTCAATCTGGTTGGTGAGTTTGATCGGACTGAAGGCGAGGCACTTTTCCCTGCCCCACGCCTCGCACAATTCCTGGCTGCGCGCGTGCAAATCCACGAGCGGGACCTGATGCTCGGCAGCGATGCGTTTCACCGCTTCGGCATACGGCACCAGACTGGAATTAATTTTGCCGTTGCCGGACTTGTCCCATTGCCGACGCACCAGCGAGGTGACGAGAATCGGCTTGGCACCAATGGCGCGGGCCTCCGCCACGTAACGCAGCATGTTGGTCGTGAAGGTCGTGGCCGGATCGGTTTCGCGCTCCGGACCTTTGCCGGGTTCGTCGTTGTGGCCAAACTGGATGAGGTAATAATCACCCTTCAACTCCAGCGCTTTTTTCCATTTGCCCTCGTCAATGAAACTCTTTGAGCTGCGTCCGCCGGCGGAAGTGTTGATGCACTCGGCGTGGTCGTTGAGAAATTGTTTGAAGGCCAAGCCCCAGCCCGCGCCATCCGTCACGGTGGAATCGCCGACCAACACGATGCGAACGGGGCGTTCCGCCGCCGGATTTTCTGCACGGAGCGTCGAGCCGGGTTGCGTCAGCCAAAAAATTGCCGCGAGCGTGGAAACAATTTGCGCGAGCAGGCTGGCTTTGCCAGATGAACAATGGTGTGTCATGGATGCGCCCAGAATACGGGTCTGCGTGAGTTTGTCATCCGCAGCCAGTGCAAACCGCTTGTGAATTTGGGCAGCGAAACTCCGTGTCACCGAAATTCAGCCGCGAGTTATTTCTCCAGCGCCGCGAGCATCGCGTCTAACTGCTGGCGCTCGATGTCCGTGGCCGTGCCCGCCACGATGTGTCCGGCAATGCTGCGCAAAATAAAGGCCTGGTCGGCGGGAAAGCGTTTCAGTTCCTCATCCAGCAATGTTTTGACGATGGTGACAAACGTGTTGCCGGTGTAATTGCAGAAGGGGGCCAGCCGGTGTGGCATTGAAAACAAAGGTGCAGAAATTCAGACAGGGATAATTTCTTCGGACGATTTTTCTCCCACAACTCTTTCGTCGGAGCATAACCATCGGAGGTGGGTTTATGAAGAGCCTTGCGAGCCTCGCACAGCGCGATGTTGATGGAAACGACCGCCTCCCACGGGACAACTGCCAGCCAGGTTTTAACCAGCCCGGCCATTGCGATTGCCGGATTTGGATTTTCTCATGCTGGCCTGGATACGTTGCAACGGAGCGACGCCTTCACTCTTTAAGTAACCCTTGCCCGTGCGCGCCAGAACCGGCTCGGCCACGAAACGATGCTGCATCCGAAGCCCTTGCTTGATCGCTTCTTTCAGGAACTTGTTTTCAGCCCAAGTCATGCCGGGAACATAGCCAATCCGGCCCGCCATCGCAAACCGAAAATCCAGTGGGAAGCCTGGTTTCGCTTGCAAACTCTCACGCCTCCGCCCTTGTTGTAAAATCAACCGGGAGATGGTGCGCGGTGCAGGTTTCGAACCTGCGACCCCTACCGTGTGAAGGTAATGCTCTACCACTGAGCTAACCGCGCTTTTTCCCTGATGGAGGGAAAAGCTAGACGGGATTCGTTTGCGCGGCAAGATTTTTTCCGGCCAGCCCGGCTGCGCGCCGGAAGGTTTGGGAGTTTTTGAAACTCCCAAACCTTGGCCCCGCCGGCCTGGTTCACTCACTCTCAAAGGCGCGGATGGTCCACATGTCGTCCGCCAGATTGGTGTTGGAGATGTAGTCGTAAGGCATCGTGAAGTAACCCTTCACCCCCCAGTCGGCACCCCAGGAGTTGCGGACGAGAATGCGCTTGCTCGCGTCGTCGTAGCCGACGGCGCAAACGGCGTGGCCACCGAGGTTTTTCTCGCCGGGCTTCGGCAGATTTAATTTGCCGGTCTTCGCGACGGCGTCGGACTCGAAGCCTTCATAGACCGTGAAGCCGAATACAAAGGGATACCCCTCGGCCAGGCACTGCTTCATTTCCTTGAGCGTGAGGATGCGATGATAGGAAGTGACCTGATGATTGGCCCCGTCTTTGTAGCACGCGGCGGACGGCTTGGCGGTGAACTTGGCGATGTTGTAGGGCCATTTTTTTTCGGCGCACACGCCCAGGTTGACGAGCGATTTGACGCCGTCCCGGATCACGGCGCCGGCGTCTTCATTGAGGGTGCCTTCCATGGCGCGTTCATTGTAGTAGATGAACAGGCGGCTCAGGTCGGTGACCGTATGGCCGGCTTTTTGGTAGAGGAATTCCAGATTGCCGACCAGCGCGTTGGCGGTGCAACTGCCTAGTTGTCCCTGATCCTCCACCGGTGAACAGCCCGGACTCAGATCCACCTTGCGCGGCATTGCTTTCGGCGGGGCGGCGATGGCCGAGTAGAGTTTATCCCGATAATCAGGGCGATCCGGCACCCAGCCGTACCAGGCATTGATGTTTGATTTTGGCATATGTTTTATTTTTCCTTTGTTGTGGTTTGTTTTGACTGAACTGCAAATCGCGAAAAACGTCCGTGTCCGGCTCGCCTTTACAAAAACGTAACCAGAGATGGTCGCCACTTGGTGACCACTGACCGTCTAGTGAAACCCCTCGCCTGCATCCCGGTCTGAATATTATTCGCGGGTTCATAAGAGTCAACCACGGCGTTTTGAAGAAAACCATGGCCCGCCTCAATTGCGCGATGCGACCGGCACTCCGTCAAAGGAGCGACATTTGCCGGCCTCCCGCAACACTTCCTTGGCCTCGCCTCGGTTCGGTGGACAGAGATGAGCGCTTGCGGCCTGGGCATATTTTTTGAGGTCGTTTGCACACCTGGCTGTCCGTAGTTCTTCCTCGCAATTCCGTAGTCTCCTGACGTGCCTCGGAGTCTGCAAGATGTTTCCCTTCTTCCCAAATAAAAGATGGAGACATTGCCCGTTACAGCAAAGCGGATTTTGGTGGTTGACGACGAGCCGCTCGTTAGCAATGCCGTGCGCATGGTCCTCACCTTCGTGGGATATGAAGTGCATCTGGCAAGCGGCGGCCACGGAGCGCTGGAAATTCTGAAACAGGGCGATTTTAACCTGGTGGTAACGGACTTCAACATGCCGGTAATGCAGGGCGATGAACTCGCCCTGCTCATCAAGACGCGATGGCCCGGACTGCCCGTCCTCATGCTCACTGCGTTTGCCGAAAGTATTCGCACCTCCCCCAATGTTCTCGCGAGTGTGGACGTGCTGCTCAGTAAACCGTTTGGGGTGGCGGAGCTTCGTTCGGCCGTGGCTCGCCTGCTCGCCAGGAAGAATTCCCCGCCGCATCCTGAACAACAATAGCGGACGGATCGCCCGGCCAGCCTGCCGCAGGGGCGGCGCACCTTCCCACTGGCCGGCGCCAAAACGCCGCCCCCTAATCGCTTGACTTGATTTGTCCGGACGCGCTACATGTGATTCAGTGGTCGCAAGAACGACTTGGGACAAGGGTTCGCGGCACATAAACAAAGGAAATCATATGAGCATGGATGTTCAAAAAACCAAACGGCAACCCGGGACAACAACCGGCGGCAGGCAGGGAAATTTCAGCCACGCGCATTACAAGATTCATGCCTGCCTCTGGCTCGTCGCGCTGGGGTGTGCGGTCAGCGGTTGCAAACCCAAAGGCTCGCTCGTGGACGATGCGGGCGGACGCAAACCAGCGGATTTTCCCGAACTCGCCGCCGACGTTTTCAAACCGATGGACGGCGGCATTGCCCTGTCGCCGGATGAAATCAAAGGCCGCAACACCTGGAACCTCTGGTGCGCGGGGGACGAACAATTTTGGGAGCGCATGTCGCGCGAGAGCTACGGGCTGATGGATCTGCTCAAGACGGTTGACTCGCGCAACCGCACCAACCGGTTCAAAAAACTCGGCCTGATCAACCAACCCGGCTTCCGCCCCGCGACCAAGCCCGATGCCAACGGCCTGTGGATTGACGAGGCGGTCGAGCCGGAGCCGGCGGCAATTGACACCAAAGTTTATGGCCGACCCACCGGCATCATGGGCTTCCGCATTTTTGACAACCCTGATTTCAAAGGCGACGCCGTCAAGAACTGGGACGCGAAAAAGTACTACAACGATGACGACACCCCCGAATACCGCGACTATGCCGTGAATTCCAAACTGGCACGGCCCTACAAGATCGGCGTCTCCTGCGGCTCCTGCCACATCGCGTTCAATCCCTGCCAGCCGCCGGCCGATCCGGAAAATCCCAAATGGGAAAATCTCGCCTCCGCCATCGCCAACCAGTACCTCCGCGAAGGCGCGGTCTTTGCCCACAACGTCAAGCCTGGCGGCCTCTTCTGGGAAATGCTCAAGACACAGCCGCCCGGCACGTCAGAAACGTCGCGCATCGCCACCGACCACCTCAACAATCCCAACACGATCAATCCCATTTTTGAACTTGGCGCGCGCCTGGCCGTTGCCGAAGACGAAGCGATCGCCGGCGATTCGCTCAATCTGCCGGGCGTCACCGCGAACATGAAAGTGCCGCACGTCCTCAAGGACGGCGCGGATTCGGTGGGCGTGCCGGGCGCGACCTTGCGCGTCTATATCAACATCGGCAGCTACTCCCAGCACTGGCTGCAACAGCACAACGCCCTCATCGGCCTGACACCGCAAAAACCGTTCAGCGTCAAAACCGCGCAGGAAAATTCCGTCTATTGGCTCGCCACCCAGACCAAGTTCACGAACATCGCCAACTTTTTTGTGCGCCTCAAATCCTTCCGGTTGGAAGACGCGCCCGGCGGGAAGGATTTCATCAGCAAGGACGAAGCGGTGATGACGCGCGGCAAAACTGTGTTCGCGGAAAATTGCGCCACCTGCCATTCCAGCAAACGTCCGCCAACCGGTGCCGACGAGAACGAATGGTTCCGCAAGGAAGTCCTCAAGCCCGATTTCCGCGACGGCAATTTCTTCTCGGACGACCATCGTTATCCCGTCACCAAAATCAAAAGCAACGCCGCGCGCGCCGCCGGAACCAACGCCAAGCGCGGTCACATCTGGGCCGCGTTCTCGTCCGAAACCTACAAGAATCTGCCGTCGGTCGGGGACATTGACGTGTGGAATCCGTTCACCGCGCAGAACGAGAAATTCACCATGCCCGATGGCGGGCCGGGTTATTATCGCACGGCGTCCCTGATCAGTTGCTGGTCCTCCGCGCCGTTCCTCCACAACAATGCGCTCGGCAAATTCACCGGCGATCCTTCCGTGGCCGGACGCCTGGAAGCCTTCAACGATGCCGCCGAAAAACTGCTCTGGCCGGAAAAACGGCTCGGCACCAATTCCATCTGGCGCACCAGTCAGGACTGCAATCTGCAAATCCAGGCCGCCGTTCTGCCGGAACCGTTGCGCGTCGCCCTGAGCGCCGCAAAACAAATTGATGACGACGGCTATTTCCGCCTCGGCCCGATTCCCGCCGGCACGCCCGTCAATCTGCTGGGCAGTCTCGATCCCGAGGCCGATCCGAAAAACCTCCTGGCCCTCTGCCTCAAGGTCAAAGCGTCGCTGGCGAAAATCAAATTGCAGAACCTGGACGCCGCCGCCGCGCGGGAACTCCTGCGCACGGAAGTCGCCCCGAAGTTGTGGAAGGTCAGCAAGTGCCCCGACTTCGTGGAAGATCGCGGACATTACTTTGGCAGCGAACTGCCCGACGCCGACAAGCTCGCCGTGATCGAGTATTTGAAAACACTGTAGTCCGACGCCGAAAAAAATTCACGACCGGCGCGTGAACAAAACCAATAAAGGAAAAATTATGGCCGTTACCATTCCGCAATTGATGAAACTGACGCAGGCTGAACTCGACGACTTGTTCAAGCAAAGTTCCGCCGGCCCCATCCCCAACGGCGAGGCCGAAGGCACCGCCATCATCGCGCCGGGCACGCAGCTTGAAGGCCCGGCGGCGAAAATGATCCACCTGTTCGCCTGGCAGGGAAAAGTGTTCGACGCCAAAAAGGGCGAGCTGCGAAATAAAATCCTGCCCCTCGGCATGAAGGCCATCATCGCCAAAGTGTACAAGGACAAGAGCTGGTTTGACGGCAACGAATGCATCGTGCTGGATTATTCCAAAACCTCGCTGGTGGCGCGCTGGATTCGCGACGAAATCCGCCAGGTCGGAGACGGTGTGTATCTGGGCATCGTTTATTGGGGCAAGAAGAAACTGATAGATTTCGCGCTGAAGTTTCCCAAGCAAAAATAATTTCAAACAAACGTCCGCAGCCCGGACTTCCGCGTGTCGCGGGGCGAGCAAAGCAGGAGGAGTTTTGTAGTTATTAAACCGGCAAATAGATAGCACCAATCGTCGGGGCTGTGTATTGTGAGGCGAATGAAACGAGATGCGCGGAATATGAGCAAGGAACAGCAGCAGGAAGCGCGGCGGCGGGCCATGATCCTGACTGGCAAGCAGTGGCATGACCGGGAGGTGGCGCTGGCGGTGGGGGTCAATCAGCGGACCGTGCGCCAGTGGAAGCAACATCAACGCGCGCACGGCACCAAGTCGCTGTTGCGCGATGAGCGCGGCCGGGAGGTGGGCGAAGGCCGCACGCTCAACGCCGCCCAGGAGAAGGCGGGGCGCACGCTCATTGCGAACAAGCTGCCCGACCAACTCCAACTCCCCTTTGCCCTATGGACCCGCAAGGCGGTGGCGCAACTGCTGGAGGCGCGCTACGGCCTCAAACTGCCCGTGCGCACGATGGGCGAATACCTGAAGCGCTGGGGTTTTACGCCCCAGAAGCCCATTAAAAAGGCCTGCGAACAAAACCCCAAGAAGGTGAGGCGCTGGCTGAAAGAGGAATATCCCGCCCTCGCCACGCAGGCCAAAGCCGAGGACGCGGAGATCTGTTGGGGCGACCAAACCGGCGTGAACAACCAACCCAACGCGCCGCGTGGCTATGCGCCCTGCGGTCAGACTCCGACGGTAAGCCAGCACTCAAAACGCTTTGGGTTCTCCGTGATGAGCGCCGTAACCAACCGGGGCAGTGCGCGGTGGATGGTTTATAAAGGCGCGCTGAATGCC
>JAYWBR010000469.1:0-9277 GCA_043781315.1 Verrucomicrobiota bacterium | reverse complement strand
CGAGGAATCCTCGGTAGTTCCATGGTTAGCCGTGCCGGCCAAACGAACACACCGCAAACAACCCTGAATTTTCCGATGAACGACCAAGACCAAAAACTACTGGGCAAAACCCTCTGGAACATCGCCGACCAACTGCGCGGCGCGATGAACGCGGACGACTTCCGCGACTACATGCTGTCCTTCCTCTTCCTGCGCTACCTCTCGGACAATTACGAGACGGCGGCCAAAAAGGAATTGGGCAAAGATTATCCCAAGCCGCCTGGTATGCGGACAATCAGGGGGATGTCGCCGCCTTTGAAAAACAGATGCGGCGCAAGGTGCATTATGTCATCGAGCCGCATCACCTCTGGAATAGCATCGCCAACCTGGCCCGCACCCAGAATGGCGAACTGCTCAACACGTTGCAGGCGGGGTTCAAATACATCGAAACCGAATCCTTCGAGAGTACCTTCAACGGCCTGTTCTCCGAGATCAATCTCGGCTCGGACAAGCTCGGCCGGAAGTATGAAGACCGGAACGCCACGCTTTGCCGCATCATCGCGGAGATCGCCAAAGGGCTGGCGGAATTCTCCTCCGACATTGATGCCCTCGGCGATGCCTACGAATACCTGATCGGCCAGTTTGCCGCCGGTTCGGGCAAGAAGGCGGGCGAGTTCTACACGCCGCAGCAGATTTCCGACATCCTCTCCGCCATCGTCACGCTCGACAGTCAGGAACCCGCCACCGGCAAGAAAGATCGCCTCGCCAGCGTGCTGGATTTTGCGTGCGGGTCGGGGTCGTTGCTGCTCAATGTGCGCAAGCGCATGGGGGCGCACGGCATCGGGAAAATTTACGGTCAGGAAAAGAACATCACGACTTACAATCTGGCGCGGATGAACATGCTGCTGCACGGGGTGAAGGATTCGGAGTTTGAAATCTATCACGGCGACACGCTGACCAATGATTGGGACATCCTGCGTGAATTGAATCCGGCCAAGAAACCTTACTTCGATGCCATCGTCGCCAATCCGCCGTTCAGCTATCGCTGGGAAACGACCGAGGCGCTGGGCGAAGATGTGCGTTTCAAGAATTACGGACTCGCCCCGAAATCCGCCGCCGATTTTGCGTTTCTGTTGCACGGTTTTCATTTTCTGAAGGAAGAAGGCGTGATGGCCATCATCCTGCCGCATGGCGTGCTGTTTCGCGGCGGCGCGGAAGAACGCATCCGCACCAAGCTGCTGACCGACGGACATATTGATACGGTCATCGGCCTGCCCGCCAATCTGTTTTACTCCACGGGAATCCCCGTGTGCATACTTGTCTTAAAGAAATGCAAGAAGCCGGACGACGTGCTTTTCATCAACGCCGCCGAGCATTTCGTGAAAGGCAAACGCCAGAACCAACTGACGGACGAGCACATCAAAAAAATTGTCGAGACCTATCAATTCCGCAAGGAAGAGGAGCGTTATTCAAAACGTATCCCGATGGAGCGCATCATCGAGGAAGGATACAATCTAAACATCTCGCGCTACATCAGCACCGCGATTTCAGAGGAGGAGATCAGCCTAGAGGCGACTCATGCCAAACTGGTGGAAGTCGAGAACACTATCCAGACGGCAACGGCGAAGCACAACGAATTCCTAGAAGAACTGGGCTTATCCCCGTTGCCATCGCGCGATTCTAATTCGTCGAGAGAGTAGGCGGAGCCGAAGCGGAGCGATTTGCTGGAATCTACTCGAAGAAATATCTCGACCAGTCCCGCTCCTTCGCCGAAATGCTGGAAGCCACTATCCCCCGGACAAGCAGGAGAAGGCAACTCAAACGGTTTTGGAACAAGCAGAATTACTTTGTGCCGAGTGGGGAAGTTGATGGCGCAGCGGCAATCCAGATAACAAAAAAAGCGGCCTTCGTTTCCGAAGGCCGCTCGCGTTTTCTGAATTTGATTTTACGCCGGTGGCGGCGTGGGCGGAGTCGGCGGTTTCTTTTCCCGCTGCGGGGCGCGTTCGACGTGACTTGGGCTTTGCCAGGCGCGGAGTTTCTCCGGCACGCGCGTGTATTTGTTAAACCGAATCCATGCAGTCAACATAAAGGACGCTGGCAGCCTGCCCACGGACAACGCGGCCGGCGCGCGGCATTTATGCCGCTTCAACGTCCAAACGGAATAGTGTGTTCAAATGAATCCGATGCCTCCTGCCATTCGTAGGGTGAAGCGGCATAAATGCCGCGCGCCGGCCGCAGTTCAACTGCATGGATTCGGTTAAACATGATGGCGTTCAAGCCGAGTTGACTCAGGGCAGACAGCCTTCCTCTACCCGGCCCTCTACCCGGTCATTTCGTATCAGCGGTGGAAATGAACTTCTGCGTTGCCAGCCATTGCAATGATCCGGTCTGCCACGCTTCCCACATCGGGCCTTGGTATCCGTTCAATCCGTGGCCGCCGGAAGGAAGTTCAAGATACTGCGAAGCTACATGGTGGTTCTGCAACGCCTCGTAAAACATCCGGCTGTTCTCGCAGGAAACCAAGGTGTCATCCTGGGCATGTGCTAAAAAAGTCGGCGAGGTTTGGTCGGTGACTTGTTGCTCGTTGGAATAGAGCGCCACCATTTCGGCAGTTGGATTCGACCCCAGCAAATTCGCCCGTGATCCTCCGTGGGTTATGTCGCCCATGGTGATGACCGGATAAATCAGCACTGCAAAATCGGGGCGGCTGCCAAATTTTTCAATTGGATCTGCCCCGGCATTTCCTGCGTTGAAGTGGGTTGCCGTTGTCGCGGCCAAATGTCCGCCAGCGGAGAAGCCGACGATGCCGATCCGGTTCGGATCGAGTCCCCACTTTTCCGCATTGGCGCGGGCGGTGCGGATCGCTCGCTGGGCATCCAGGAGCGGGCGGAGCGGATTGCCTTGCGGTAGCCGATACTCGAGGACAATCCCGGTGAGGCCATGCAGGTTCAGCCATTGGGCAATGCCAGTTCCCTCCGGCCCGGTCACCAGTCCGCCGTAACCGCCGCCCGGACAAATGATCATCGCCGCCCCGTTCGCGTGGGCGGGACGATACACGGTGATGAAGGCGTTGGCGGCCTCCTGCTTTCCATCGCCAATCGGGGCAGACCCGTTCCATAGCAACATCCGTTCGGGCGTAATCGTTGCGTTCGTTCGCTGCGCTTGCGCGACGACGAAGTCCACGAGTTCCTGGCTTTGGAAGAATCCCTCCCACAGGTTATGGCCCTGGCCGGGCGGGATGATGAGTTGCATTTTGCCGCCGAGCGCTTCGTAGCGTTTGCGCAGTTCGCCGGAGTTCGCGTCAAGCGGGACGGTCTGGTCGCTGTCTCCGTGGATGGCGAACAACGGCACGCCGGCTTTGGCGAGCGCGGCGAGGCGGTCAATGGGATTGTGCTCCGTGAGCCGCGCCGAAAATTCTTCTGCCGTCATGTGATACGCACCGCAGGCATTGGTCACGCCGGGATAGCTGGCGAGGTTGCACACGGGATAAATGCCCGCGCACCCGGCGACTTTGTCCGCGTTCTCCGCCGCCCACGCGAGCGTCATCAAGCCGCCACGACTGCGGCCGAGCAGGACGGCTTTTGCCGCGAAGCCGCGATGCTGGGTGAGTTCGTCGTAGAGGGCCGAGTAGAGCGCGCGCCCGTCAGGACTCCCATACGATTCGCCGACATCAATGCCCGCGATGGCGATGCCGGCCTGGCTGAACTTTGCAAACATCCATTGCTCTTCGTCGCCCGGCAGACCTGGAAGCGTCGGCGCATACCAGACCCACGGGATTGCACCGTTGGTTGGTGTGGTTGGCGGAAGAATCACGAAGGCGTTGTGGCCTTGCACGAGAAACCGCTCGCCGCAAGCAATCGGCTTGTCACCCATCAGTTCCGCGACCTTGGTTTCGATGGCCTCCGCCCAGACGCGATGTCCCAGCGGCGTGGGATGTTCAAAGTCATACATCAACGAACGCGGGATCGAGCCGTCCGGCTGGACGTAAATTCGGTTGATGTCCATGTAGAAAATAATTTTATCGTCGGCCAGCTTTGACGCGATCTCGTTGGCTTGGGCCAGCACCGCGCGTTCGGGCGTGGGCTTCTCGCGCCGCTGGAAAATTCCCAGCAGCAGAATCTTTGTGTTCGGCAGCTTGGCGCGGAGTTTTTGGACAATCGCGACCACGCCGGCTCCGATTTCTTCCCCGGTGTTTTTCCCGCCGTTGTTTTGACCGATCATCACAATCGCCAGCTTCGGCGCGAGGCCGTCAATGTTTCCATGATCCAGCCGCCAGAGAACGTGTTCCGTCCGGTCGCCGCCGATGCCGAGATTCAAGGCGTTGCGCGGAGCGTAGTATTGTTCCCACACTTCTTTGCCTTGAGTGTCGAAGTGTTCCACGATGGAATCGCCGACGTAGATCAGGTCAATCTTTCGCTCCCGCGCCTGCTGATTCATGGACTCATGCCGCTGCATCCAACCCGCGCTCGGCCGCGAGACCGGCACAATGGCGGAATTGTCGGCGAAGCCCGTGCTGGTCAGCGTGAGTGCCGCTGCAATCAAGAAGTTGGAAAACCAACAAGTTTTCCAGCGAAGGTTTTTTGTTTTCATAAAAGGAATAAAGTTCTTCGCTATTTTCGGTGGCGTCGCCGGTGCGAATCCCAAAGGGATTCCAGCTCAAAGCCCAGGGTTGCGAGGCACGAGCTACCCTGGGAAAAAGCGGCGGGTGAATCACAACCCCAACGGGGTTGTGGCCGATGCTGGCATATTATTGAGCCTCGTGAAACAGAGTGACATGCCAACGGCGCGAGCGGAGCGCGGCGTTCACGCCGCTTCAACGTCCAAACTGCAAGCGGGCTGGGCGTTTTATGCACCCCGCAACTTTGAGCGTTGAAGCGGGCTGAGGCCCGTGCTCCGTCACCGTATTGCACGAGTCGCAATAGGCGTCCTTGCGGAATGGCTGCAACCCCGTTGGGGTTGGTGGGATTTTGCAATGCTGACCCAGGGTAGCTCGTGCCTCGCAACCCTGGGCTGGAGGACACAATCCCTTTGGGATTGGGCCAGATGGCTTTTAGACCGAATTCCGAAGCAACGGTGACCATTTCGGTGGGTAGCACAGGCCACTGGCCTGTGCCGAGCGGCGACCCGCCGCTCGGAACGGGGAAAGCATCCGAACTTTTTCGCACACCGGTTTCCAGTGCGGACGTCCTCCCCGTTCCGTCCGGCCAGTGGCCGGACGGAACAGGCGGGTCGCCTGTGCTACCCATTCCAACTTCAGAATTCAGGTTTAGTTGCCGCCACTGAAAACGGTGGAGAACCATAAATGTTTTGCGCAGGGTCATTTGAAAATGACGGCGCGGCCGGCCTTCAACTTGAGTTCCTCAACCTTGTCCCCGCAGCGAACCTTGAACGAACCATCCTGCTTCGGATGCAGCGTGGCTTTGACCAGCTTGCCGTCCTCCCATTGAATATCCACGTCAAGATTTCCCCGGGCGCGCAGGCCGGTCACTTCGCCGGTCGGCCACGCCTTGGGCAAGGCGGGCAGTAGATGGATTTCGCCGGCGTGACTTTGCAGGAGCATTTCGCAGACGCCGGCGGTGTAGCCGAAGTTGCCATCAATCTGGAATGGCGGGTGCGCGTCGAAGAGGTTCGCATACAAGCCGCCGCCGTCCTTGTAGTTCGTGCGCGTGTCGCCGACGAGGCGCAACAGGTTGCCGATGAGTTTGTAGGCGCGGTCGCCATCGTGCAATCGCGCCCAGAGATTGATCTTCCACGCCGTGCTCCAGCCGGTGCTCACGTCGCCGCGCGCGTTCAGCGAGACGCGCGCCGCTTCGGCCAGTGCGGGCGTCTTTTGCGGCGTGATCTGGCTGCCGGGATGCACCGCGACCAGATGGGATTGATGGCGATGATCGTCCTTCGGATCGTCACGGTCCACCATCCATTCCTGCAACTGCCCCCACCTGCCGATTTTTGGCGCGAGCAATTTGTCGCGCTGCGCGGCGATGGTGTGGCGGAACTCGCGGTCCATGCCCAGCGCGTCGGCGGCGGCCACGGTGTTGTTGAAGACATCCCAGATGAGTTGCTGATCGTGAGAAACGCCGTCCTCGCGCGGGCCGTGCTCCGGCGAAAAACCGTTGGGCGCGACCAGCGTGCCGTCGGGCAACGCCTTCAGCCGGTCCTGCCAGAACTCACAAACCTCTTTCATCATCGGGTAGGCGAGCGTGCGGAGATATTCTTTGTCGCCGGTGAACGCGTAGTGATCCCAAATGTTTTGCATGCACCACGCGCTGCCCGACTCGACCCACTCCCACGTCGAGCCGCCGAAGACGCCATTCTCGGCGTGCATCGTCCAGCCGCGCGTTTTGAAAACTTGTTTCGTTTCCGCGTGACGAACTTCGCGAATCGAATTCAACCAAGCCGCATAAGGCTGAAAACATTCGCCGAGATTGGCCTGGTCCGCCATCCAGTAGTTCATCTGCACGTTGACGTCCGTGTGGTAATCGCTGCGCCACGCCGGGCGGATGCTGTTGTTCCACAATCCTTGCAAGTTGGCGGGCAGTGTGTCGCGCGAAGAGGAGATCATGAGGTAACGACCGTATTGAAAAACCAGAGTTTCCAAATCCAACGCACGCGCGCCCTCAGAATATTTCATGAGCCGCAGATCAGTCGGAAGTTGGCTGGCGGAATCACCGAGCTTCAGCATCACGCGGTCGAAGAGTTTTTGATAATCCGCCTCATGCGCCGCCAGTAATTTTTGGAACGATGTCCCGGCTGCCTGCTTGAGCTGTGCGGAAATGCGCGCGTGCGGAGGTTCACCGCGCCAACTGCGGCTGCGCTGGTTCACATAATCCGTGCCGGCATTGATGAAGATTGTGAGGCTGTTGACGCCATCAAAGGTGATTCGCCCGTCCGCCGCTTTCACCGAGCCGCCGTCGTTGAGAATGAGCACCTGCGACTCGTAGTCCAACGCGATGGAATAGTTCGGGCCTTTGTCGTCGAACTTGTAGCCGGCCAGCGAACCCGACGAGGTCAGCCGGTTGCCGTCCGCAACGACCTTGCCCTGGTGCATGTCCGTCAGCAGCACCGACCCCGAATACGCGCCCGGCTTGTCCGCCGTAAAACGAAACACCATGACGTTGGCCGGGTGACTGGCGAAATACTCGCGCCGGAAATTCACGCCGCCCCGCGTGTAGGTGACGGTGTGCATCGCCCGGCCAAGATCAAGTTCGCGCCGGTAGTTCGTGGTGGCCGCGTTGGTTTGTCCGCCGAATTCCACGAACACATCTCCGAACGCCTGATACGCACCAGTGTCATTCTCATCGCCGATCCAGAGGCTGGATTCATTGAACTGGATCTGCTCGCGCTCGACGCCGCCGAAGATCATCGCGCCGAGCCGGCCGTTGCCAATCGGCAGCGCCTCCGTTTCCCAATTCGTCGCGGGCTTGTCATACCAGAGCTTCGACTCCATTCCCGCACCGTGGGCGCGCAACCCCAGCATCCCGACAACGCACAGCAGCAACAATTTTACGAACTTCATTTTGTCTTTCACGGAATTCATTTTTATTTCAACGTTTTCAAATAAGTGAACAAATCGCTCACGTCTTCCGGCTTCACCGCGTCCAGCAATCCCTCCGCCATCCCGGAATTATCCGGCGCACGCTGCGAGCAAATCTGCAAACCGGAGTTCAAAAAGCCATTCGTGCCTACGAGTGTTCATCCATCTTGATCGCAGCGAGTCTAGCGGATGAACCAAGAAACACTCAATAACTCAAATGAGGTATTGAATGGTGTTGGATTTGGCGCGGCGGGCCAGCCATTCTTCGAGCTTCAAAAAAATCATCATGCCATCAGCCTTCAGAACCGGTCCAAGAATTGTGGCGTCGGCCATCCTGGCTGACGTAGAGCCGGGGCGTCCCGCCCGGCGGAACTGGCGTGAAGAGTGCAAGGATTGCGGAACCTTTGAACGTGATGGATGTGTCGCGGCCTTTTCCGGGCGGCGAGACGCCCGCCCTCTACGGCCGGCGAGACGCCTGCCGCTACTTTTCAGACTGCCTCTCAGCAAATTTCTCTCCGCCGTCGGCGCGTTGCTCATCCTCTGCGCCACCTCGCGGGCGGCGGACAAACCCGCGCCGTTCGAGTTGCGGGAGGGCGACCGCGTCGTTTTCCTCGGCGACACCTTCATGGAGCGCGAGCAGCAATTCGGCTGGATCGAGCTGATGCTCACGACGCGGTTTGCCGATCGCAACCTCACCTTCCGCAATCTCGGCTGGAGCGCCGACACGCCGGCGGGCGATTCGCGCTTCGGACTTTCCTTGTTGCAGGCCGGCCACGAGCCGTCGGCCGAGGGCTGGAATCAACTGGTCAACCAACTTGAGCAAGCGAAGCCCACGGTCGTGTTCGTCGGCTACGGCATGGCGAGTTCGTTCGACGGCGAAGCGGGCCTGCCGAAGTTCAAGGCCGACTACCATCGCCTGCTCGACACCATCGAGAAGATTTCGCCGGGAGTGAGATTGGTTCTGCTCGGTCCGGCGCGGCATCAATGGCTCACGCCTCCGTTTCCAAATCCGACCGCGCACAATGTTCAGATCAATGCCTACACGGAAGCCGTTCGTGAAATTGCCGGGTCGCACAAGGCACACTTCATCCCGCTCGTTACCGCGTTCAAGGAACAGTCAAAAGCGGCGGACAGGAGTTTTCGCTGGACCGATGCTGGGGTGCATCTCACATCACAGGGCTACAAAACTGTGGCGGTAAAAATTCAAAACCAGCTTGGCCTCGGTGCGAATGACGCCACGTTCGAGTGGTTGAAGGACAAAGCCGAACCCCTCCGCCAGTCCATCCTCCGCAAGAACGAATGGTTCTTTCACCGTTCGCGCCCGGAGAACATGGCCTACATCTTCGGCTTCCGAAAAGGCGAGCAGGGCAATAACTCCGTTGAGATTCCCAAGTTCGATCCTTTGATCGCGGCCGAGGAGAAACGCATCGCGCAGCTCCGTTCGCTCAAGCCCGGCGTCAGCGTTCCGGAAATTCCGCTGCGCACCGGCAACCTCACCGCGAAGCACACCGACCAACCGCTGCCGAGTTTCACGGTCGCGGACGGACTTGAAGTCACGCTCTGGGCCGAGAATCCGTTGCTCAAAAAACCCATCCAGATGAACTTCGATCCGCAGGGCCGGCTCTGGGTCGCGAGTTCGGAAGTGTATCCGCAGATCGAACCCGGCCAGGCCGCCACCGACAAAATCATCGTGCTCGAAGACACCACCGGCGCGGGGCGCGCGGACAAGGCCACGGTGTTCGCGGATGGCTTGTTGATTCCCAC
>JAYWBR010000468.1:0-3060 GCA_043781315.1 Verrucomicrobiota bacterium | reverse complement strand
TTCACCGATGAAACGTCCGCTGGCATGGGTGGCGTTGAGTTACGGAGGCGGGCTGCTGCTGGCAGAATTTTTTCAACCGCCCCTGACGCCGCTCTTTGCCTGCACCCTGACGCTGGCTGCGGCGACCATTGCCATCGCACGCGCCCGAAGCTTTCTCCTGTGGCCGCTCATATTTTTTGCTGGCTGGACCAATCTCGTCTCCCGCACCGCCGTCATTTCCCCGCACGATCTCCGCATCTGCCAAAACAGCGCGGCGGAAATTGTCACCGTTCGCGGCGTGTTGCTGGAAACTCCCACCCAACGCGTTTACGTCCACGACGAACACGAAACCTGGCGGACCATGGCCCGCGTCCAAGTGACCAGCCAGCGCCGCCAGGCCGACTGGCGACCCGCGTTTGGCAACGTCGTCGTCGTGAACCCCGGCCGGTTGCCGGAAAATTATTTCGCCGGTCAGCCGGTGGAAATCACCGGCGTGCTTGCGCCACCACCGGGGCCGCTGGCGGAAGGACTGTTTGATTTTCAAACCTATCTGCGGCGGCAGGGGATTTATTTCCAGTTGAAAACCGAATCGTCCAACGACTGGCGCGTACTCGAACCCGCCGCCGTCACCGCTCCCCTGCCCGACCGTTTTCGCGCGTGGGCGGGCCGGGCTTTGGCCCTCGGTTTGCCGGTGGCAGACGAATCGTTGCAACTCGAACGCGCGCTGACCCTCGGCGACAAATCCGTGCTGACGGAGGAAATTTCCGAACCTTTCGTCCGCGCCGCCACGTATCACATCTTCGCCGTGGACGGTTTACGGATGGCGATCATCTTCGGAATTTTCTTTGCGCTGTTCCGGGTGCTCGGCGTGCCGCGCGCCGGCTGCGGGTTGCTGTTGCTGCCGTTGATCTGGTTTTACACGGCGTTGACCGGCTGGCCCGCCTCCGCCATTCGCGCCACCGTCATGCTCTCAATCATCATCGTCGGCTGGGTTTTGAAACGCCCAGGCGACCTGCTCAATTCCCTGTGCGCCGCCGCGCTGGTCATTCTGATCTGGGATCCGCAGCAGTTGTTTCAAGCCGGGTTTCAACTCTCCTTCGTCGTGGTGCTGTGCATCATCCTCATCGTCCCCACCTTCGACGCGCTGAGTCAGCGACTGTTGAAACCCGATCCGCTGCTGCCCGAATCGGCGCAGCCGCGCTGGCGGAAATATTTCAACCCGCCCGCGCACCATTTCCTAAACCTCCTGTTTGTCTCGCTCGCCGCCTGGCTTGGTTCCATTCCGCTCGTCGCTGAATATTTTCACATCCTCACGCCCGTCAGCGGGCCGGCCAACGTGGTCGCCGTGCCGCTGTGCGCGTTGGTGCTGGTGAGTAATTTCCTCAGCCTGCTGCTCGCCGGGTGGCTGCCTGGTGGCGCGGAAATTTTCAACCACGCCGGCTGGTTGCTGATGGAGTGCATCCGCGTCAGCAGCCATTGGTTTGAACAATGGCCGGCGGCGTATCGCTACGTTGCGGCTCCGAGTTTATTCTCCACCGTATTTTATTACGCGCTGTTGCTCGGGGTTTTTACCGGCTGGCTTTTCCAACCGCGCTGGCGCATTTGGAAAATCACCGGCTTTATTTTGGCAACCTTCGTCTGGTGCCTGCAATGGCAGCGCGAACAGTCCACCACGCGGTTGACCGTCCTGCCCCTGAGCGGCGGCAGCGCCATTTATTTCGACGCGCCGGGAAACCAGCACGATCTGCTGGTGGATTGCGGCAACTCCAACTCCGTCGCGATGGTGGTAAAACCCTTCCTCCGCGCGCATGGCGTAAATCAGCTTCCCCGACTGGCGTTGACGCATGGCGACGTACGGCACATCGGCGGCGTCAAATCGCTTGCCAGCCTTTTCCCAATCGCCCAACTCGACACCGGTGCCGCGCATTTTCGGTCGCCCGTTTATCGTTCCGCGCTGGCAGATTTTTCCGCCCGTCATCACGAACTGAATCGTGGCGACACACTGGCCGGCTGGACGGTGTTGCATCCCGCCGCCACGGATCGGTTCGCCGAGGCCGATGATAATTCGCTGGTGCTGCGGGGAAATGTTTCCGGCACGCGCATCCTGCTGCTGTCCGACCTGGCGCGTCTAGGCCAGGACAAGTTGCTGGAACGCGCCCCGGACTTGCGCGCGGAGATTGTGATCGCCTGCCTGCCGGAACAAGGCGAACCACTGGGCGAGTCATTGCTCGACGCCATCAGGCCGGCGTTGATCATCATCGGCGACTCCGAGCTTCCCGCCAGCAAACGGGCCGGAATAAAATTGCGCGAACGACTTACACAACGCGGCGTGCCGGTGATTTTCACGCGTGATTCCGGGGCCTTGAAAATCTCGCTGCGTGAAAACCAGTGGCACGTCACGGCCCCGGATGGCCGGCTGCTCCAGTGAGCTTCACCCTGCATGCGCCAACGACTGCACCACTGCCTCCACGGAAAGCCCGTGCAGCCGGATGGTTTTGTGGCGAGACGTCTGGCCCCGGATCAACTCCACCTGGCTGCGCGCGCAATCGAAGGTGTCCGCCAGCAATTCGATCAACGCCTGATTCGCCGCCGCGTCCACCGGCGGCGCGGTGACCTTGATGCGCAGCTCGTCGCCCAGCGCCGCGCCGATTTCATTTTTCGACGCGCGCGGCTGTAATTTCACGGCGAGCAAAATCCCGTCGGCCTGCATGCGGAGGTAAGTTGGAACTTCCGTTTTCAATTCGCGCAAAGATTAAATCAACGCTCGCCGGATGTCAGCGCGGTTTGTAGATTCCCGCCGCAAACATGCACCCGAGCCGCCCATGAATTTGGATTCCAACTCGCTCTTCGCCTCGCTGCTCTGGGGTTCCATCGGCTCGGGCCTGGTCATCTTCGGCAAAAAACAAAGCGAGCCGGTCCTCTTGTTTGGCGGGATTGCGCTGGTGGCGGTTTCTTATTTTATCGAGTCGGCGTTCAACATGTCGCTCATCAGCGTGGCGCTCATCGCGGGAATTTTCTGGCTGCGCCGACGGGCATGAACGGTGCGCCCACCTTTTCCTGCGCTCACTTCGCCGACGGATG
>JAYWBR010000467.1:0-25507 GCA_043781315.1 Verrucomicrobiota bacterium | reverse complement strand
GCGCAAGCGGGCGCACGCAAAACCAACGTGCAAGGTTCGCTCGCGGTGCCGTGTCTTCACCACGGCGAACTGCGCGGCACGCTCGGCGTGGGCTTGATGACGCCGCATGACTTCACGGACGAGGAGAAAGCGCGGCTTCTGAAAATCGGCTGCGCCGTGGCGGCGCGTTTGTGAATCCACCCGCTTGGGGATTACGCATTCCCGCCAACTGCCGCGCACAACACTTCAAACACCTCCGTCGCACTGATCACCGGATGAGGTGACGCCTTCGGGCGAGCGGTGATGAGCACCGGCCACTCTTCGGGGTTTGTCGGACGACGACCGTGCGAACCTTTCACCAACAACGCATCCAGCGGAATCACATCCATCAACATGCGGAAGCCGATTTTTTTTTACAGCAACCGCCACGCGCTCCTGGCTTTCACCAACGGAATCTTCGGATCAAGGAAAAGTTCCACTGGGTCGTAGCCGGGTTTGCGATGAATGTCCACCGTGCGCGCAAAGTCCGGCGCGCTCCGATCTTCCAGCCAGTAATAATAAGTGAACCACGCGCGCTCCTTTGCGACAGCGATGAGATCACCGGCGCGCGGATGGTCGAGGCCGTGAAGTTTCTTCTCCGCTGCACCCCAGACTTCCGCGATGCGGGATTGTTTCTCCAACAACGAGCGAACGGAATTCTCCAACGTCAGATCGTTGAGATAAACATGCGCCACCTGATGATCCGCCACCGCAAACACCCGGCTCGCGCCGTAGTCGAGCAGCTCCAAGCCGAGTTCTTCCTTAATCGTCAACCAGCCTTGCTCCCGAAACAGTCGGTTTAGATGCACTGGCGTGTCCACCGCGCTGATCCCGTATTCGGAAAGCAAAACAACATCCACAGATTGCCTCGCGAAGAAATCCAGCAGGTCGCCGACGATGGCATCAATGCGTTGGAGGTCGGAAGCAATCGTCGGATGATTCGGCCCTAGACGTTGCAGGTTGTAATCCAGATGCGGCAGGTAAATCAGATTCAACGTCGGCGCGTGCTTGCGCTCGATCCACTTCGCGGACTCGGCAATCCACTTTGAAACCGCGTCTGCCGCGAACCGCGACGAATCCACGCCCGCCGCCGGCCCCCAGAACGCCGGGAACGGAAACTCACCCAGCTCCCTTTTCAGCTCCGCTCGAATCGAGTAAGGCCACGCGTAGATGTCGAAAAGCTTGCGCCCATCCGCCGGATACATCGGGCGCGGCGTCACCGACCAGTCCGCGCCGGAATACATGTTGTACCACCAGAACATTTTCGCGCAGGTGAACTTCGGATCGGCTTCGCGCAACACGTCCCAGATTTTTTTCCCGCCGACGAGATGGTTCGATTGTTTCCAGAATTGAACCTCCGCCAGTTCGCGATTGTACCAGCCATTGCTCACGATGCCGTGCTGCGACGGGGTTTTTCCGGTGAGGTAATTGGACTGCGCCGTGCAAGTGACCGCCGGAAACGCCGGCTCGATCCGGCTCAACGCGCCCGCCGCACGGAAGGCATTCATGCGCGGCGTGTGCGGCCCGAGCAACGACTCGGACAACCCCACGACATTGATGACGGCGGTGCGGATCATTGCTCCCTGTGTTCCGCCAACTCCGCGATGGCCTCCCGAATCCACTCCAGCCGCATCTCATTCACCTCAAAGCCGACGCCGAGGTCGCGCAGCAACGTGATCGCCAGCCGACCGCCGAGGTGCTCGCGAAATTCCTCCAAACCCGCCAACAATTCCGCGCGCTGCAAGTCCGCATTAAACAAGTCGAATCCCAAATCCTCCAGCAACTTCAACACACGATTTGCGTTCTCCGTTTTCAAAAACCCCGCGCGCTTCGCATAAGTCACATCCAGCGCGATGCCGATGGCCACGGCTTCGCCATGTCGCAAGCTGAAACCAGAAAGCTGCTCCAGCTTGTGCGCCGCCCAATGACCGAAATCCAAGGGACGCGCCGAGCCAAACTCAAACGGATCGCCGTTCTTGGCGATGTGATCCAGGTGCAGCTCTGCGCAACGGCGGATCAGTTGCCGCATTGCGTCCGGTTCAAATTTCGCGAGCGCCGCCGACTCTTGTTCCAGCGTTTCAAAAAACTCCCGGCTGCGGATGCACGCCACCTTGACCGCCTCGACGAAGCCCGCCCGCAAATCGCGGGGCGTCAGTGTGGCGAGCAGTTGGAAATCATTGATGACCGCGAACGGCGGCGTGAATGTGCCGATGAAATTCTTTTTGCCGAACGCGTTGATCCCGTTCTTCACCCCCACGCCGGAATCGCACTGGCTCAACGTCGTCGTCGGAATGCGAATGTGCCGCACCCCGCGATGCGCCGTGGCCGCCGCCAGCCCGGCCATGTCCAGCAACGCGCCTCCGCCTACAGCGATGAGGTACGAGGGCGATCAAGGTGATGCCGATCAATCGCCGCGTGGATGTCAGCGACGGACGACCACGAGGCTTTGGTTTGCTCGCCGCCTGGGCAGACGAGGGGTGGCGCGACCAGCGTCGCCGAATCGGGGTGCGAGCGGAAATAGTTTTCAATCGCGCTGCTCAAGCTCGGTTGCGCGTTGGCGAGGGATTCATCCAAGACCACCAGCGCGCGACGCGGCGAACCTTGTTCGTCGCGGCTCAAGTTGTCACGCAGCGTCGCGTTCGCCGGATCAAAGACGTGGTCGGTGAACAACACGCGGTGTTGCCAGCTCACTTGAATGGTGCGTTCGATCAAATCCATGCGCTCAGGGGACGGAGTTTCCAGAAGCATCTTCACACTGGCAAGCGCAGACACGTCACGTCGCGGGAATCTTTCGCTGCAAAATCAGAGCGAGCACGAACAAGCCGGCGAACACGAGATTGAATTCATCCGCCATCCGGGGAACTGCCGCCCAATCCACGAGAACAATTCCCGCGAGCAGACCCGCGACGCTTTGGCCGATGTTGCAGAAGTTGTTACTCACAGCAGTCGTCACACTAGGTATGTTCTTCCGGCAACTTGAACTTCGGGCACTGGCTGAGAAAGCGTTTGGGGTTTTGGTAAACCAATTTATCAATTGCCTCCGCGCCGTGACCGCGCCGACGAAGTTCCAGCGCGGCGTAGGGAATCGCCAGCGGCACGCTCACGCCCCAATCGCACGCACTGTTCATCCACAACCGTTCGCCGCTGTAGCGTTCGATCATGTCCACGGCGCGGGCGGCGGTGCATTTGGTTTCGGGATAAAGCGTCATGCCGCCCCAGAAGCCAGCGTCCAACACCATCTTCACGGTGTGTTCTTCGACGTGATCTATCAGGCAACGCTCGGGCTTGATCCTCGAATCAGCGCGCAAGACATCGAGGATGAGGCGCGTACCTTTAAGTTTGTCTTCGAGATGCGGCGTGTGGACGAGGATGAGTTGGTTGTGCCGCGCGGCGAGGTCAACCTGCATTTCCAGCACCTTCATTTCGTTCCGCGAGTTTTTGTTCAATCCAATCTCGCCGATGCCGAGGACGTTCGGACGTTCGAGAAATTGCGGGATGAGCGCGATGACGTCGCTCGCGAGTTTCACATCCTCGGATTCCTTGGGATTGATGCAGAGCCAGGAGAAGTGCGGCAGGCCGAACTTCGCGGCGCGCTTGGGCTCGTGTTCGGTCAACTGGCAGAAGTAATCGTAGAACCCGTCCGCCGAGCTGCGATCAAAGCCCGCCCAGAAGGCGGGTTCACAAACGGCCGCGCATCCGGCGACGACCATCTGTTGATAGTCATCCGTGACCCGGCTGACCATGTGGGCGTGAGGTTCGATGTAGCGCATTGGTTGGTTGATGGTTCGTTGTTGATGGTTGATGGATTTCAACGACGGACGCCCTGCTCTAGCAGTGAAGCTCGAAGTCCACTGAGCATTTTACCCTGCTTCTCGGCAGCGGAGTAGAGCCGCGTGAATTCGTCTGGACTCAGGAAACCCTGATTGCGCCCGATGAATGATTGAGACACAACCTCAAACAGAGAGCCGCTGGCAATTTCCACAAAGCGGGCGAAGTCCGGGCGGGAAGATCGGGAACTTCCCTCAGCCAGATTGGATGAGATGGACACAGCCGCGCGGCGCATCTGATGGGTGAGTCCGAATTTTTCCTGGTCGGGGAAAGGACGGGGCACCGTGTATACCAGCTCGGCAAAGCTGATCGCCTCCTGCCAAGTTTCAAGTTTTTCAAAGTTAAACATAGGTTTTCCTGTGAATGAGATTGGTAGATTGCCGTTGAGCGTCTTGATGTTTTTTTCCATCAACCATCAACTTCCAACCATCAACCCTTCCCCGGCCACGCGCCGCAAGCCGCCTTCGTTGTCGCCGCCGGAATGGGTTCGCTCGTCGGATCACTGAGGCAGGCGAGCACACGTTCCGCCCGCGCGCCTTGAGCCGATTGAAGTTCCGGCAAGGCCAGCATGAATGCGTGGAAACGAAAATCCCCTTCGCCTTCCGCGCGGTCGAGGCGGTCGCGGAAGGCGGCCAGATCAATCAGTTTGGCGCGTGCTTCGAGATAATAAAGGTCAAGCAACTGGCTACGGTTCATGCTGCCGACATCATTTCAATCCAGCGCGACGATCACAAGGGAACAATTGCCCACCCCCGGACCGCCTCCCACACGAACGCGCTTTCCTTCCCGCTGGCAATCCGCTAGTTCTAGGTGCCGACCAGCAGCCCGGCGATTTCATGTTGAAAGTCAAAGACACTCTCCGCGCAACCGTGCATCTGACGTTCGATGGCCGCGTGTTCAAGACCTATCACGGGCCGGATGCCCGCGCGCGCTTTGACAACGAGGTGCGCGTCTTGCGTCATCTCGAAGCGCACGGCTGCAACTTCGTCCCCAAGCTCCTGGAAGCCGCCGCCGCCAAGCTCCGCATCATCACCACCAACTGCGGCAGCCGCGTCGAGCATCTGGACGCCGAGCGGATGCGCGCACTCTTCGCCGAATTGGAGTCATTCGGCGTGCATCACGACGACACCGACCTGCGCAACGTCACCTACCGCGCGTCCGACGGCCGTTTCTGCGTGATTGATTTTGAATTCGCCACCCTGCTCCCCCAGCCCAAGTAACGGACCAACGACATGGAACCTTCACCCCACAACACCGCGCAGCATCTCAAATGGTTTGGCCGCACCGACCGCGGCAAGGTCCGCGCCAACAACGAAGACGCCTTCCTCGGCCTCCAGTTCGACGGCCTCGAAACCCATCACCTCGGCAAACTCGGCACCGCCTCCCTCGTCAACCACGACTTCGCCTTCGCCGTGAGCGATGGGATGGGCGGGGCCAAGTCCGGCGAATACGCCAGCAAGATCGCCGTCGAGAAAATCACCCGCCTGCTGCCGCGCTCCTTTCGTCTCGGCGCGGCCGGGATGCCGACCGCCTTCGAAGATGTGCTGGCCGAACTCTTCAGCCAAGTTCACCGGCAGCTTGTCTATCTCGGCAGTTGTTACGACGAATGTGCCGGCATGGAAACCACCCTGAGCCTCTGCTGGTTCACGCCAGGCCGGATGTATTTCGCCCACATCGGCGACAGCCGCATTTATTATCTGCCGGCCAAGGCTGATAAAATCAAGCAACTCAGCCAGGATGATACCCACGTCGGCTGGCTCTTTCGCAACGGCAAGTTGAACGAACGCGAAGCCCGCAATCATCCCCGCCGCAACGTCCTCCAAAAAGCCCTCGGCGGCGGCAATCAATTCGTGGATCCCCAAGTCGGTGCCGTCGCCTGCGAACCCGGCGACATTTTCCTTCTTTGCTCCGACGGTTTGACCGAAGGACTTTATGATCATCATCTGCCCGAGCTGTTGCGCGCGCCCAACTCCGCCGATCTCAGCGACAACCCCGCGCAGCGCCTCGTGGAAATGTCCCTCAACCACGATGGCCGCGACAACACCACCGCGCTCGTCATGCAACTGCTCTGAGCCGGAAACCTGTTTACAGCCCGCCGGCATTTCTTTAATCGTTGGCGATCGGATCGCCTGACAACCACGGCAACCAACAACCATGATTCTCAAGGTCCTAACGAGCTGGCCGACCGCCTCAATAATTCTCCCATGAAATACACGGCCACCACTTCCAAAAAATGGCGGCACAAGTTATCCCGCCGCGTTCGTCCCGCCTTGTTCATCAGCCTGTTATTGCTGCCCGCCCGCGTATTCGCCTTTGAAGGCTGGGAACATGAAGCGCTGGGCACCCTGTTGCTCGAAGCCGACGCCAATCATTTCCTCGAAGACCCCGGCGCGCACGGCCAGAGCGCATTGCGGTCGTGTTGTGTATCTTCGGAGAAACCGTCAAAACCCATCTCCAAAGTATTTTTTGCAAATTGAATGTGCCTGACCGCACGGCCGCTGTCGTCCAGGCGCTCCGGTTGGGGCTCGTGGATTTGTTCGCCGAGGTGCCGACGATAAGCAAGTCATTTGCGAGCGCGGGGAAACCCCGCAATTCAGGCCTATTGCATGAGTTCATCGCTTCGTTGTTATAGTCGGTTCGTCGGATGTTTTTTGTGGTTGGCCGTTTATCTTCCGTCGTTGTTCGCACAACCCTTTGTCCATCCCGGCGGATTGCACACGCAGGCGGATTTTGACCGCATGAAGGCCAAGGTGTCCATCAATCCGGGTTAGCCCCAGTGGAGAAACATTTGCAACAGCCAAACAGCCCACCCTGACTCTCTCCGCACGAAGAAGCCAGAGTCAGGGCGAGCGTCAAAAACCGATCACAACTTCAAGTCATCATCCGTCACCGCGCCGAGCGAGGCGCTCGTGACGTGGGCGGCGTATTTCGCCAGCACGCCGCGCGTGTAGCGGGGCGTCGGTTTCTTCCACGCCTGCTTGCGCTTCTTCAATTCGGCGGCGGAGACGCCCAGCGTCAGTTCGCGTTTCTCGGCGTCAATGAGGATGGGGTCGCCGTTCTTCACGAGGGCGATCGGGCCGCCCAGATAAGCTTCGGGCGTGACGTGGCCGACCACGAAGCCGTGGCTGCCGCCGCTGAATCGTCCGTCGGTGATGAGCGCGACTTCCTTGCCGAGACCGCGACCCATGATGGCGCTGGTGGGCGAAAGCATTTCCCTCATGCCGGGTCCGCCTTTTGGACCTTCGCTGCGGATGACGACGACGTGGCCTTTTTTCACCGTGCCGTTGAGAATGGCTTTGAGCGCTTTTTCTTCGCCCTCGAACACGATGGCTTTGCCTTCAAAGTGCAGACCTTCCTTGCCGGAAATTTTTCCCACCGCGCCTTCGGGGGCGAGGTTGCCGTAGAAGATGACGAGGTGGCTGTCTTTTTTGATCGGTTGATCGAGCGGGCGGATGATGGTCTGGCCCGGCAGATACGGTTTCACGCTGGCGAGCGTTTCGGCCATGGTCTCGCCGGTGACGGTGAGGCAATCGCCGTGGAGCAAGCTGGCGTCGAGCAGCGTCTTCATGAGCGGGCGGATGCCGCCGATGGCGACGAGCGCGCTCATGCTGAACTTGCCGCTGGGCTTGAGGTCGGCGAGCACGGGCACGCGTTTGCCGATGCGTGTGAAGTCGTCAATGGTGAGCTTCACCCGCGCGGCGTGCGCGATGGCGAGCAGGTGCAACACGGCATTGGTCGAACCGCCCAGCGCGATGACGACGGTGATGGCGTTCTCAAACGCTTTCCTTGTGAGGATGTCGAGGGGCTTGATGCCTTGCTTCAACATGTTCACGACGGCCGCGCCGGCGCGGCGGCAATCGTCGAGCTTCGCGGGGGAAATGGCGTTTTGTGCGGAGCTGTTGGGCAGGCTCATGCCGAGCGCTTCAATCGCGCTGGCCATGGTGTTGGCGGTATACATGCCGCCGCACGAACCCGGCCCGGGAATCGCGCAGGATTCCACGGCGTGAAGTTCTTCGTCGCTGATCTTGCCCGCCGCGTGCTGGCCGATGGCTTCAAACACGGAGACGACGTCGAGGTCTTTGCCTTTGTTCGGCGAGTTGGCCGGTGGATTGGTCAAGCAGCCGGGAAGAATTGTTCCGCCATAGACAAACACCGAAGGGCGATTCATGCGCGCCATGACGATGAGACAACCGGGCATATTTTTGTCGCAACCACCGATGGCGACGTAGCCGTCCATACCGCCGCAGCCGACCACGGTTTCGATGGAGTCGGCAATGACTTCGCGCGAGACGAGCGAATACTTCATGCCTTCGCTGCCCATCGAGATGCCGTCGGAGATGGTGATGGTGTTGAAGACGATCGCCTTGCCGCCGCCAGCGTTCGCGCCCTTCTCGGCTTCGAGCGCGAGTTTATCAATATGCATGTTGCACGGCGTGACGTTGCTCCAGGTGGAGGCGATGCCGATGATGGGCTTCTTGAAATCCGCCTCGGTGAAGCCGACGGGATACAGCATGGCGCGAGCAGCGGCGCGTTCCGGCCCATCCACGAGGACGCTGGAGAACGGGCGAATGTTGATGGCTTTGTTGGTAGCGAATTTCTTTTTCATCCGCGCGATTGTGGCGAAAAGAATCTGGCGCTGCAAGGCGATCAAATCGTGAATTGCAAAAGCCCCGCCTTTTGCTAGATTACCGCCATGAGCCGCCTTGAACTGGCAGTCGAAAAAGTAAGACACTTGAACGAAACCCAGACTGACGCCCTGCTGGAGTGGCTCGAACTTCGCGAAGATCGCCAAGCATTGCGGCGTCGGTTGGACGCGGAGATTGAGGTGGGGCTGGAACAGTTGAAGCGCGGCGAAAAAATCCCCGGCGAACAGGTTCACGCGGAAATTCAGGAACGCAGTCAGCGTCGTCGTGCCGGGCAAAATGGCTGATTACTTTTATTCGCGAGAGGCGCGGCTTGATCTGCTTGAAATCTGGGAGCACATCGCCAAGGACAATGTGGATGCCGCTGACCGTGTGGAACTGGAGGTTCAGAAATCGGTCGCGAAGCTCGCCGCAAATCCGGGACTCGGTCATCTCCGCCGTGATCTGACTTCCAAGCCCGTTCGCTTCTGGACGGTTTATTCCTACCTTGTCATCTACGATCCTGACGCCCGGCCATTGGAAGTCGTCCGCATTCTGAGCGGCTACCGCGATGTCGCCACGATGTTGAAATGAGGCGTGGAGACAGAAGGCTGCGCGCGGCGACCGGGGAGATCGGTCGCGCGCCGATGACTGTCATTGCAACAACTGAACCCGATAGAACCGCTGCGCTGCGTTGCCCAGTGTGCCGTCCGTCTTGGTGGCTGTGTTGGTGGTCGCCGACACGTCCCCGCTCACATTGAGCCAGGTGGCGTCCGTGAGATTCGCTTTGTATTGCAGCCGATAGACGTAATTTGAGCCGGAGAGCCACGTCAAGGTCACACTGGTCGTGCCTCGCGTGACCCCGGTGAGGTAAGGCTGCGTCACCTGGTTCGTTGACCAGACCCAGCGCACGGCGTCGGCGGAAACGAACCGGCCCGTATCGGTGGACTGGTTTGAGAGCCTCACAAAACCATTCGTGCCTTGGGTGAATTTTCTCGCGGTTTCGATCAACTGCCACTGCCCACCGGGCTGCGTCTGGTCAACACTGATCGTTTCATTCGTCCCGTTTGCGGAGACGAAATATTCGGCGTCAAGGCAACGTTTGTTACCCTGGATCATCCGCGCGTACCAGACATAAAGATCATAATTGCCGGTTAGTAGCAGATTCGGTCGGAACGTCGCGATGGCGCTCGATGAAGAAACCGTGGTGGCATATCGAAAATCGGATGCGAAGAAGCCAGTTGCGATGGACGACCCGGAATCCGTCGTCCACGATCAAATCCGGAAGCGCGGTGATGAACTTCGTGGCGTCCATGGTGAGCAACAATGGATTCTGCGTGCCGGAAGCATTGCCTGACCATCCCGTGAAGGCATAGCCCACGAGCGGAACTGCGGTGAGCGGCACAGTGGAGTTGTAGGGGTAAACAAACTGATCTGGATTTTTGATTACACTCCCGCCGCTTCCGACACTCCCGCTGAGGGTCGGCTGGAAAAAGTTTGCCACGATGGATTTGTTGTTTGTCATCGTGACAGTCAATGGATTGCTCGTGCCGCTGGCATCGCCCGACCAACCGCTGAAGCCCCTTCAGGGTTGATGCAATTTCCATCCCATCACCCAGCGTAGTCGCTTCGCTCCAACGCTGGGCTGAATGCCGCAGCCTCGTTGGGGCAAAACCGGAGCGCGGGTCTGCGACCCGCAGCAGTTTCGCCAATCCAGACGGCGTGAAATTTCATCACCACTTTTATCTCATCCGCATTGCGGCGACTCACAGAGTCGCGCTCCGTTCCTAAATCAACGAACTTCGCGCCAGCGTGTCTTGGACTGCGGCGGGAAGCGCAGCGCCACGCCGCTTTCGCACGCACGAGACGGATTGAAATCCCAACGCGCGTCGTCCGCCCGAAAGCGGTGTCGGCGCTCCCGCTCTGCCACCGCACTCCAAGACGCTTTAAAGCATTCATCAACGCGAACCATGCGAAATACACGAACGAAATTTTTGAAATCCCTTTCGTGTATTTGGCGTATTTCGCGGTCAATTTTCATTTTACGCCGGGATTGGTTTTCCTATTCTTCGTCCCCAAGGTATGAATACCGCCATGACAAACAAATCCAACAAGCCGGTCGCCGAACGCTTTTTTTATTCCGTTGCCACCATACTGCTGCTGGGGTTGACGGGGATCGGCTTCCAGCTTTTTTATTTTCACGGCATGGCTTATCCCGGTCGTCCGCTCACGCCGCCCATTAAGACGTTGATCATCGCGCATGGCGTGGCGATGTCGCTGTGGATGTTGCTGGCGATCCTCCAGCCGCTGCTGGTGGCGAGCGGCAACCGGCGCGCGCACATGGCGCTGGGCAAAGTCATGACGGTCATCGCCGTGTGCCTCGTGGTGCTGGGCTTGAAGCTGGGCATCGGGGCGTGCAAAACCGCGCCGCCGGACTTGATGTTTGGGCCGCTGACGCCGAAACAATTCCTGTCCGTGCCGGTGGGCGACATCGCGCTGTTCGCGTTGTTCGTGGCAGCGGGTGTTTTGATGCGCAAGCGCCCGGACATCCACAAGCCGATCATGTTTCTGGCGTCGTTGGCGGCGGTGGCCGCCGCCATCGCCCGCATGGATTTCCTGAACCATCTGTACCGGGGGACGGTGTGGCAAAAACTTTTCAGCGACTTCTTCTTCGCGCTGGTCATCGGCGGCGTGTTCCTCATCGCCAAATGCGCGGTGTTTCGGAAGTTTGACCGGTGGTTCGCCGTCGGTTTTGCCGTCATGGTGATCTGGTTCTTCATGGTGGCCCAGATTGCAACGACTCCGGCTTGGGATGCCCTCGCCAGTTTCCTGCTGCGCTGACCTGCCCGGCGCTGCGCTTCGGCGCGGAAGGCGAGCTGCGCTGGGCTGAATGCTGCAGCCTGGTGGGGGCAAAACCGGAGCGCAGCGTTCACGCGCCTCCTCGTCCGCTGTGAAACGCGCCCCCGAATTTTCCCACGCCTCGCACCAGCTCACATTGAAGCGACTTGGAGGTCGCGCTCCGCCGCCATGAAGTCTTGATTGACCGGCGTAAATCGCCAACCTTTGACGAATGATGAACCTGCTCGACAAATTCAAGCTCACCGGCAAGACCGCCCTCGTCACGGGTTGCAAACGCGGCATCGGCAAAGCCATCGCCCTCGGCCTGGCGGAAGCGGGCGCGGACATCGTCGGCGTCAGCGCCACGCTGGCGCCGGACAGCGACGTGGAAAAAGAGGTGCGCGCACGCGGGCGTTCGTTCAAGGGCTACGCGGCGGATTTTTCCAACCGGCCCGCGCTGTATGCCTTCATCGCGCAGGTGAAAAAGGATTTTCCGCAGATTGACATTCTCATCAACAACGCCGGGACGATTCTGCGCCAGCCCGCCGCCGAACATTCCGACGAGCTGTGGGACAAGGTCATCGAGACGAATCTCAACGCGCAGTTCATCCTGACGCGCGAGATCGGCAGGGACATGGTCGCGCGCGGCTCGGGAAAAATTATTTTCACCGCGTCGCTGCTCACCTTTCAGGGCGGCGTCACCGTGCCCGGCTACGCGGCGAGCAAGGGCGGGATCGGCTCGCTGGTGAAGGCGTTCGCCAACGAGTGGGCGGCCAAAGGCGTGAATGTGAATGCCATCGCGCCCGGCTACATCAGCACGGACAACACCGAGGCGTTGCGCAATGATCCCGTCCGCAGCCAGCAGATTCTCGCGCGCATCCCGGCGGGACGCTGGGGCGATGCGGCGGATTTTCAAGGCGCGGCGGTTTACCTCGCATCGGAAGCGTCGGCGTATGTTCACGGCACGGTGCTGCTGGTGGACGGCGGCTGGATGGGGCGTTGAACCGGGTTGTCGGCGGCTGGATGTTTAAACTCGGATCCTCGCGACGCCACGATGAATCGCCGATGGCACAACCGCTCCCCAAACAAGTCTGACGGAACTCGGGAAATAAAAAAGCCGACCCTCGCGGGTCGGCTTGAGTTTTTAAGAGCGATTTAGCTGCGGAGTTTCCGACGGATCAAGCACGCCGCCGCGCCAAGCAGCCCGAGGGTGGCGGTGCCGGGTTCACAAGGCGGCTAGGAAAACCCACCAAATTGCCAATTAAAAAAACCGCTGAATTGAAGTATTTACGAAGCTGGCGGCACTGCAAGACGATGGGTCGCCCTCAGGAAGTTTCCGCAATGCCGCGTGTCCTGACCAGCAGCCGTTCGTCAATGGCCGCCGGGTCCAGACTCCAGCGCGCCGCCAGCAACGGAACTTTCTCGGTGTTCAGCGCCACCATGTCCATCTGGCCGAACGCAATCCGTTCGGGTCCCTCGAAGTAACGAAAACATTTCAGCCCCAGCTCCAGTTCCGCCCGGGTTTTCACCCCTTGATTCCACAACGTCTGACCGGCCCAGGCATAGGCCCGCACCACGCGACCGGCCTCGAGCATCGCCCAAGCGTGATGGCCGAGCACGCGGTTCGCCGCGAAGTATTGCACATGGCCCAGCTTGTGACTCAGCTCCAGCAGGAATTTGAAAGTGACGTCCACATCATCCCCCGCATCCGGCAGGCCGGAGCCGACGACAAGAATCCAGCCATTGACGGGCGGTGCGATAAAAAGTTTTTGCTCGCGAACAATGCCCTCCATCCAGGTGCAGGGTTGAGGGTTGGTCAAGCCCAGCGCGGCTTGGACGACGGGCAAGTTGCGGCTGCGAATGGCCAGCCACGCCGCCGGACGATGTTGAAACACCACTTGGGAAAACCGGCTGCCGGGGGAAAATGACAGGCTGCGAATGCCCGCCGGAGGATTGAAGAGAACCCCGTGTTTACGCCAGTGCAGGATGAGCGCCACCATCACCGCCGCCCCACCGAGCACGCTCCCGACCAGGATCAACAACAAAACCGGAATTAGATTCGGGTCATTCACTGAAGGCGAATTTACTCAAGCGCCCGGGTTGTTCAATCGGAAATTATTTTCCGCCGGCAGAAATCACGGCCCGGACAAGACCACGCGGAAGCCAAGGGTGTTGACGGCCGCGCCCGGACTCGTGCTGTTGCGCCGGGCGGATCGGCAAAAATCCCCCTGACTGTTGAAAGCACCACCCCGAAAAACCCGGGCCATGCCGGTGGCCGGGCCTTGTGGATCACTCACGCTGTTCGTCGAATAATTTCCCGACCAGTAGTCCGCGCACCACTCCCAGACGTTGCCCGCCATGTCATACAGCCCGCGCGCGTTTGGCGCGTAACTGCCTACCGCGCTGGGACGGTTCAAAAAAATTCCGCCGGAACTGTTGGTCAAACCCACCCCGCCGACATACTCGTACTGCACATTGAAATTCGCCATGCCGTACAGAAGATTCGTGCCCGTGTAAAACGGCGTCGTGGTGCCGGCGCGGCAGGCGTATTCCCACTCGGCCTCGGTGGGCAGACGATAACTCCAGTTCGCCAAAATTCTCCCCGCCGTCCGCTCCTGTTGCGTGTACTTCGCACAATAATTCGTCGCGTCCGACCAGGACACCTGCTCCACCGGCCGGTTCACGTCCGCCGCAAAACCGTTGGCCGGCGTGTAGTAACTTGGGTTCGTGCTCATCAGCGTCAGATAATTTCCCTGCGTCACCGGATATTTGGCGAGGTAGAAACTTTTGGTCAACGTCACGACATGCTGCGTTTCGGTCAGATTGCGGAGCAGTTCATTGGTCGGGCTGCCCATCGTGAAGGTGCCGGCGGGAATCCACGCCGCGTTGGTGGGCACGATCACCGCCACGCGATAAAACCGCTGCTGATTCGTGGCCCGCGCCGGGTCGGCCACCGACGACGGGCTGCCCGCCAGCGAGAAATTCGACAGGGTCAGCCAGACGGGGCCGCCCGCCAGGTTGGTGGCAAACTGAAGCGCGCACGGACTGCCAACGTCGCCGTTGACCTGGATCGAAGCCACGCCACCGGTGACTTGCAACGACAGCACCGGTGGGGATTGGGCGCGGGCCGGGAGGACCGGGAGGACATGAAGCAGACAAAAAACCACCGCGGGCAGCGAAAACAAATTGCGGCGAGTCATGCCAGCACTATTGGCACATTCCCCGCCGCGAGACAAGCCTGCTCTGCCGGCATGCCGCCGCCAGCCACGCCAGATAGCGGCCATTGCCCGCGCTGAGATTCACGACCACAAACTCCGGCGTGTCGTACGGATGCAGTTTGACGACGAGTTTTTCCAAAGCCGCCAACCGACGGGCTGTCGTTTTGAAAATCATCAGCACCTCCGCGCTGCACTCGATTTTACCCCGCCACCAATAGTGCGATTCGATCTTGGGCACGAGATTCGCACAGGCCGCCAACCGCCCGGCGAGCGCGGCCCGCGCCAGCTTGCGCGCGGTTTTCAAATCCGGCGCGGTCACCAGAACTATTTTGCAGCGGGCTTTCGGTTTCATGGATTGCCAGATGGCCCGGCTGCGGAACCCTCGCCAATTTTGGCAGGCGGCCGAAGGTTGCCACGCCGGAAAAGTTTGTTAGAGTCCGGCCAACCAATATGAAAAACCGCTGGCTGTCCATTCTTCTTTGCGCGCTCACCGTTGCCGCCACCCGCACGTTCGCGCAGCCGACGGCGGGCGAGCGAACCGTCTTCAACATCCGCAGCTTCGGCGCGGTCGGCGACGGGAAAAATCTGGACAGCCCCGCGATTGACCGCGCGATCCAGGCCGCCGCGCAGGCCGGCGGCGGCACGGTGTTTGTTCCCGCCGGCACGTATCTGAGCGGCAGCATTCATCTGACGAACAACCTTGATCTTCATCTCGACGCCGGCGCGGTCATCCTCGGCGCGCCGCAAAACCTGAACGCCTATGATTTCACCGAGTCGTGGACGAACAATCCGTATCAGGACGGCGGCCACTGTTATTTTCACAACAGCCTCATCTGGGGTGAAAATCTGACGAACGTCTTCATCACCGGCCATGGCATGATCAACGGCGGCGGCCTGGTGCGCGCCGATCAGTTGCTCAACAAAATGTGCGGCTTCGCCAGCGAGCTGAACAACATCTCCACCCACGGCGCGGAAATGAAGGACGGTGCCGTCCGGCTCGGCAACAAAGCCATCGCGCTCAAGCTCTGCAAAAATGTTTTGATCCGCGACGTCACGATTGTTCACGGCGGCCACTTCGCCGTTCTCGTCACCGGCTGCGACAACCTCACGGTGGACAACGTGACGATGGACACCGACCGCGATGGCATTGACATTGACTGCTGCCGCAACACGATGGTCTCCAACTGCCGCATCAACTCGCCCAATGACGACGGCCTTTGTCCGAAGAGCACCTACGCCCTCGGCGAAATCCGCCTGACGGAAAACCTCACCATCGTCAACTGCCAGGTCTCCGGATTTCTGGAAGGCACGTTGCTGGATGGCACGATGAAGCCCGCCAAGAGCGGTTATGGCCGCATCAAGTTCGGCACGGAATCCAGCGGCGGCTTCCGCAACTGCACCGTGGCCAACTGCACGTTCCGCAGTTGTCGCGGCCTCGCGCTGGAAGAAGTGGACGGCGGCATTCTCGAAAACATCACCGTCAACAACCTCACCATGATGGACGTGCCGGACTACGCGATTTACCTGACCACCGGCAAACGCAACCGCACGCCGGGCGTGACGACGAACAGCCGGATGCGAAACATTTTGATTTCAAATATCATCGCCGACGGCGTGGGCAGGATGAGCGGCATCCAGATCATGGGTCTGCCGGAGCAGCCCATCGAAGGCGTGCGGTTGGAAAATATCCGGCTCACGAGCCAAGGCGGCGGCACGGCGGCGGACGCCGCCATCATCCCGAAGGAACTTGGGACGGGCTACCCTGAACCCGGAAGAATCGGCACGCTGCCGGCCTACGGGGTTTTTGCGCGGCACGTGCGCGGACTGGAACTGGCCAACATCAACGTGCGTTTCGACAAGGAAGATTTGCGCCCGGCCCTGGCTTGCGTGGATGTGGACGGTTTGGAAATTGCCAACTTCAAGGCGCAGCTCGCGCCCGGCGTCCCCGCCGCAAAATTTAATTCCGTCAACCACGCCAGCATCCGCAATTCGCCGGTGCTGGAGGGGATTTCCTTGGACGAAAAATAGTGGCGGGAGTGGCCATCGCCAGCGGCCAGCTTTCAGGGCAGCCGCCTACAGCCAACAAACCGTGCGAACTGAGGGATTTTCTCCCTCTCCTCCCCCGAGCGGAGAGGGCCGGGGAGAGGAGGCCAACGGTTTCAAATTAAAATCCCCTCCCCATGAAGCTCCCGAAACATTCAACATTCAACATCCACCATCGAACACCCAAAGCTTGGGGAACGACAAAGATTGAAAACGAAACCCCACCTTTGCCTTTCCCCAATCTTTGGATTTGCCGCCGCCGGTTCAGGGGATCAAATCGCGGCCTGGTGCGGACCGTGGAAGCTCTCCGCGCTTGAGCGGAGAGAAGGAGTCCGTCGTCGTCATCTCGCATAACCAAAGGAATGCGTCAGCCCTGGGTTTGCTTTCGGCTGGGATTGCTAGTCCGGGAACGGCCCGTTAGCCTGTCCGCGCATGTCGCCAACCGAAACCGGCTCCGGCCAGCAGTGGTTTTGCACCGGGGACGAATTTTTCTCCGCCCAACTGGCCGCGCTCGAGGCCGCTCAATCTTCCGTCTGTTTTGAAATGTACATTTTCCAGGCCAGTCCGTTGGGCGAGCGGTTCCGCGATGCCCTGACCCGCGCGGCGCAGCGCGGCGTCCGCGTGCGCGCCCTCGTGGACGCCGGCGGCTCCCTGACGCTGCCCGGCGATTTTTGGGCGTCGTTGCGCCAGGCCGGCGGGGAAGCCCGGCTGTTCAATCCGGTGGCGCTGAAACGATTTTGGATCCGCAATCATCGCAAGCTGCTCGTCTGCGACCGCCAGCTCGCCTTCATTGGCGGCTTCAACGTGGCGGCCGAATACGAGGGCGACGGTGTCACGCGCGGCTGGCGCGATCTCGGACTCCAAATCACCGGCCCGCTGGCGGCGGCCCTGGCGGAGTCGTTCGCGGAAATGTTTGCGCGGGCGGAGTTCCGGCACAAACGCTTTCCGCGACTGCGGAAATCCAACGCGAAAAAATCCGTGGCCGGCCCCGGCGCAAGCCTGCTGTTGAGCGGGCCGGGGCGGGGGCCGAATCCGCTCGGACGCGCCTTGCTCAACGATCTGGCCCAGGCCCGCGAGGTGAAAATCATGGCGGCGTATTTCCTGCCCGCGCGGCGGATGCAGCGGGCCTTGATCCGCGTCGTGCGGCGCGGCGGATGTGTGCAGTTGGTGCTCGCGGGAAAATCCGACGTGGCGTTGTCGCAACTGGCCGGCCGCAGCCTGTACCACCGGCTCCTCAAGGGCGGGGTGGAAATCTACGAATACCAGCCGCAGATCCTGCACGCGAAGCTGCTGCTTGCGGATGCGGTGGTTTATGCCGGTTCGTCGAATCTGGATCCGCGCAGCCTCCAGATCAATTACGAGCTGATGCTCCGCCTGGAGCAACCCGGCCTGGCCGGGGCGGCGGGAAAAATCTTCGCGGAAACCCTGCCGCACTGCCGGCGCATTGAGCTGGCGGCGTGGCACGACGGACGAACGGTCTGGCGACGGGTAAAGCAGCGGCTTGCGTTCTGGCTGCTGATGCGACTGGACCCCTGGATCGCGCGCTGGCAGTGGCGTGCGCTCCCGAAATAATCCGCGTCAGCGCGCCAGCGCGGCGGCGTAGCGGCTGATGCGCAGCGTCTCTTCCTTGAGTCCGAGCTGGCGGTAAATCTGGTGGAGATTATTGCAATTGCGCGCTAGGATACGGCGCGAACTGGCCGGCGTCAGCGTCTCGGCCCGCGCTTCCTCGGTCAGATGCGCGAGAAACTGGACGCAATCCGCCCGGGACATGGTTTTGCCGCGATTGAACGCATCAAGGAATAATTCCTCGGTCACCGATTTATACCGGCAGATGAAATGGCCGGGCAGGCCGATCCCCGTCACCGGCAGCCACAGCCGCTGGGCCAGCAAAATGTAAAGCAGACTGAGGGTGATCGGATTGCCCATCCGGCGATCCATCACGCGATTGAGGTAGCTGTTTTGGGGATCGTAGTAGGCCACTTCATTGCCCGCAAAACCCAGTTCCTCGAACAGATATTTGTTGATGGCCTCAAGGGTTTTCTGACCGTCGGCGCTGGGATCAAGCCGCTCGCGCAGCTCCGCCGCGTAGCCGTCCAGCATCGCCCGGTACGCTTCCACATTGATGTCGGGATAATTCGTCCGCGCCAGCAGCCACACGCCGGCCTCAAGGTCAAGATCTTCGCCGGGCAGCTGGCAGAACGAAAGAAACTGCGTGTCGGCGTCGGCCTGCGCAAAGTGCCGCACGATTTCCCGCGAACGGCGGCGCAGCACGGGATTGGCGCTCAAAACGTGGGGTCGCAGCCATTCACTCGCCTCGGGGCCGCAGGAGAGAATCTTCTTTTGCACCGTCAGATAGACGACGGGATCATCATCCGTCAACAGGTTGACCAGCGCCGCCCGCTCACCTTCGGTGGGTTTATTCGGCGGACAAATGGGCGTCGGCGAATTCATGCGAATGACTGCGCCATTGAAACAAACTCCGGCGGAAATTTCAATGACGAAATCGCCGGCAGCTCGAATTATTTTGAATTCCCGGAGTTCTCCGGAGGGTTTTGCGGTGCCACTGCGGCGACTCCGGGTGCTGCGTTCAAACTAACGCCTCAAAAATACCCGAGTCATTCTGGGAACGTGAAACGTGAGGCGTGAAACGTGAATAATGCAGGAATGCACCCGCCAAAAATCACGTTTCATGCCTCACGCCTCACGCATGACACTCCCTTTTCGACTCGCCTTCGCTCCCCTTCCCAGCCGACACTTCGCGCATGTTGTTGCCGCCAGATTACCACATGCACACGCCGCTCTGCCGTCACGCGGTCGGCGAACCCGTGGACTACGCCCGTCGCGCACTGGAAGTGGGTTTGACCGAGATCGGTTTCTCCGATCATTCGCCGATGCAACGGGATGACTTCGACGACTGGCGGATGCGCGCCGATCAACTGGATGAATACGTCGCCAAAGTCCGGCTCGCGCAAAAGGAATTTCCGCAGCTCACCATCCGCCTCGCGCTCGAAGTGGACTACCTGCCCGGCCACGAGGACTGGATTCACGAACTCGCCGCGCGGCATCCGTGGGATTATCTGATCGGCTCGGTGCATTACGTTTCGGACACCTGGGCTGTGGACAGTCCGTACAAACTTTCCGAGTGGAAACACCGCGACGCCTTTGAAGTTTGGACCACTTACTTCGACCGCCTGACAATGGCGGCGGAGACCGGCCTGTTTGAAATCATCGGCCACGCCGACCTGCCGAAAAAGTTCGGCCACCGTCCGACGCGCGACTGCACGCCGCTCTACGAAAAATTTCTGGATGCCGCAAAGAAAAGCCGTTGCGCCATCGAACTCAACACCGCCGGCCTGCGCAAGGATTGCAAAGAAATTTATCCCAGCCGCGAAATCCTCCAGCTTGCTTTTCAAAAAGCCGTGCCGATCACCTTCGGTTCCGACGCCCACGCGCCGGGTGAAGTGGGGATGAACTTTGCCGAAGCCATCGAACTGGCGCGGGAAGTTGGCTACAAAGAATCCTGGCGGCTGGAGCAGAGGAAGCGGGAAGCAATTCGGCTGTAATCAGCCTCTTGGACTGCGCCGGCAGAGCGGCAGCGGCGCCGGCGCTTTCAGATACCGGCAAGGTTGGTTGGTAATCCGCGCAAAAGCGGCGTGGCGCTTCGCTTCCCGCCGCAGTCCAAATTACGCCCGCGGATGCGCGGCGTCGTAGGCCTTCTTCAACCGCTCGGTCGTCAGATGCGTGTAAACCTGCGTCGTCACCAGATGCGCGTGGCCCAACAGTTCTTGCACGCTCCGCAAGTCCGCCCCGGCGTCCAGCAGATGCGTGGCATAACTGTGCCGCAACTTGTGCGGCGTCAGGCCCGGATCGAGTCCCGCGATGACCAGATACTTTTTCAACCGGCGTGAAATATCCTCGATGCCCACGGGCGAAATCGCGCGCGTGTGCGCCAGAAAAACCGGCTCGTTTTGGGCGGGCCGGCGCGGCAGCGTGCTCCAGTATTTTTCAATCGCCTGCAACGCCTTTTCGCCGATGGGCGAGAGGCGTTCCTTCTTGCCCTTGCCGCGCACTCGGACGAGAAATTCGCCCGCGTCAATGTCCTCGCCCCGCAATCCGGCAAGTTCACTCACGCGCAAACCACAGGAGTAAATCGTTTCCAGAATTGCCGCGTCGCGGAGACAAAGACTGGCGGACACGGGCCGACCGCGCGTCTTCAGGGTTTTTTCCTTGAGCGGTTTGAGCGGCGCTTCCAGCAGGGCGGTCATCTGGTCGGGCGTGAGAAATTTCGGCAGCCGCTTGGGGAGTTTCGGCAACGAAATGTTCTTGATCGGCGAACTCGCCACCGCGCCGTGACGAATCAGGAATTTGTAAAACGTCCGCAGCGCCGAGAACCGCAGCGCAGTCGCCGCGCGACCCAGATTTTGCCGGCCCAGGAAACGGACGAACGTGCGGAAGTCATCGCGTTGCAGCGTCTCCCACGCGGGTGCCGACCGACGTTCCTGCAAATGCCACCGCGCAAAATCCCCCAGGGCCTGCCGGTAATTGCGCTGTGTGTAAACCGACGCGCCGCGATCCGTGGCGAGATGGGCGAGAAATTTCTCCACCCACCTATCACGAATTTCTGAACTGTCCGGTTTGTCTGCCATGCGCTTTCCAGATTAGAACAAATCCCACCGCAATCAAACGGAACTCTGATTTGCACCGCTAATCTGCGCTGATCCTCGCTAATCCGGGTGGGCCAGCGGGATAAAGTTTTTGCACACGAGCCATGCTCAAAATTTTTATCAGCGAAGATTAGTGAAGATTCGCGGCGTAAATCCCCCACTCAATCCGCCTCCAAAAAAGCCCGCACCCGGCCGGCGAATTCCTCCGGCTTGTCCGCATGAACCCAATGCGCCGCACCGGCGATGGTCTGGATTTCGGCCTGCCGAAACAGCGCGCGGATCATCGGCTCGTCTTCTGCGCGGATGAAATTGGATTTGCCCCCGCGAAGGAACAGGCTGGGTTTTGCAAATGGCACCGGCGCGGCAATGGCCTCCCCGAGCGCCGGATAATTTTCCGCGATGGCCGGCAGGTTCATTTTCCAAACCAGCCCGCCCGCCTCGGCACGGCCCAAGTTTTTCAGTAGAAACCGCCGCACCGCCAGGCTGGGAATTTCTTCAGCCAGCACCTCCTCGATCTGCTGCCGCGTTTGAAACGTGGTCAAATCCAGCGACTGGAGCGCGGCGATCAGCCGGGCGTGCGACGGCTGATAAACCCGCGGCGCCATGTCCGCCACGATGAGTTTTTCCACGCGCTCCGGCTGCGTCAGTGCCAGCTGCATCGCCACCTTGCCGCCCAGCGAATGTCCCATGACCACCGCCCCCGGCAATTGCCGCGCCGCCAAAAACTCCGCCACGTCGCCCGCCATAAACGGGTAGCTCATCTCCGCGCTGTGCGGCGACTGCCCGTGGTTGCGCAGATCGAGGATGAAAAGTTGAAACGATTCGGAAAGTTTCGGCGCGACGCCCAGCCAGTTGTCGGAAGAGCCGAACAAGCCATGCAGGATGATGATCGGGCGGCCCTGCCCAAAGGTTTTGAAATGCAGTCGCATGTCGGCGGCGGTCAAAGCCCCTGGGTCAGGCGGAATTTTCCCGACGCGAGCGGCGGAAGTTTTTCCACCAGTTCAGGAACGATCCGATGCGGCAATTGCAGCAACTCTTCCAGGCGCGAGGTCACGAGCTTTAATTCCCCTGCACTCGGCGGAATGCGGTCGGGCACGAATTGCAACTGTCCCGCGTCCGATGCAGTCTGGCGAAGCTGGTAATGCGCGATGCCAGCAACCCCTTGGAAACATTGATCCATCTCCAGCGTCGTCACCCGGCGACCATCCCGCCGCCGCCAGCCGTCGCGGGAGCGTCCGTGAATCAAATAATGCGGCGCGTCCGGCGAACCGCTGCGTTGCGCGAGATCGCCAGTGCGGTAGCGCAGCAGCGGCATGAACTCGTTCGTCCACGTCGTCACCACCAGATCGCCGATGCCGCACGCGTCCGGGGCGAGGATTTCGTAGTGGGCATTTTCCGGGCAAGGTTCCATTTCGCCGCGTTCGTTTTGCATGAGCAGGTGGCCGGCTTCCGTCGAACCGTAGAGATTGAAAACCGGCACGCCAAACACCCGCTCAATGATCCGCCGATGCACGACGCTGACAAATTCGTAGCTGCAAAGAATGAAACGCACCGATGGAAACCGAAGGCCACTGCGTTCGCAGTACAGCGCGAACCACGCGCCATGCACCGGATCGAGATCCAGAAACTGCGGCGACCATTCGGAAATCTCCGCCGCCATGCGGGCGAATTCTTTTTCAGCCAGCACAAACGGAATCCGCGCCAGATTCACGAACAAAGTTTGGTCCACCGTCCGGGCGGATTGAGAATGCCAGTTGGAAAAACACACGAGTCCGTTGCAGACCGGCGGCGTGAGCGTGGCGCGGCGGGCGGCGGGATGTTCGTCTAGCACTTGCGCGACGAAGGGATTCAGCCGCAGCACGCGCGCCTCCTGCTCGTTCCACCAGCCGCGACCGAACAGCACCGGCGTGCGCTCGTCTGAAGTGCCGGAGGTGTGTTCCAATTCCACCTGCTTGGCGGCCAGCAACGTTTCGAGATTCTGACCGGCGCGCAGAAAGTTGCCGGGAAAACCCTCGCTCAACTCGCGCTTGGTGATGATCGGCAGTTGGGAAAAATCCCCGCCCGGCGGCAGGTTTTGATACAGCGGAATGTCGCGCCAGTGCGGCAGCACTTTCTCCAGCCGGAAAGACTGTGCCGCTGCGTGTCTGAGTTCAGGAGTTGCCAACATTGTCGGCCATACCAATGCACCAACGCCGGAAAAACTCCAGTGGATTTTCAAAAGTAGCGGCGGGCATCCTGCCTGCCGTAGAGCCGTGGCTTCCAGCCCGGCGGAAAAACCACACCTACTGCCAGCGCGCCACAATTTTTATGAACCGCAAGGCGCGTCGCGACAGCGACACGCCCTTACCACAAGTCCATCAACGCTTGGTAGGAGTCGAGGTGACGAGACTCAAATGGCTTCGCCCGTGAATCAGGCGCCCACAGAAGAACGTTTTATTGAAGCTCGCGTAATAGAGTGACGGGGCGCGGGCTTTAGCCCGCTTCAACATTCCGCGTCGGCAGGTGCAAAAAATACTTGGCCCGCTTGCAGTTCGTCCAATGAAGCGGCGTAAACGCCGCGCGCCACGACCGTCCGCGTGCGTATCACTCAATTGTGCGATCTCAATTGTGCGATCTCAATAGTTAGAGACTCCTTACGTCGTCTCCTACAAATAATTTATTGCACGCCGACGCGGTAGAAGTATGGCGCGCCGTTCGTGGCGGTGGTGTCCGAGTATGTCGTCGTGGTGGCTGCGCCGGTGAGGTTGCTCTTGATGGAGGAGAATGCGGGTTGGGCTAGGAGGTTCGTGCTGCGTTGGAGGAAATAAATTTTCCCGCTCACGCTCTGCCAACTGACTTTCAAGCCGGGCAGGTTGTTGGAAGGAGAAAACATTTTCAGAACGGACAACGAGTTGGTGGGCGTGGTTCCGGCAATCCACTCCTGCCAGTTGTTCAAGCCGTCGCCGTCGGGGTCGGTGAAATCCGCCGAGCCGTCCGTGGGCAAACCGTACTGCTGCGCCCAGGCGTAGGAGAGAATGGACGACGGAGATTGATACTCATACGCGCCGATGTCCACCGTGCCGCCAGCGATGCGTGGGTTGCCGTCGAGGTCGGTGCTGGTGGTGACGTAGGATTATTTCCGGCGTTGATGCAGGGTGAGTTCGATTGGAGATGACAATCGCTGCTCGCGAGATCCACGAAGATTGGTGCATTGGTGAAATTGCCGGTACCAGGAGGCATTGGTGTTGTGCAGCAATTGATCATCGGGCCAGAACCAAAAAAGAAATTGGGAGCGGTGTTATAGTAAATGATACAGTTCCATGCTTGCGACTCCCAAGCACCGCCCCCTCCTAAGAATGCTGCGTTACCAACAACGGTGCAGTTGACCAATCCCCCTCCATTGCTTGCCCCTCCCCCTCCATTTTGCGCTGAATTACCGATTAGAGTGCAGTTCGTAAGCAAAGATCCTGAGGCTCCACCGCCATAGCCAAAGTCAGATGAATTGCCCATTAACAGGCAATTATTAAGCGTGCTGTGATAGACTCCGCCGCCGTTTCGAACCGATGAATTTGAGACAACAAGGCAATTGATCAACTTGCCGCTCGTGGAAAAACACCAGGCTCCACCGCCGCTTTGCTCATTCGCCAAGTCACCGGTGCTTCGCGTCGCACCATTGGTCAGGGTGAAACCAATGAGCGTTGCGTTGTTGGTGAGGTAAACACAGCGCACGGCGTTATTCCCAGTTGGTTGATTGCCTTGAATCACTGTGACCGCCGCTCCATTGACGCTTTGCACGGTGACGGCCTTGTTGATCACCACGCGATTGGTCATGAAACCATAGACGACGCGTCCGCCCGTCGCATAAACCCCGTTCGTCACCAGCACGAGATCGCCAGCCACCGCCGCGTCAATGGCATCCTGAATGTTCGTGGCGGCGGTGGACCAGTCGGTGAAGGACGGCGTGGCGTTGGTGCTGTTCAAATCCACATAGCGCGTCGTGGCCGAGGCGCGAAAAGTCACCAGCAAAAGGAAAATCCCCAAGACTTGGCGAATGGAAGTTTTCATGTCGTTTCAAAGTTTCTAGCACCAGACCGGGGTCGGTTCAACCCCTAAAATTACGGACGCGGGTTTTGGGGGTGATACCCATCCTCAAAAATAACCGGTGCATTGGTAGGGCGTCGCTGCCGCGACGCTTGGAGGTGCGGCAGCACCGCCCTACCGCAACCGTAGCGTCGGCCATCCTGGCGGACGTAGAGCCGTGGCTTCCAGCCCGGCGGAAACAGCCTCGCGCACTGCC
>JAYWBR010000466.1:0-3074 GCA_043781315.1 Verrucomicrobiota bacterium | reverse complement strand
CGCGCCGCCGCCTTCCCCCCGGCCGGGGGGAAGGCGGCCTCATCTTCCCGTTTGGCTTTCAGCCAAACAAGGAAGATGAAAATAAACATACAAGAGGGTCTGAATCAAAGCTCCGACACAGGCGATTCTCGACCTCAAACTGTATTGTAACGCGCGCTCACACTTTCAAAATGACTGTGTGTCGAGGCAGTCAGTCCTGCCAATTGGGATTCCAACAACCCGAGCCGGGCCAGAGCTTCGCTATCCAACCGGGGCAGTGGCGAGGTTGTTTCGACGGATTTTGCAATCAGATTTGCCACATAAACGGCATCGCAAATCAGATCGTCGCCAGCGGCGGGGGTGTGGTGATAGATGATGCCTTTGACGATGCGTTCCGGGAGCTGCCAGTGCTGGGCGATGATACCTCCCAGTTCACCGTGGTGGACGGAAAGAATCTGGCTTTCGGCGGCGAGTGGATCGATTCCGCCTTCGGTTTGGGCGCGGTGAATCATTTCCAAATCCTGTGCGCTCAGAAAACGGCTCATGACCAGTTTGCCCAGATCATGCAGCAGGGCGGCGGTGAAGGTTTCGGGTGGGATGGCCACGGACGTAAATCCAGACAGGGTTTCGGCGGCGGCGGCGGCGGCGACGGAATGTCGCCACAACGCGCCTTCGCTCAAGCCATAGGCGGACGCATTTTGTTTCAACAGTCCGCTGGTGTTGGCGCTCATGGCCAGTGCGAGGATGCGTGCGCCGCCGAGCCGGAACACGGCTTCATGCACCTGGGTGATGACATTGGTGGGGGCGCTGACCACGGAGTTCGCGGCGCGCAGGAGGGAAAGCGTCAGCGCCTGATCGTAGGCGATGACGTCGCAAATGTCGCTCAGGTCGGTGTCGGTGGAACTGACCAGCGAGGCCAGCCGCACCGCGCTCGCGGGCAGAGGCTTCAACGACTGCGCCTGATGGATGAGTTCATCGAGATTCACCATGGGCAACCTCCGTCGTGTGGTTGTGGAGTGGGGCTCATTTTAGCACGCCGTTCTGCTGGGGGACCGCAATTTGATGCACGGTGGCCCGGCCCAGCAGGACGGGCGACCATTCGGGATCAATGTTCATCGTCGTCTCCGCCGTGCCGAGAAACAGGTAGCCTTGCGGTTGCAGGCATTGGTGGATGCGTTTCAAAATGCCTTTCTTCGACTCGATGTCAAAATAGATCATCACGTTGCGGATGAACACGATGTCGAACACCGGCATGATCGGCCAGGGTTTGACAAGGTTCATCTGGCGGAACTCCGTGATTTTTTTCACGTCGGCCTTCACCGCCCATTTGGCGTCGGCCTTGGAAAAATATTTTAACAACATCGCCGCCGGCAGGCCGCGATTGACTTCCAACTGCGAGTAAATGCCCTGCTGGGCCTGCGTGATGACGGTGGGCGACAAATCCGTCCCCAAGATGCTGATGTTCCAATCTTTCAACTGCGGGAAATGTTCCTTGATGACCATCGCGATGGTGTAAATCTCCTGGCCGGTCGAGCTGGCCGCCGACCAGATATTCAATTTTTTCACGCCCGCGCGCTGCTCGATGAGCTTGGGCAGGATGTGCTGCCGTAGCGCCTCGAAGGGATGAAAGTCGCGGAAGAACGAGGTCTCATTGGTCGTCATCGCGTCAATCACCTGTTCGTGAAAAAGCGTCGCCTTGCGGTCGGCGCGCAGGGCGCTGACAAAATCGTCCAGCGTGTTAAAGCCGGATTGCCGCGCGATGGGCGCGAGCCGCGTCTCGACCAGGTATTCCTTGCCCGGCTCCAGGACAATCGCCGCCGTGTCGCGCGCGAACTCCTGGATAAATTTGAAATTTGCCTCGGTGATGGCCATGAAATTTATTTGTTCCCAACGAGCACTCCCCCGGCCGGTTTCGTCCGGCTCTCTTTCACGCGGCGCACGATCTCGCCGCACACTTGGTCGAGCGGTAAAATTTTGTCTGCCAAACCCGCCTGAACCACCGCGCCCGGCATGCCCCAGACCACGCTGCTGGCCTCGTCCTGCGCGATGACCTGGCCGCGCCGTTCGCGGATCAGTTCGCAGCCGCGCATCCCGTCCTGACCCATGCCGGTGAGAATGACGCCGAGCACGTTGCCGCCATAAATTCCAACCACACTGCGGAACAACACGTCCACCGCCGGGCGGCAGGAATTTTCCGGCGGCCCTTCGTGCAGCTGGATCCGGTTGGTGAACCCCTGCCGCACGATCTCCATGTGTTTGCCGCCGGGCGCGATGTAGGCGCGGCCGGGCTGAAGCAATTCGCCTTCGACGCCTTCGCTGAACTTGACTGCGGAGTGCGCCGTCAACCGCTCGGCCAGGAAGCCGGTGAACAACGGCGGCATGTGCTGCACGATCACGATGGGCACGGGACATTCGCCGGGAAACTGTTTGAACAATTCGGCCAGCGCGTTTGGTCCGCCGGTGGACGTGCCGATGCAGATGATTTCAATCGGCCCGGCGGGTTTGGCTGGCAGCGCGGGCACGCCGGCGCCGGGTGTTGCGGTCGCCGGGCGCGACGGCGGTTTGGGCGCGGTGAACGCCGGGGTCTGCGGGCAGAGCGCCTTGATCTTGGGAATCAAGTCCTGCGCCAGCCGCTGCATGCCTTCGGCCACGCTGCCGACGTTGGCAGGCTTGGCCACGTAATCGCTCGCCCCGGCAGAGAGCGCCTCCACGGTTGTCGCCGCGCCCTTGCCGGTAAGCGTGCTGAACATGATGACCGGGAGCTTGGGATAAATTTTGCGGATCTCGCGCAGCGTGGTGAGGCCGTCCATCTCCGGCATCTCCACGTCGAGCGTGATGACGTCCGGGTTGACCTGCGGAATTTTTTGCAGCGCGATGCCGCCGTGCGGGGCGATGCCGACGACTTCCATCGCCGGGTCACGGCCCAGCGCGTCGCTGATCATCCGGCGGATCACGACGGAATCATCCACGATCAATACCCGAATTTTTGGCATGTGGTGGCTTTAGTTGATCAAACCGAGAATCAAAAGCTTTTCTTCCAGCGACTCCTTGGTCACCGGCTTCATCAAGAAATCATTCACCCCGGCTTCGAGGGC
>JAYWBR010000465.1:0-3078 GCA_043781315.1 Verrucomicrobiota bacterium | reverse complement strand
ACGCCATCGGCGGTGCGGGCGGCAAGGTCGGCCCGGACCTGACCAGCATCGGCGCGAGCGCGCAGGCGGATTATCTCGTCGAGTCGTTGCTCTATCCCAACGCCAAGATCAAGGAAGGATTTCACTCCACGACCATCACGACGAAGGACGATCAGGAAATCAGCGGCATCGTCGTAAAGGAAACGGACAACGAGGTCATCGTCCGCAACGCCGCCAGCCTGGAGGTGTCTGTGGTGAAGGCCAACATCACCCAGCGCGTGAACGGCGGATCGTTGATGCCGGGCGGACTCGTGGATGCGTTGCTGCCGGAGGAGCGGCTCGATCTCATCAAGTTTCTTTCGGCGCTCGGGAAGCCCGGCGATTACGATGCGGCCAAGGGCGGTGTCGCGCGGGCGTGGCGGCTTTACGACACCACCAGCCCGAACGCGCATCTCGGAATGGAAGACGTGATTCGCGGCGACTTCAAGCAAGGTGCGGCGACGAAAATTTTCACGCTGGTGAACGGCACTCTGTCGCGCGACATCTGCGACGTTGCGATGCCGTCACGCGACGGCTCGACAGGATTTTTTGCGGCGACCCAGTTTGAATCCGCGAAAGGTGGCGCGGCAAAGTTCACTCTGGTTGGTGAAGCGAAAGCTGCCTGGCTGAACGGCGTTGCGGTCAAGGCGGGCGCGCAATTCAGCGGCGAACTGAAGCCCGGCGTGAACACGCTCATCCTCCAACTCGACGGCGCAAACCTGCCGGACGCGGTGAGGTTGAGTTCCGACGACGTGACGTTCCTGACAAATTAAGCACCACGACACCTACGCATTTCGATTCGTCCTCGTGGTTGTCCTCGGAATTCCCCAAAAAATCGAGGACGAGGACGACGGAGTTCCGGCAGTTTCCGGCCAGACACGTTTTAGTCCCATCCCTCAATTGAGGTATTTGCACCAACTGATGGGTTGCGTAGCCTCTGGCCATTCCTTTATTCCGTTTCGCACAGCGCATCATGACACGATCCAAGATGAAATATTTATTCGCACTCTCGTTCTTCATCACGCTGACGTCGCCCGCAGCACAATTCAAGTTCGCGAACCAAACCCTCACCGTGCCCGACGGCTTCGAGGTGGAGCTGGTCAGCACGACGAATCTGGTGGCGCGCCCGGTCTCCGGTGCCTTCGATGAGCAAGGGCGGCTTTACGTCACCGACTCTTCCGGCTCGAATGAAAAAGTGGAACTCCAACTGGCGAATCCCAATCATCGCGTGCTGCGCCTGGAAGACACCGATGGCGATGGCAAGTTCGACAAGGGCGTCGTGTTCGCGGACAAGCTGATGTTCCCGGAAGGCTGCCTGTGGCATGACGGCTCGCTCTACGTCGCCGCGCCGCCGAGCCTCTGGAAACTCACCGACACGAACCACGACGGCTTGGCGGACGTGCGCGTGGAATGGCATCAGGGCAAAACATTGACCGGCTGCGCGAATGATCTGCACGGCCCGTTTCTCGGACCGGACGGCTGGATTTATTGGTGCAAAGGCGCGTTCGCCGAGCAGACCTACGAGGTCAACGGCCAACCTTTCAAGAGCCGCGCCGCGCACATCTTCCGCGCGCGGCCCGACGGCTCGCGGCTGGAACCGGTGATGACTGGCGGCATGGATAATCCGGTCGGGATCGCATTCACGCCAGAAGGTGAACGGATTTTGTGCGGGACATTTTTTGATCTTGAAGTGCCCGGCCATCGGGACGGACTCATCCACGCGATCTACGGCGGCGTCTATGGCAAGGTGAACAATGTGCTCGACGGCCACAAACGCACCGGCGACCTCATGCCCGTGATGACGCACATGGGCGCCGCCGCGCCGTGCGCCGTCATCCGCTACAAGTCGGGCGTTTTCGGCGAGGCGTATCGCGACAACCTGTTTTGCTGCCAGTTCAATCTGCACAAAGTTTCGCGCCACCTGCTCCAGCCGGACGGCGCGACGTTCAAAACCACCGACAGCAATTTTCTCGTTTCCGACAGCACCGACTTTCATCCAACCGACGTGATCGAGGACGCCGACGGCAGCCTGCTCGTGATTGACACCGGCGCGTGGTATAAGCTGTGTTGTCCGACCTCGCAGCTCGCCAAGCCCGACGTGCTCGGCGCGATTTACCGAATCCGCCGCAAAGGCATGACGCGCGTGGACGATCCGCGCGATGCAAAAATATCCTGGGCGAAATCAACTCCGACGGCATTGGCGGCCCTGCTTTCGCTGGATCGTCCCGCCACCGTGGAGCGCGCCGTTCAGGAATTGGTGAAGCGCGGGACCGAGTCCATCCCGGCACTCGTGGCAATCTTGCAGCAGTCAACAGACCTGGCCGCGCGTCGGAATTCCGTCTGGGCGTTGACGCGGATTGACGATCCGAAAGCACGCCGGGCCGTGGATTCAGCGTTTCCATCCGGCACGAACTCATTGCCGTCGCCGGATGATTCCACAGTTCAAGTCGCCCTGTATTCGGCGGGGCTTTGGCGCGATTGGAACCGGATCATCGCGGGCGAACTGGATTCACGCCGCGCCGTGGTGGCACTTTCAAATGCGTTGGCCAGTCCGAATGTCGCGTTGCAAAGAACCGCCGTCGAAACTTGTGGCCGGACGGCATCGGACGGGGATTTTGCGGTTCGCCTGCTGCTCGGCAGCGCGGATTATGATTCGCACCATCTGCTGCGGAGACGTGATCGCATCCTTGAACACTCGCTCACTTACGCGCTCATCGAACTGAACCATCCGGCAACGACGGCGGCGGGGCTGACGAACCGGTTCATGCAGCGCCTCACCTTGATCGCGCTCGACCAGATGGACGCGGGCAGCTTGAAAGCCGGGCAAGTGCTGCCGTTGCTCGACTCAACGAATGTCGAAATGCGGACGACCGCCGCCTGGGTCGCGGGCCATCATCCTGAATGGGGCGGCGCGCTGGCGGGATTCTTTCGCGACCGGCTGGGTGCGGCCGGGCTTACGGATTTGGATCGCGCGGAGCTGGAGCAGCAACTCGCGCAGTTCACGCGCAACGAGGCGATTCAGCGGCTCATCGCCGAAACCCTGAACGCGGAAGCCACACC
>JAYWBR010000464.1:0-9347 GCA_043781315.1 Verrucomicrobiota bacterium | reverse complement strand
CTACCAGGCGGAAGCGGGCTTGACCTAGGCCGGCACATCCATTGCGCCTGAAAAAACGGGGAAAGTTTGCGGCAGAGTGTAATGGCGTTCCAGTAAAGAAGGTGGCGGAAGGGGTGGGATTTGAACCCACGGTAGCCTTGCGACTACGTCTGATTTCGAGTCAGGTGCCTTCAACCACTCAGCCACCCTTCCACGGCGCTCGAACGAACTCTATTATGCCCGCGATCGGCGCGGCGGCAAGCGGATTTGCCGGGCCGCAGATTTTGGCCGGGGTTCGCAAACGCGATTCCGTCCCCCGGCCAGAGCGGCGGTGAACGCGCCGCAGTCCATACGCTTCGCGAGGTTTGGAGTTACCTGGCAGTCGCGTCAGCGTTTGGACTGCGGCGACTTTAGCGCCGCTTTTCCAAGGCTGACACAGACCCACTGACCGTTTCAATCCCGCCAGTTCACCGGCGGAAAATCTGCCTCACTCCACCGTCACGCTTTTGGCGAGGTTGCGGGGTTTGTCCACGTCGCAGCCGCGCGCGACGGCCATGTGATACGAGAGCAGTTGCAGTGGGATGGTCGCGAGCAGCGGATAGATCGGCTCCAAAGTTTTCGGCAGATAAATCACGTCGGCGGCCACTTTGCTGATTTCCGTGTCGCCTTCGGTGGCGATGGCGATGATCGGACCTTTGCGCGCGCGGATCATGGCGAGGTTGGCCATCGTCTTGTCGTACATCGAATCCTGCGGCACGAGAAACACCGTCGGCGTCTTTTCATCAATCAGCGCAATCGGGCCGTGCTTCATTTCCGCCGCCGAATAGCCCTCGGCGTGGATGTAGGAAATTTCCTTGAGCTTCAACGCGCCTTCGAGCGCGATCGGATAATTGTAGCCGCGCGAGAGGAAGAAAAAATCTTCGGCCGCCGCATACTTCGTCGCGATGGCTTTGATCGCGTCGGTTTGTGCGAGGAGGGTTTCGATCTGTTTTGGCGCGGCTTCGAGCGCCTTCAAAATTTCCTGGGCGCGACCGGCGGACAACATCCGCATCCGCCCCAGATGCACCGCGAGCAGCGAAAGAATCGTGAGCGTGGAGATGAACGCCTTGGTGGAGGCGACGCCGATCTCCGGCCCGGCGTGCATGTAAATGCCGCCGTCGGATTCACGGGCAATGGTGCTGCCGACGACATTGACGATGGCCAGGGCTTTGTGGCCGCGCCGCTTGGCTTCGCGCAGGGCGGCGAGGGTGTCGGCGGTTTCGCCGGACTGCGAGAGGACGAGCAGCACGGTGTTGCGTTCGAGCGGAGCGTTGCGATAACAAAATTCGTGCGCAAACTCCACCTCGACCGGGATGTGCGCCAGTTCTTCGATCAGGTATTCGCCGACGAGCGCCGCGTGCCAGCTCGTGCCGCTCGCCGCGATGACGATGCGCTCGATGCCCCGCAATTCCGCGAGGCTCATGTTCAAGCCACCGAAACGGGCGGTCGCGCTTTCGTGATCCACGCGGCCGCGCAGGGCGTTCTCCACCGTGCGCGGCTGTTCGTAAATTTCCTTGAGCATGAAGTGCTCGTAATCGCCGCGCTCGGCGTCCTGGGAATTAAATTCGAGCTTGCTGATCTGGACGTTGGCGGTGTCGGTGCCGAGATTCTGCACGTCGAACCGGTCGGCGGTGATGGTCGCCACGTCGTAGTCGTTCAGGTAAACCACCTGGCGCGTGTGGGCGACGATGGCGTTGGCATCGCTGGCCACAAAATTTTCCCCGTCGCCGATGCCGATGATGAGCGGCGAACCGCGCCGCGCGCCGATGATCACGCCGGGATGATCCTGGCTGACCACCGCGAGTCCGTACGTGCCGATGACTTCGCGCAAGGCATCGCAGACCGCGAGCGCGAGCGGATTCGTGTCACCATTTTTGCCGCAATGCTTTTCGTAATGCTCGCCGATGAGGTGCGCGAGAACTTCAGTGTCGGTGCTGGAGTGAAAGGTGTGGCCGGCCTTGGTCAGGCGCTGTTTGACGCGGTCGTAGTTTTCCATCACACCGTTGTGGACGATGGCGATCCGGCCGGACTGGTCAAAGTGCGGATGGGAATTTTCATCACACGGAACGCCATGCGTGGCCCAGCGCGTGTGGCCGATGCCGAGCGAGCCGGTGAGCGGTTTCTCGATCAGCAGCTTGGCCAGGCCGTCGTTGATTTTGCCCTTGCGCTTGCGCATGAGGAGATCGGCGTCCTGAAGAATGGCCACGCCCGCGCTGTCATAGCCGCGGTATTCGAGGCGGCGCAAGCCTTCGAGCAAAATGGGTGAGGCCGCTTTTTTTCCGACGTATCCGATGATTCCGCACATAATTATTGCATCGGTTTATACTCCAAGCGGGTGAAGAGGAAAAGCGGCAATTCGGCGGCGGCTTTTTTCAGCAGCGCTGGCGGCGGCCGTTTCCGAACCCCGGCGAAGACTGGAGCAACATCGGCGGCATCTTAAGCCTTGAGTCCAACTGAAAAACGCCGATGGATTACCTGTCCCCAGTAATGGTGACATGCGGCTTCCCAAGCTTCAGTTAAGATGGTGTCGTTGTTGAGAGTAAAGCGCAGTGTTCCGTGTGTGTAGTAAGGCGTCTGTCTGCCACGCCGCTCCTTAACAAGATTGTTGTCGAAGTGGATTAGAAATTTGTTCTCACCGGGAGCCGGACGAAAGTCCGGCTCTCGTTTTTTATGGTGACGCATGACGATCAAGCGAAAGTGTGTGTGTTCAAATCCGTTTTAGCTGCGGCGCAACGGATTTGCGGAAGGCGCGCGGCATTTATGCCGCTTCAAGGTGGATCACAGTTTGGTGTTCGGTGACTGCTGGTCGTGCGGAAGTTGAAGCGGCCTGAAGGCCGCGCGCCTCCGATAAGGAGCGCGGCTGTGTCGCAGCGACCAGCCGCAGCACGGACGAAGGTCGCAAGGCTCTGGATTTATCTTACGCGTCACGAATTGCGAAGCTGCTGCGGCTGATCCCGCGCGGCGCGGGACACAGCCGCGCTCCGGAGCAGGGCTTACTTCAACTCCGCCGCGATTTGTTTTCCTAGTTCGACAGCTTCCGTGAGCGGGCGTTTTCCTTCGGCCCGCTTGACGGTGTTGTGCAAAAAAGAAACGGCGCGCATCTGGATTTTGTCGCCGACGATTTCCGCATGAGCGCCCACCGGGCTTTGGCAGCCACCGCCCATCGCCGCGAGAAAAGAGCGCTCTGCCGTGACGCATTGAAACGTGTTCGCGTCATTCAACTTCGCGCAGATTGTTTCGAGCCGCTCATCATGGTCGCGAATTTCAATGCCGATGGCGGCCTGGCCGACGCAGGGGAGCATCATGTTCACATCAAGAATCACCGCGAGCAAACCTTCCGGCACCGCATCGCCGAGAATTTTTCCGTCGGGCGTGATTTTGAAATTCAAGCGCGTCAGGCCGGCGAGCGCCAGCACGGTGGCGTCAAGCTCCGGCTGATCCATGAGCTTCTGCATCCGTGTGGCGACGTTGCCGCGAATGTCCACGATCTTGAGTCCGCCATGGTGCGCGAGCAGTTGGGCCTTGCGTCGCGTGCTGCTGGTGGCGATCACTGCGCCGGCGGGCAAATCCTTCACCTTCAAATGCGGTGGAAAGCCGCGTTGGTTGCCCGTGAAACGTGATGCGTGATGCGTGAGAAAGGCGGCGTCGCGGTAGATCAACACGTCGCGCACGTCTTCTCGCTTTCCGCCCACCGCGCCGAGCTTCAATCCGGCGGGCAATTCCGTGGGCAAATCTTTCAGGCTGTGGACGGCGAGGTCCGCGCTTTGGTCGAGCAGGGCGACTTCAAGTTCTTTGGTGAAAAGTCCTTTGGGCAGGGCCTTGTTTTCCTGCGCGAGTGACGCGGTCTGCATTTTGTCGCCGGTGGTCTTGATGATGCGCAATTCAAACGCCTGCTCGGGAAAAGCCGCGCGGCATTGGGCGAGGATCATGTTGGATTGGGCGAGCGCGAGGGCGCTGCCGCGGGTGGCGATGATGATGGGGTTGGTGGGCATGTTCTTAGTCCGCAGATGGTGCGGATTTTCGCAGATAAGGAAAAGGCAATCTTAGTTCAGGTGTGCCACTGGACGCGGCTTCTGGCTCCCTCTCCCCGCCCGCGCGGGGAGAGGGTTGGGGTGAGGGGATTTGAGCTGCAGATAATTTTGCCTCCTCACCCCGGCCCTCTCCTCTTTTGGAGGAGGAGGAGAGGGAGATGACGCCGGAAGTATGAACGTACGCCTTTGGCGAAGTCGTGCCCAACAGGGCTTTGACTTTTTCAGCGATGATCTTTTCGCAGCGGGCGATTTCCTCGTGGCGCTGCTTCAGATAGTCGTTCGCGATGGTCTGGAGATCGTCCACGTTGTAGAGATAAACGTCCGGCATGGAGTTCACCTCCGGATGGATGTCGCGCGGGACGGCAATATCAATCAGCAGCAGCGGCCGATGTTTGCGGAGTTTCATCAACGGCTCCAGCTTTGCGCGGTCGAGGATGTGATGCGGCGCGGCGGTGCTGCTGATGGCGATGTCAATCTTCTCAAACTCCACGGCCCAGTTTTCGAACGACACCGCCGTGCCGCCGAGTTCGGTCGCGAGGGCGAGCGCGCGGTCGTGCGAACGGTTCGCCACGATGATGCTCTTCGCGCCGCGCGAGAGCAGGGCGCGCGCAGTCTTCTCGCTGGTGTCGCCCGCGCCGATGACCATGACGTGGCGGTCGGCGAGCGATTCAAAAATCTTTTGCGCCAGCTCCACCGCGACGGAGGCGACGGACACGCTGCCGCGCTGGATGCTCGTCTCGGTGCGTACTTGCTTGGCCACGTTGAAGGCGCGCTGGAAGGCCTTGTTCAACTTGCCGCCGGTGTGCTGATGTTTCAGCGCGAGATCGTAGGCGACTTTGAGCTGGCCGAGAATTTCGGTTTCACCGACCACCATGGAATCAAGTCCGCACGCGACTTTGAAGAGGTGATGCAAGCTGTGCGGCTCGGCAAGCGTGTAAACTTCTTCCGTGAGCGGCGCGTCGAAGGCGTGCGTGGTCTTGAGAAATTGTTTCAACTCGGCGAAGGCCCGCGCGGGTTCGAGATTCGTCACGGCGTAAATCTCCACACGGTTGCAGGTGGAGAGAATCACGGCTTCACTGGCCGCGCCAGTGGCGCGCAAGGCTGTGAGCGCGTCGGGAATTTTCGCTTCGACAAAGGCGAACCGTTCCCGCAATTCCACGGGCGACGAACGGTGGCTCAGGCCGATGACGACAACGCTCATGGATGGTGGATGGACGAAAGCAGGTTGGTGCTCCAGAAAGTCAGGAGCAGAAAAATAAACGCGCCGATCATGGCCATCGCAAAAAACCGGCTCGACGCGGAAAAAAACAATCGTCCCGCCAGCAGCGCCGCATAGACGAACCACATGAAGCCGGACCAGAGGACCTTGGTTTCCTTCCAGTACGGCAGCGCGTCGGGGTGTGGCAGTTGTTCCCCGAGCGCCAGCCCGATGGTGAACAGCACGAAACCGATGATGACGAAGCGAACGGTGACGAATTCGAGCCGCTGGATCGGCGGGAGCATGGAGAGGACGGCGCGGAGCTTGTGGAATTTCAGATCGTGTTGCTGCGTCAGAAACATTCCCGCCGCCACCGCGCCCAGGCCAAACGCGCCGTACGCGAGCAGAATGGTCGCCGCGTGCAAGCTGGTCAGGCCGTTGGCGAAGTTCGGTTGCGGCCCGCGCGGCGGATCGAGCGAGGGCATCAGCGCAAACACGCCAATGGCGAACAAAACGGGCGAAGCGAACGCGCCGAGAAACCGCAGCCGCGACCACAGGCCCACGACGAGATACGTGGCGACGATGGTCCACGCGATGAAGATCGTGGCTTCGTAGAGATTGTTGACCGGGCATTGGTTCAGCGAGAAGCCGCGCTGAAACATCGCGGTGGTGTGCAGTCCGAACGCGGCCAGCAGCAGCAGATAATTCACCCGGTTGTCCTGCCGAAACCCTTTGCGCCACAGGAAGACCGAGTAAATCATGCTGACGCCGTAAAGCATCACGGCGAGCAGGAAAAAATGTCGGTCAGTAAGCCAGGACACGGTGACAGGTTAATTCAGGAATAAGGCCGGGCAAGCGTCAATTCCCGGTCGTTAATGCTTGTTTGGAGCGCGGGTCTGTGACCCGCAGGAACTTTCTCAGCCATGACGAGTTTGGATAAAACTGGAGCGCTTGCAATAGTCAGCCGGCTGCGGCTCACAGAGCCGCGCTCCATGCAAGCGGAATTAATTTATCCCGTCACGATGTTCACCATCTTCTTCGGGACGACGATGACTTTTTTGATCGTCTTGCCCGCGATGAACTCCTGCACTTTCGCGGAAGCTTTCGCGGCGGCTTCGAGCGTGGCGTTGTCGGCGTCGGCGGCGACCTTGATCACGTCGCGCATCTTGCCGTTCACGGAGACGGGGATTTCAATTTCGCTTTCGACCAGCAACGCCGCGTCGTGCTTCGGCCACGATGCGTAAGCCAATGACGAATGACGAATGACGAATGACGAATCTACTTTCGCCCACAGCTCATCGGCCAGATGCGGCGCGAAGGGCTGGAGCAGAATCAAAAAATCGCGCAGCACGGCGACGGGTTTCATCTCCCACGTCATCGCTTCATTCGCGAACACCATCATCGCCGAGATCGCCGTGTTGAAGCGCAGCCCGTCGAGGTCTTCGGTGACTTTCTTGATGCACGCGTGCAGCGTCTTCAACTGCGCGGGCGTCGCGGCCACGTCCTTGATGGCGGCGTGGAGCTTGATGAGATTCAGCAGCTCTTGGTTGCTTTGTTCCTTGGTGATTAAAGTCTCGGCCTGTTCAAACTCCGTCTCGGAAGTTTCATCCACGAACAGCCGCCAGACGCGGCCGAGGAAACGATACACGCCCTCCACGCCCTTGGTGTTCCACGGTTTCGTGTCCTGCAACGGCCCCATGAACATTTCATAAAGCCGGAACGCGTCCGCGCCGTATTCGCCGAGAATGTCATCGGGGTTCACGGCGTTACCGCGCGACTTCGACATCTTCTGGCCATCCGCACCCAGGATCAGGCCTTGGTTGACGAGTTTGAAAAATGGTTCGGCAGTCGAGACGTAACCGAGGTCGAACAAAACCTTGTGCCAGAACCGCGCGTAAAGCAGATGCAACACGGCGTGTTCTGTTCCTCCTACATACAAGTCCACACCGGCAGTCGGCGGCTTGACGGCGACGGTTTTTGCCGTAAAATTTGTTTCTGTTTCAGTGTGACGGAGCGCTTCGGGCGTTTGTGCAAGGCCTTTACTGGCATGACTCGCCGTCGCAGTCCTTCCCATCCAATAGCTCTCGACTTCTTTGCCAACGAACGCCTGCGGATTTTTCGTATCGAGGTAACGCAGGTAATACCAGCACGAGCCGGCCCATTGCGGCATGGTGTTCGTCTCGCGCACGGAGCCGTCCGGGAGATTCAACCAATCCTTCGCGCGGGCGAGCGGCGGCTGGCCGTCGGCGGTGGGCTTGTAATCTTCCAGCGACGGCGGCAACAGCGGCAGCGAACTTTCCGGCAATGCTTCGTGATAAAGATTTCCGGCGGCATCCTTTTTCCAGATGATTGGGAACGGCTCGCCCCAGTAACGCTGGCGGCTGAACAGCCAGTCGCGCAGCTTGAAGTTGATAGTTTTCTTGCCGAGACCTTTTGCTTCGAGCCAGTCGGTGATTTTCTTTTTGGCTTCGGCGGTGGGCAGGCCGTCGAGACCTATCTCAAAGTTTGCTGAATTAACTGCAACTCCTTCGTCAGTGAAGCCTTGCCAATCAATCTTTGAGTCCAGAGGCTGAACAACCTGAATGATCGGAAGGTTGAATTTCGTTGCGAATTCAAAGTCACGAGCGTCGTGTCCTGGAACGGCCATGATCGCGCCGGTGCCATAGCTGGCGAGAACGTAATCGGCTATCCAGATTGGAATCATTCCTCCGTGAACTGGATTGACGGCGTAAGCTCCCGTGAACACACCCGATTTGTCCTTGGCTAACTCCGTGCGTTCCAAATCGGACTTTCTCGCGACTTCTGTCCGGTAAGTTTCAACGGCATTGCGCTGCGCCACGATTTCTTGTGCGCGTTGCGCGAGAGTCATCTTGAACATCTCGTAATTTCCAAGCCGGCAAACCGGCGCCGAAATGCTTCCGTCAACTTCGATCAAATCTTTGAACTCCTTGCCAGCCGCATTGAGCGCGGTTTCCAAGTCCATCACCTGCTGGCTTCCGTCCGCGCCAACCAAGCTGACGCGCGTTGCGGTAATCTCGCGATTGATTCTAGCTTTGAAATTCTGCCAATGGTTCGCGCGCTCGAAAATCTCGTTCACCAGTTTGTGCTCGGGAGCTAACACCATGTAGGTCGCGCCAAAGAGCGTGTCTGGTCGTGTTGTAAATACGCAAACTTTGTTTTCAAGGTTTACCGTCGGCAAACCACAATCGGAAATCTGGAAATCCACTTCCGCGCCCTCGCTGCGCCCAATCCAGTTCCGCTGCATTTCCTTGAGCGAATCGCTCCAGTCAATCGTGTCGAGATCGGCGAGCAGACGTTCGGCAAAAGCGGTGATGCGGAGCATCCATTGGCGCATCGGCTTGCGGATGACCGGGAAGCCGCCGACTTCGCTCTTGCCGTCAATGACTTCCTCGTTGGCCAGCACCGTGCCGAGTTCAGGACACCAGTTCACCGGCGCTTCGCTGACGTAGGCGAGACGTTTGGAATCGCGGAATTCTCTGCGACGTTTTTCGCGATCACGATTCCAATCTTCTTGAAATTCCTTTTTGAAATCATCTCCCTGCTCCTTTGAAATGGTTTCGCCGGGTGCGGACTGGTAAACAAGTCGCGTGTGATCTGAAATCAATTGCAATTCTTTAGGATATTCCAAAGTTTCAATCGGCTCGGCCTTGTTTGTCTCGGGATTGAACCACGAGTTGTAGAGCTTGAGGAAAATCCATTGCGTCCACTTGAAATAATCCGGGTCGGTGGTGGCGAGTTCGCGCGTCCAGTCGTAGCTGAAGCCGAGGCTTTTGATCTGGCGCGTGAAGTTGGCGATGTTCGCCTCCGTCGTCACGCGCGGATGCTGGCCGGTCTTGACGGCGTATTGCTCGGCGGGCAGGCCGAAGGAATCCCAGCCCATCGGATGCAGCACGTTGAACCCGCACGCGCGACGGTAACGCGCCAGAATGTCCGTGGCGGTGTAACCCTCGGGATGCCCGACATGCAAGCCCGCGCCGGACGGGTAGGGGAACATGTCGAGGATGTAATACTTCGGCGGCAACTGCGTGGCCGCCACCTTGCCGGAAAGCTGGTGGCGCTGCGCGAACGGATGGGTCGCG
>JAYWBR010000463.1:0-9380 GCA_043781315.1 Verrucomicrobiota bacterium | reverse complement strand
GAAAGCCGCGCCCCGTTCACGCCGAAGCCTGAACGGGGCGGCTGATTTTTTTACCGGCGGCTAAGGTTTGCGCAGGCGGTAGAAACGGTTGGTCGGCGAGACGGCGGAATTGGTCACGCTGTAGCTGCCGCCGCTGACGATCGGTTCGTTGGTCACAGTCACAAACGCGTTCGCCACGAGGTTCGATTCCGATTCGAGCAGGTAACCGCCCGCCGACGTGGACCAGAAGAGGCGCGTTTTGTCGGCAGGCACGGCCTGGATGTTCAACGTCGGCGGTGGGCAGGGCAGGCCGCTCAACTGGAGTGTGTAGCTGCCGCAGCCAGCCAAAGTAGTGATTCCGTTGACTGTCACCAGGAACTTCGCGCCCGCCGGCACTATCACGGAACAACTCTGCGAACCGCTTGCTGTGCTAGCGCCTGAGTCACCCAAATAGTTGGTGGTGATGTCCAGCGGGTTGAAGGCGTTTAAATAGACCACTACCTGCACGTCACAACTCGCCGTGAGGAGCACGGTGACACACGCGTCGGATGCCGAAGTGTTCGTGAACTCATAGACGTCGTAAGGAAAAATGCCGCCGGTGCTGCCAGGGAAGTTTTTTGGCGAGCCGCAACTGGCGACTACAGAATTTCGCGAGATCTGGTTGTGTTGACCTAGATCAAATTGCGTAATGGAGCCGGTTATCGTCGGGAGACAGCTGTCGCAGGTACCGCTGCCCGTAGCGCAGGCCATCGGGTAAAAGAACAACGACCAGCAACGTAATGCGCCGGTGCCACCAGCGAACGCATCGGTAACGCGCAGACGCCATTTGCCATTGATGGTGCCGCCTAACAGGGAGGCCAGGCTGCCTTCCGGTTTGAATGTGCCAACGAATGGCGGGGAACCGACAGTAATGGAAGTGGCTGCCGAGTCATCGAACGTTGTGCGCGCGGAATCCGGTGAACACGAAGTGCCATAATCATCACCGCTTCCGCCGTTGCCGGAACTCAGATCAACGAGCACGCCGTCCGGTGAGATCAGCGAAATGCTCAGATCGGAATCTATCGTATGTGTCATCCACAAGGAAACACCCACCTTGGTGAGGGGTCCGACAAAACCGCTGACGGTGTTGGTGGATTCAATAGTGCCGGGGTCAAGCAGGTTGGTGGCGACACTGATGTCATATCGCGCCGGGGAAGCGCTGGGCAGTCCGCTTCCGGTTTTCAGAACGGAGTTCATAACAAAGGATCCCGCGCTGGAGTCCACGCTCAATTGCAACTGAATGTCCGTTCCACAAACGAGTGTGGACAATGTTGAAATTTGAAACGGCGTTGAGTTCGTGCCTTTGCCGTTGATCGCGAGGTTGGGGCAGGCGGAGTAAGGCTGGGTGATCAGCGCGCCGGGAGTGGTGGTGGAAAGCGTCGCCGTGATGCCGGACATCACCGAGCCGGATTGATTGGAGATGACGAGGCTGAGGTTGTTGCATTCGTTGGGATCAATGAAGTGATTGCCGTTGCCAGAAGTGATGGTGGAAGTGACGGTGGTGGACGGAACATTGGTCAAGGTCAGCACCACATCGTTGCCGGTGCCACCGACGTAAGAGATGGTGAACTTGTAGCCGCCCGTCGAAGTGGTCGCACCCTCGGCGAGGCCGCTGAAAGTTCCGGTGATCGCGTCAGACGAGTCGTTGTTGATGATGATAAATTTCTGTCCGACGGCGACGGGTGTGGTGAAGGCGGCGGTGACGTGCAACGTCGCGCTGGCGAGGGCGTTGGTGCCGCGCACGTTGAGCTGGTCGTAACCGGTGCCGGGAGTCGGGCCGGTCAACTCAACGAAGTAGTCAGAGGCGGACGACGAGCAGGCGAAATTGCTGCAGGTAAGAATGCCAGGGCTGTTGCCGGGTGCCAGGTTGCCAAAGACAAAGAGGTTTCCGATGCTGCCGCTGCCGCCGAGAGCGGCGCTGCCATTGACGATCACGGGCGTCTGCTGCTGCGAGCCATTGACCACCAACGTCCCGGCACTCACCGTGGTCGTGCCGGTGTAAGTGTTGTCGCCCGTGAGAGTCCAAGTGCCGGTGCCATTGCCCGGCCGGAAGTCGCCGCCAACCCCCAGATCAATCTGGCCTGCGCCATCGGTCGCCCCTGCTTGTTCAGCATGGCCGTTCAAATCCAGCAGCCCGGAACTGCTTACATGAACCAAGTCTGAGTCGGCGATCTGATTGTCCGCGCCCAGTTGCACGACCTCGGCGTTGGCACCGCCCAACCCGTCGCCAATGGTCAAGTCACCCAGGATCGTGCTGTTCACGGACGATTTATTCAAGAGCAGCGTGCCGGCGGTGAGGTGGTCGTGTTGGTGTAAGTGTTGCCGCTGGCGCCGGAATAAATCAGCGTGCCGGACTGGCTTTTCGTCACCGCGCCGCTGCCGGAGCTGACGCCCGACAAATCAAACGTGGTGCCAAAGGGCAGGATGTCGAGTTGCGCATTCAGGACGATGTTTCCCGACCAGCCCGACGGGCCGGAGGAACGGAAATCCGCAGCGGAGGAATTGTTTGTGAGCGTCTCGCCCACAACCGACACGCCATTGATCAGCAGGTGGGATGAAGTCCCCGCCAGCCCGGTGCCGGCGGCGGTGGAGCCAAGGGCAGTGGCGTGGTTGACCTCGATGAAGCCATTGCTGATCGTCGTCAGCCCCGCGTAGGTGTTGGCACCGGCAAGTCGCAGATTGCCGCTGCTGGTTTTGGTGACGCCACCGTTTCGGACGACGGCTGAAACCAGCAGTTCCGGTGAGGCCACACCGTTCGTGACATCGAAGGTCCTGACCCGCGTGCCCAGATCAAAGATGCCGCTGATGCTGGCCTGGAAGCTGGACGAATGCGTCGTAATCCCGCCGCCGGCCCCGATGAGTTCCAGATAACCCGCGCCGGTCTGCACCGCGCCGCCGGTCATGTCCAGGGAAGCGATGCCATCCAGGAAACCGTTCAGATCAAGCAGGCCGTTGGTGTTGATGATGACGTTGGCGGTGTTCGCGATTTGATTGTTGAAGGACAAATTCCGCACGGTCTTCGTGGTGCTGTCGCCGCCCCCGATCACGAGGTCGCCGGAAATGCAACCGTCGAAGACGTTCCGGTTGAGTTCGAGCAGGCCGGCCTGGACGACGGTGGTTCCACTATAGGTGTTCACGTCGGTGCCGATCATCCGAAGTGTGCTGGCACCCACTTTGGTGAAGCCACCCGAGCCGCTGATCAACCCACCCAACTGAAACAGGCTGCTGGCTTCGATGACGCCGTCGGTGCTAAGGGTGATGTCGCCGATCCAATCGGCGGTGGAATTATCCTGGAACGCGCCGGTGGCGTTCGTGGAGTTGAGCGTGAGGACTTCATTCGTGACGTGGGCGTTGTTGAGGATGAGCCTGCCGTTGTTGTTCACGATCGTGCTCGGATTATTGATGCCGACGGCACCCGTAGTTCCAAGCGCCTTGTTGTTATTCACGTTTAGCACTCCGTCGTTGACGAAGGTCGGGCCGCCGTAAGTGTTGGCGGCGGTGAAGGTGAGCGTTCCCGGGCCGCATCTTGGTGATGCCCGCCGATACAAAACCGCTGGAGCCGCCGGCGATGGCGGCGCTGATGGTCAGCGTCGAGCCTGCATTCGTGACGTTGAAAGTCCTGATGATGGTGCCGAGATGAAGATTTCCAATGATGCTGGCGGAAGTAGAGACGCCGTTGAGTGTCACCGGCCCGCCGAGCTTCAGTTCGCCGCCCACGCCGGTGTCCGCGCTGCCGCCGTCAATGAAGGTGACGCTCGCGACGGTGTTGCTTTGGTTGTTGAGATCAAAAACACCGCCGGTGCGGATGGAAATGTCAGCGGTCGCGGCGATCTGGTTGTCATTGCCCAATTGGAGGGTGTCGGTGGCGCTGCCGTTGCCGATCACCACGTCGCCGGGAATTGAAATGACGCCGGAAGATTTTGTCGCCAAGATGAATCCTGAATTGACCGTGGTGATGCCGGCATAAGTGTTGGCGGTGGTGCCGCTGAACCACAAACTGCCGGCCCCCGTATTCCGGGTGATATTTCCGGTGCCGCTGATCGCGCCGCTGCAAACCAATACGGCACCTGAGTCGTTCACGGTCACGGTCACGGTGAGATTCTGCCCGTTCAAATTGAGGTCGCCCGACAGCGTCAGCGCGCTGCCCGCGCCGGCACCGCTCACGGCAATCGTCTGGCTCTTGGTCGCCAGCGTGATGTTCAGATCGCAGGTGGCGGCCCCGCCAGTTTGGCTGGCGCTGATGCCGCCCGTGAGGGTGATGGCCTGGCCGCGAATGTTCATGCTGCTGCCTGAACCTGAGAAGGTGATCGAAGCCAGGGTGCGCCCGACAAAGTTGTTCGTGGTAAGGAAGTTTGCCGTGCCGTTGATGAACACGACCGAATCATTGTTGCCCGGGGTGCCGGTGTCCCAGTTGCCGGAGGTGCTCCAGTTGCCGGTGCCGCCCAGTCCCGTCCACGTTCTCACGGCGGCGGAAACATCACCGGCGAAGCCTAAACAAAAGGCGGTCAGCCCGGCGGTGAAAAAAGTGCGAACAGTTCGGGAGACGGCTTGTTCGAGGGGCGGGTTTGCGTAAAGCATAGACGTTTTGGGTTGAGTTTTTCCTGTTGGAAACGATTTGCTCACGGTCTCGAAAAAACTCAAGCCCTTTTTATAACCGCTCGGCCAAAAAACGGCCAGGTGCTTGACCCAGGTTTCCCCTCAATGCCAGACCTGCGGTTACTCTTCGAAAGCCGCCGACTGTCCGGCGCACACGAAGTCTCGGATGACTTCGATCTCCTCTTCGCCCGCGATGGTGTGGGCTTTGAGAAATTCGTGGAACTCGATGTGCAGCCCGGCGGCCTTGAGCAGGTTGACCTGCTCGCGGACATCGGCGAAACGGATGAGCGGATCCTTGGTGCCGTGGGTGATGAGCAAGCGTTGCTCAAAGGCCACGGGCGAGAGTTGCTCGACCAGTTCGTCCGGCTGGCACACGTAACCGCTGATGCCGACGATGCCCGCCAGCTTGTGCGGATAGCGCAACCCGACATCAATGGACATCAGGCAGCCTTGGGAAAATCCGCCGAGAACCGTCTGCTCCGTGGCAAAACCTTTCGCGCGCTGATCGTCCAGTAATTCAAACAACAACCTCCGGCTGCGCGCCACGCCGGGCACGATGTCGCCGCCGAAGTTGAACCACGAAAAACCGCCGTAGTATTCGTCCGGCGCGTTGACGAGCAGGTAGTTCATCCACGGCAGCCGCATCGCCTCCGGCAGCCAGCGGTAGCCTTCGATGCTGTCGCCGAGGCCGTGGAGCATGATCCAGAGCGCGCGGGAAGATTTTTCGGCGGCGGGAATGAATCCGTGGTGGAGCATAAATTAAATGACGAATGATGAAGTTCGAATGACGAATGGCGGATGAAGTTGCATCAACAGTTGTGGGTTTACCACGCGTCGGCAGGTTTCAGCATCGGGAATGGGCGCTCGTTTCGTCATTCGTCATTCGTCATTCGATATTATTGCCCCGCCGACTCGGTCCATTTGAGAATCCGCCCGCGCTGCTCATCCGTGAGCTTGGCTTCGGGGTGCAGCCCCAGCCAGGTGTAGCTGGGCAGCGGCATCTTGTGCGTTTGCACCTGATGACCAATGCTGGCCAACCCGTCGCCCACCACGTTCGCATCGTTGTGCGGCCATTCGGAAAAATTCAAGCCCTCGCGGCCTTCCTTCATGTGGCTGACGATCCACCACGACACCGGCGCGACGTGGGCGTACCACGGCCAGCGCGTTTCGTTGGAATGACAGTCGTAACAGGCCTCGTGGAGCAGCGCGGCGACTTCCGGCGGCGGCGGATTGGTGGCCATCAGATCGTGGCCCGGCACCACCGGCGGATTTTTCAGCGACGGATTAAAGAACTGCATTCCGAGAAAGCCCAGAACGGCCCCGGCGAAAATCCGCCGCCTGATTTTTTTTGATCGAAATATTTTTAGCATGTTCAGAGCAGGAATTGGTCGCACGGCCGCAGGTCATTCATTGTGCGGAATCTGCAGCGTGCCGCCGCCGATGAATTCGCGCACGACCGCGTCGCCGGGAATGATGTCGTAATCCATCGCCTGTTCCGCGCTCAAGCCCTCCACGCTTTCCAGCAGCGCGCGCACGCGCTCGTAGCGGATGCACGCGTCCAAAAAACCGGGGAACGGTTGCAGATCCTCCCGGCGCGGCAGTCGTCCGCCCGGCCCGAGGAAAAACGGCCGGAGCGCGGGCAGATCGAACGGCACACCGCCGTTGATGACGTGATCCGCCAGGCCGCTCAACGGAATGATGCTGGAAAGCTCCCCGGCGCGGACGTAATGCCAGTGTAACAGCGTGCGCAGCGGGCTGTGGTTGCGGTGCTGCGCATCGCGCAGCATCCGCCGGATCAGCCGCAGATCCGTGAACTGCGTCAGCTTGTTCGTGCTGCCGTCGCCCTCGTACATCACGTTCTGCGTTTCGACGTAGAGCCGGAACTGCGCCGCCGCCGGGATGCCTTCCGTCATCGGCGGATACAATCCATGCAGACAGTCGAGCAACAGGATTTGATCCTTCTCCAATTTGACCGGCTTGGTGCCGACGTGCCGGCCTTCCTTGAAATTGTAAACCGGCTTTTCAATCGTCTGTCCGGCGAGCAGCGCCAGTAGATGTTCATTGACCCGTTGGATGTCCAGCGCCTCGGGGGTTTCATAATTGCGGTCGTTGATCCAGTCCGTCGGATGCTCGACGAGCGGCCAGAAATAATCGTCCAGGTTGAGCATCAGAAACCGCAGCCCGTGCTGCTCCAGGCGGCGGGTCAGCTTGAGCGTGGTGGTGGTTTTGCCGGAGGAACTCGGCCCGGTGATCCACATCATCCGCAGCGGGTCGCGCGCCGTGAGCCGGGCCACGACCTTGTGCGCGGCCTCGTCCAGCGACTGTTCGTAGAGCGCGAGCGAATCGTCCACCAGCGCCTTGATCCGCCCGGCCCGCACGATTTCGTTCAGGCCCGCCACCGTGTCGCAGCCGTGCGCGCGATTCCACGCCAGGGTTTTCTCCATCGCCACCCACGGAAAACCGTTGCCGACAAATTTGCCCGGCGTCAACGCCCGCTCGCGCAGCCAGTGCCGGCCCCAGCGGTAGCACGCATAGGCATCGCCCGTTTTCTGAAAACCGTAGCTGTGCATGACGTGCAACACCTCGTCCTGAATGGTCTCGATGGTCGGGGGGAAATTGGACAGGAGATGCTGCTTGTCCGAGTTCAGGCAGACGACCACCGTGTCCGACAAAATCTCCGCGATCTTGGCGTCCGAACCGGCCTGATCGAAGATGCGCTCGTTGATGCCCGGCAAAAAATCCTGGCGGAAACCGCCGATGGACTCCGCCGCGCGCAGGATGGCGCGGCCGATCCGGCCTTCATCAAACCGCACCAGCGCGCGGTTGCGCTTCTGCACTTTGACAATCCGGTTTTGCACAGCCATGCGCCGACTATGCCGCAAAGCGCGCGCGGTGACAATTACGTTTGCAGGCGGCTCCGTTGCCGCGTGACTTTCCGGCGCGGGCCTTGTCTAATCCCCGGTGAAAGCCCTCATGCACGAACCGGTCGCTGAACGTGATTTTCCGGAAGCGCCGCCCGCCGGGTGGCCGCACTCCGAATTTGGCGCGCTCTACACCGAGCACAGCCGCGCGATTTATTACCTCGCCCTCCGCTTTCTCGGCGACCCCCACAAGGCCGCCGACGCCACGCACGATGTCTTCCTGAAAGCCTTCCGCAAGCTCGATCAATTTCGTGGCGAAGCCTCCTGGCGCACCTGGCTTTACCGCATCGCCATCAACCATTGCCGGAACCTGCAGCAGACCTGGAACGAGCGCCATGTCTTTTCCAATGCCGACGAGGCCGTGTGGGAAAACGCCGTCGCCAAGACCGATTCGCCTCTGCGCATCCTGGAAACCAAGGAACTCAGCGAGCGCATCCACAAAACCCTCGCCACGCTGCCGGATGAATATCGCCTGCTGCTGTTGCTCGTGGCCGATGAAGAGTTAAGCTATGAAGAAATCGCCGAACTGACCGAACAATCCACCGGCGCGGTGCGCGGCAAACTGCATCGCGCCCGCCAGGCGTTCGCCGCCCTGTTTGAAAAATCCGCATGAAATCTCGACGTGAACATCGTAGCGGCGTCTCGGCAGAGCGCCGTCATTATTCGGCTAAAAGCAATTGGCGGCGCTCTGCCGAGACGCCGCTACGGGAGATTTGAGATATGAAACGCAAGCTGACTTTCGAGGAGCAGCAGCAAGCTGCTGCCGGGCAAAAGACGCAATCGCAAGCGACGCAAGAATTCGCGAACGTGGAGGAAATGCTGCGCCACGACGCCATCCACACGCCGGTGCCGCCGGAGATTGAGATGCGGTTGCAGAAATCCACCGCGACGCTGCCAGCGCCGAAACGGTCGTGGTTGAGGAAGTTGTTTGGGGGATAATTATTTGAACCATGCCGCATCCCAGAGAACCATTTGAGCGTCTCCTCGATGTTTTCGATGATTCGTTTAGAAGAATTGGCGAACAGTTCGGCTTGGTTTTTGACCCGCGAAAATACCACGTTGGTCGTGCTCTTCGGATGATGAATGATCCATTGAAAAGAGGAGTCTTTTTAGATTTGAAAACTAATTGGATGCAGTCAGATCCAATCAATCCTGACGTTGTGCTTCGATATGGCGCATGGTCATCCTCACATTTCCTTCTAAAAAGTTTATATGACGGAAAGCTAAGTGAACTCACTAGTTGCATTGATGAGAGATTGCAAAAGGCCATTTCGGAGTTGAAGACCGTTTCGAAGGAACTCATCAACCAAAAAGGCGTTTCTTTCGATGATTTGCAAAGCGGGGCAGTTGAAACGCCATGATAACCACAGCAATGAATTTCCAAACCGAACTCGAAACCCTGATCCGCGCCCGTTATCCGATTCTGTACATCATCACGAGCGAGGAGGTGCGCGTGCAGAATCTGGCGGTGGAGATTGCGCGGCGGCGGCAGAAAAAAATTTACGAATGGAGCTGCAGCACCGGCATCGTCCCCGCCGGCACCTCGATCCAGTCCCAGAAAAACCGCAGCGCCGCCACCAAGGATCCGCTTGCCGCGCTCGACCAGGTGATCGAGCAGGTCGAGCCGGCGCTGTTCATCTTCAAGGATTTTCATCCGTTCCTCGGCCGCGACAATTTCGCCGTCATCCGCAAGCTCAAGGAAATCGCGCTGCATCTGAAGAACAGTTTCAAGACCATCCTGATCGTCTCGCCGGTGATGGTGATTCCGACCGAACTGGAAAAGGAGATCACCGTCCTGAATTTCCCCCTGCCGTCCCGCGACGACCTGAGCGGGCTGCTGGACAA
>JAYWBR010000462.1:0-3097 GCA_043781315.1 Verrucomicrobiota bacterium | reverse complement strand
GATTTCTTTTGCCGGCAGCGCCCGTGTTGTTTTATTCGCCTGACAGCGTCGAGCCCGGCAATGTCGTTTTGCTTTATGGTGGCAGCCTGGCCGATGCTGAAAAAGTTTCAGTCGGGCAATTGCCGGATGGACCGGTGCAGCATCCGGGAGCGGCGGCAATGCCCGCGGCGGCAAATCAAACCTGCGCCGCGATTCAGCCAACGGAAAATTCCATCAAGTTCCAGTTACCGGACAATCTCGCGCCAGGAATTTTTCAGGCTGTCGTCCAATCGCCGTCGGGCGCCAGCCAGCCGGTGATTTTGAACCGTCCCGAACTCTGGTTCCTCCAACCGGTCAGGCTTGAACCCGGCCTTTCCCAAAATCAAGCGCCACCCGGCGCGGTGGTGCAGGTCATCGGCAAAACTTTTCTACTGCCTGGCGACAAGGGTTCGCCCAGCGCGGAACTCCGCTCTGCGGATGGCAAATGGATTTCGCTGGCACTGACGCAGGTTGAGCGTTTTTCGCTGCGGGCGCAGTTGCCGGCGGATTTGGCAGAAGGTCGCTACGAGCTTTGGATCCACAACGGCTTCGGCGGCGGGGCGGGTTGGGGCGGGCCGCTGGCGATGGAAATAAAAAAGCCGGACGTCTGGCCGGACAAAATATTCAACGCAAAAAAATTCGGCGCGCAAGGCGACGGCGTGGCGAACGACACCGCCGCCATCCGCGCCGCGCTCGACGCGGCGAAACAAAACGGCGGCGGCATCGTTTATCTACCGTGGGGCACTTACCGGCTGACGGATTATTTTGTGATTCCCGAGCGCACGGTTTTGCGCGGCGAGGGCCGCGACGCCACCGTGCTGCAATGGCCGGTGGACGAGCCGAAGACCCGCGCGGATTTTTCGCCGGGCGCGGCCTACGGTGTGGCGCGTTACGCGGTTGAGGATTTGACGATGATCGTGCGCAAGGTGGACACGCTGTTCACCGACTTGAGCGACCGCAACCTGCCGAACGAACTGAAGCCGCTGAAGCCCGCCGTCGCGCGCGACGTATTTTTCCGCCGGGTGAATTTCCAGCATTGGCTGACGTGCAGTCATCCGGATCGTGACGTGGAACTCTGGAACGTCACGACCAACGCGCAGGGCAAAACCATTCCCAGCCAGTTTGACGGCGATCACGCAACCCTCGTGCGCGTCGGCGCAATGGTAAATTTCGAGTTTAGCGATTGTCAGGTGCAGGGCGGACAGACGCATTTCAAGAACCTTCGCAACGCGCGTGAAACCGGCAATTATTTCGCCAACGGCATGGGCTATTGCTATGTGGAACTCGGCGGCGGCGCGCACCAGATGATTTGCGAGAGCAACGAAATCCACGGCTCATCTTCGTGGGGTTACGGCAACATCGCGATGCAACAGGTTTATTCCGCGCACAACCGCAGTTACAACTTCGTGCGCGGCGAGCGCGAGGCGATGACGCTCGACATCAGCGCGCTGCCGACGCCCGTCACGCAGAGTAACATCGCGTGGTTCGGTCTGCCGACGCGCGTCGCCGGCCAGACGCTGACGCTCACCGGCATCAAGGCGCAGCCGGGCGAGTTCGTTGGCTTGGCCGTGATGATTTTGGAGGGGCCGGGTGCGGGGCAATACCGCGTCGTCACGGCGAATACGCCGACGAAATTCACTGTGGATCGACCGTGGGACGTGCCGCCGACCACCGAAAGCACCGTCGGCCTGTGGTCACTCATGCGGCACATGATTGTTTACAAATGCGAGGGCTATGATTGCAGTGCGTTCGCGCAACTTTACGGCAGCTTCTATGATTTCACAATTGACAGTTGTCGCATCGAGCGCAATCAGGGGCTTTGGGGGCAGAGCGGTTGGTTCGTGCGCTTCTGTTACAATGACGTTGCGTTCGCCAACAGCTATCATCCCGGTATCGGGCCGCACGGCAGCAATCCCGAAGGTAATTTGCCGTTCAGCTTCGTCGGGCTGACCGACGGCAATCTGCGCATCACCAAATTCGGCTCGTCGCAATACGGCAAGAAACTTGTTTTCGTCAATGACGTTGTCCCGCACCCAGTGCCCGGCGTCCGCGGCGTCATCGTGAAAGGCAACCGGCTGCGCTACAACCAGCGCGTCGCGTTTCCGCCGAGCGCCGAGGCGAAGCCGCACGACGATGGCAAGGTGCGCTTCGTGGACGTCGTCGTGGACGGCAACCGCATCGAGCATTCCTCGGCGGGCGTGCAAATCGGTTCGTCAGCGCGCAATGTCGTCCTGGCGAACAACCGGTTTGAGGACGTCGCCACGCCGCATCTCATCGCCAAACCGGAACAGGTGCAACTCCTTGGCACGGATGCGAAATGAAATTAGTTTAGCTCTGAAATTAAAATGAAGATCAATCAAATCAAGAACAGTGTGCTGCCGGTCTGTGTATTATTGCTCGCCGTCGGGCGGACGTTTGCCGTTGCGCCGATTGAGGAATTGAAAAAATGCGACCTCGTGTGGACATCCCCGAGCGAGGATTCGCGCGGCTCGATGCCGCTGGGCAACGGCGACATCGGCCTGAACGTCTGGGTCGAGAAAAGCGGCGATCTCGTGTTCTACATTTCCAAGACTGATGCGTGGAGCGACAACGTGGCCGGCGGAAAAGCTCTGCCGAAAGTCGGGCGTGTCCGTGTGAAATTATCCCCGGCGCTGGCGACGGACGGCGGCTTTGTGCAAACGCTGAAACTGGCCACTGGCGAAATAGAAATCCGCAGCGGCGCGGCGATGCTGCGCGTGTGGGTGGACGCGAATCGCCCGTTGATTCACGTTGAAACGGAAACCGGCGAGCCGCGCGATCTGGAAGTGGCGTTTGAAACAACGCGGCCCGTGCCGGAAAAAAATCTGCAAGCGGACACGATTCTTGCCGGCCAGACCAACCGCATCGTCTGGTTTTACCGCAACTTGAACAAGGCGGTGCCGCAACTCACGGACCGCACCTTTGGCGCAGCGGCTTCCGGCGAAGGTTTGGTTTCCGCAAGCAGCACGGTTTTACATTCCGCGAAACCGGCCAAGCGGCAACATGCTGCCATTTGCGTTTTGACCGCGCAGACGCCGACGCCAGAAGCGTGGCTGGCGCA
>JAYWBR010000461.1:0-3148 GCA_043781315.1 Verrucomicrobiota bacterium | reverse complement strand
ACCGAAGTGTATTGGTAAATCCCATCCGGGTGATCCGCCATGTCGATGACGACATTGGCCGTGGGATTGAACGCGCCGTCGCTGCCATTGCTGCCGCTGTTGACCTGCTGGGCGCGACAAAGGATCGGCGCAAGCAATAAGAGCAGCGCGGCAGGAATGAGGATGCGAGTTTTCATAGTTGGGTTGCTGTTGTTTTGTTACTTGCCTTGCTTCCTGGGCGGCAGTTCGCGAACGAACGCCCACGAGACTTCGGCGGTTCAAGCATACAACAGACGCCCCCGGGGGTGCGGGATGGCGATGCCGTCTTGCTTTGCAGTCTTGATCCAGAATTTGATCGCGTCCTCGGCGTTGCGGATGGCGGTCTGCCGGGTCGTTCCGTGGGCCATGCAGCCGGGGAGTTCCGGCACATCCACCACGTAGGCGCTGTCCTCGTCGCTCCACCAGAGAATCATCTCGTAGCTGTTTGATTTCATAACAGTTTGCAGGTTGCCAGAATTTTGCGGACTTGTCGAACTTGATACGGCTTGGCCTTCGATCCTTCGCGCTGAAGGTTGACGCGCTCCGTCACTCCAGGGCGCGTGAAAATGTGATGGCTGCCCGACACGCGCATCTGTATTCCCGATGCTCATTTCTTCGCACCCTCCGCCTGCCGATAGAGGCTCTCAACCGTTTCGCCCGCGAAAAGTTTTTCCCGCAATGCAAGGTAGTCGCCATGCCCCACCTGCCATGCCGAGAGGAGCCGGGCGACCTTCGATGGCGACATCCGCTCCAGCAAAATGGCGGTGGCTTCCTCGATGGCGGTTTGTTCGGGTTCGATTTGGATGCTCATAATGGAGACTGTTGCAAGTGTAGGATGAAATCCGCGGGACTCAAGATGGTAATCGGGCCTCGATAACGTTTCACCAGCCGGTCATCACAGGTCAGAAAATGACTGGCGGCACCGGCTTCCGCGCAGGCCGCGTGCAGGGCGTCGAGGGATTTCAAGCCGTTGCTTTCGAGAACACAGGCGCGGTTGCGAATGGATTCGGAAAGTTTGACTTCGGTGGTGGCCAGGGCGAGGCAGCGCCCGACCCATTGACGGCGGATCGCCAGCGGCGAACGGTTGTTTTCGAGGAAATGAATCGGAGACTTCACCAAAATCACATCGTTCGCCTCGGCCATCTGGAGAATCGCGCTCAACGCCAAAGTCTCCAGCCAGATTCGCGGCTGGTGCTGGTCGTCAAAAGGACGATTGAGCACGCTGTTGTCGAGGTAGAGGAGCATGGGTCAGGGTTTGTGCGATGAAGCACCCGCTTGCGCATGGTTATTTTGCCGTGCGCAGGCGGGCGATGATACTTATTTCCCATTTCCCTTCGGCGGCAGTTCGCGAACGAAAGACCACGAGACTTCCGCCGTCTGGCCGTTGTCGTAGCGGACGATGAAATGGCTGCCAAGTTCGTCATCCACCTCCACGCGCACCGGCGTGGCTTTTGAGGTGATTTTGTTCGCCTTGCGGATCGTGCCGTGCGGTTCGAGAAAGGTGAAGCCATCCTCGAAGTCCACCTCGAATGCGTCTTCCCACTGGAGATAACGCACATTCCGCAGGGAGACGCCTTTGGCGGTTCCGAACGGGACTTTGAGCGGGTTCAAGGTTTTCATAAACGGCCCTCTTTCTGAAGCTCTTCGATGATCTTTAACACCTTTCCGGGCGGAACCCAAGGATCGAGTGGCTCCAAAGTTTCGATGGCAACACGCCCCAGCAACTTTCCATCTGGTGATGAAACGTGGATATGCCGGGGCGGATGATCGCCGATCCACCAACATCCCGCGCCGCTGGAAACAAGCTTCACGCGGGCGAGACGCCGACATCCGCGACCCCGCCCGGTTCGCACTGGATCGCAAGCTGGATCGGACGGCAGCAGACGGTGCAATCCTCAATCATGTCATGTTCGCCCTGCGAGGTGTCGATCAGGATCGGAAACACCTCGCCACAGTGCGGGCACTGGATTTCGATTTCAAACAGGAAGGTCATTTCGGGCACTCACTTCCCCAGCACGGCGGGCGCTTCGAGGGCGTTGTAGAGTTCAGTGAGCTGCTTTTGAAAAGTCACGGTGTCGGCGCCGGTTAATTCGCCGGCGATCAACTCGATCTGCGCGCGGGCCACTAGGCTCGATGCGTCGGGCTGGGACCATTCAATGCGCCAGCGCAGCGGGGGGGTGTCGTTCCGGCTCATGGCGGGGAGTTCCGCCCTGCCGGAGTCCGCAAGTTTGAACGTGATGTTTTGCGTGAGTTTTAGCGGATAGCCCTGGTTCAAAAACAGCGGCGTCTTGCGCGGGTGCGGCGCGGAATACCATTCGCCCGGGATCCAAAACGGCGCGCGCAGCAAAACGCGTTCGCCGCCCGGCAACGCGCTTGTCAGGCCGGTCCAGCGTCCGATCGCACTCCACGAAAACGGCTCGTCGAGCGCCGCGACGCGCGAGTGTTCCTGCTTCGTCATTTCAAAAAGCCCGCAGATCGGATGGCACATTTGCAGGAGCGCGGGGCGTGTGGTGCGGACATTTTCCACCGAGGCGGCGGCGGCCCGCAGCGCGTAATCGCAGTAGCCGGTCGTCGTCGCGGAGAGTTCGCACGGGAACGCATTCGCCCCCGGCTCGATCCCGATCGTGCCTGTCAGCGAAAGCGCGTGCGCGTCCGGCTCCGGCACGGGCAGTTGCGTGAGCGTCCCGGTTTTTCCGTCGATGACGAGCACCTTGCGGCCCGCGTCGCCGGGCGGCAGCAGACCGAAGCGGCAGGTCTCGTCCGTCGTGTCGGCCCAGATGATTTCACCGCCCAGCCGCACCTGCGAAATCGCGTGGTTGAACGCAAAGCCGGGCAGCGCCTCGAGCGCCTGTGAAAAACGCGGCACGAGCACGAGCGACGCTTCGATTCCCTGCGAACGGAGCAGCGCGTTGAACAGGTTCGCCTTGTCCTTGCAATCGCCGTAGCCGTTGGCGAGCACACCGGCGGCGGCGTGCGGGCGGTGCGAGTTCACGCCGAGCGGCACGGCGACGTAGCGCAGCCCGGTGACGAAATTGTAAAGCGCCACGACTTTCTCGCGGTCGGTCTTGCAGTCGCGCGTGAGCGCCCGCGCCTTCGCCTCGATCTCGGGCGTGATTTTGTCCGCCTCGCG
>JAYWBR010000460.1:0-26119 GCA_043781315.1 Verrucomicrobiota bacterium | reverse complement strand
TGGTGGACTTGAACCCCGTCGAAGCGATGGAGACCCTCACCGCCGCGCTCAAGAGGCACAAGACGAACGACGAACTGCTGGCCAAGCTGGAGAAAGGTTAGTCAAGCTGGACAGCACCGATCTATTGGTCGGCATGTTGGAATCGGATTTATGCAGGCGAGCCGATCATGAATTTGACGTTCTGCTAAAGCTTGCCCTGTAATTTCATAAGGTCCGCTGCTGCCCTTTCCATCAGTTCAGTTATTGAGTCTTTGAGGTTTCGGGTACTGCGAATATTCTTAGCCGATGCCGTGCCTAGCATCTCATCCTCGTAGCCATGGCGGCCACCACCCAACCGGCCAAGGGTAAGTCTTATGTGGTAAGCGACAGGAAAATCGTCGCCTACCGCCCAAATCCTGGAAAGAGGTCAAGCGAGTTGTTGGTTTTTTGAGTGGTTTAGTCAGGACTGCCGACTTATTCCTACCTCCACTCTCCCCCGCCGGAAAATAAACCACCAAAACCAGATCGTCCCCAGCCCGCCGCACACCGCCGCGCCGTTGCGTTTTGGACTGCGCCGGCAAAGCGGCAGCGGCGACGGCGTTTTCGGATGGCGTGGCGCGGTTTGATTCTTCAAGCCCTTCCCAAAGCGGTGTCGCGCTACGCTTGCCCCCGCAGTCCAAATTCGCCACCATCAGTTCATGCCCGCTGAGATCAAAGCGGTAGATACTCCACGCGGTTCGCGAACTCCGCCACACTCCCCGCCTGCGCAAGAATTTCCAGATCGTTGATGGCCTGTCCGATGGTGATGCCGAGTTGATGGGCGTATATCACACCGCCAAACGGTTGGCCGAACCGCTGCCGCCGGGTGGCTTCGGCCAGCAAATCATCGTCCTGACTGAAGAGCACACGTCCCAAAACCGTAGCCCGATCCAACAGTGCGGGATCATCCAACTTGGTGGTACCGTCAAGCTGCGCCGTCAACACGTCCACTCTGCGCAACACCAATCCCCGCGTGACGGCCGCCGGCATATGCACGTCCATGCACAATCCGAGGCTCACGCCAGCTTGCCCATTTCCCGCAGTCGCTTGCGGATGGGCGACTCACCGGCCTGCGCCCGCAACTTTTCCAGGTTCTGCAAACTTCCCTGCATGACCGCGTCCATCTCCGGTTGGTGATCGTAGTAGAATCCCAGTGCGGCGTGAACCTGCGCGAGGGACAGGTGCGGATGTTGAAAGTGAATTTCCTCGGGACTCCAACCATGCGCGATCATGTCCTGGGCCACTTCAATGACTTTGGTGTTGGTGTCATCAATCCAGGCCACGCCTCGCGCATCAAGGCGGATGTGGGCGGTGTGGGCGGTCGCTAATGTCGGCATACGCTGGGAAATTACCGCGCATTTCGGAGCCAGACAAGGCCGCACATCGAAACGAATTTCTTCTCGATCAACAAGTGCTCCTCAATTTTTTATCTTCGCATCCAGAAAGTTGCGCACCATGGTGGCGAGTTGCGGCGGCGTGTAGGGCTTGGCCATGAACGCGTTTTCTTTTTTGCCCGCCGCGTTGCCGACGAACTCGGAATTATAGCCGCTCGTGTAGATGATGGGCAGGTTCGGTTTCCGATCTGTCAAGGTCGCGCCCAGTTCCCAGCCATTGATGCCCTCGGGCATGACGATGTCCGTCAACACCAGGTCTATCTCACCCTCATGCTCCTCCCAGATGCGCAGGGCTTCCGTCCCCGAGGACGCTTCGACGACGCGGTAGTGGTAGCCTTTCAAAACTTCCCGGCACAGTTCGCGGACCACGGGTTCATCTTCGACGACGAGGATGGTTTCCTGTCCGCCCCGGATGCAGACGGGGCCGCTGGCACCCGGGGCGTTCGCGGAGACGGCTTTGCCGGTTGACGGAATGAAAACTTTGAACACCGTGCCCACGCCGACTTCGCTGGTGACTTCCACCCAGCCCTCATGTTGCTGGGTGATGCCGTAAACGGTCGCCAAGCCGAGGCCGGTGCCCTTGCCGACTTCCTTGGTGGTGAAAAACGGCTCGAAAATTTTCGCCATCGTTTTCGCATCCATCCCACAGCCGGTGTCGGCGGCGGCGATGCAGACGAAACTGCCCGGCCGCGCCTGGGCATGGCGCGCGACGTGGGCGGCATCCACCTCGATGAGCGCGGTGGCGAGGTTGAGCTTGCCGCCTTTGGGCATGGCATCGCGCGCATTGACGGCGAGATTCATGACGATTTGCTCGATCATGCCGGCGTCGCCCTTGACGCGCGGGAGTTCGGCCGCCCACGCGGTCTGCAAGATCACATCTTCCCCCAACAGGCGCGGCAGCATCTTGGCCAGTCCCTGCAGCACCGAGTTCACATCCAGCTCTTCCGGTTTGATGACCTGTTTGCGGCTGAACATGAGCAATTGCCGCGTGAGGGCGGAGGCGCGGCGCGAGGCGTTGCCAATTTGCGTCAGGGCACCGGTCGCCGGCGCATCGGCGCCGGCCTGGGCGAGCAACAAGTCGGAGTAACCCTGGATGACCGTGAGCAAATTGTTAAAATCATGCGCGACCCCGGCCGCGAGCTGGCCCACACATTCCAGTTTTTGCGCGTGCCGGAACTGGGCTTCGAGGGAAATCATCTCGGTCACGTCGTCTCCGTAGCAATGCACCACCTGGGAAGTCGGGACGGGGAAAAAGGACCAGACCGTGGTGCGGTTTTTGAGCGTGATTTCCTGCCGCAACTTTGCCTGGCCAGTCAGGAGACACTCCCGGGCAATGGCGGCGGCGTTGGCGGGGAGAATCTCGGGCAAGGCGGACTTGCCCAGTGCGGCGGTGAGATTCCGCGCGGCATCATTGGCGTAAGTCAGGGTGCCGTCGGCGGAGAATTCCAAAACCGGATTGGGATTTACGCGCGGGAAGGCGGCGAGTTTCTCGATTTGGGATTCGGCCAGCCGGCGGGCGGTCACATCCGTGAGCCGACCGGACGCGCCGGTGATGGCTCCGTCCCCGGCGCGGATGGCTTCGGCATTGAATTCGATCCAGTGGATTTTCCCGTCACTGCCCAGACAGCGCCGCTCCTGATGATAGCGTTCGCAATGGCCCTCGATGAGTTGCTGGAAGAGGAGATGGCTCACCTCTTGATCCTCGGGGTGCAAATGTTCCCAGAAGCAGGTGCCGATCGAGTTTTTGATGTCCCGCCCTGTGACGGCGGTCCAGGCGGGATTCAGGAAAGTCCAGCGGCCCGTGTCGTCCAATTCAAAAATCACCTCTTTGATGTTTTCCACCACCGAGCGGAATTTATCTTCGCTCACGCCCAGGGCTTCTTCCGAGCGTTTGCGCTGGATGTACAGGGCGAGGCCGTTCGCCACCGAGCACATTTCCTCGCACACTTGGTCGGACAAGGTGCGCGCCGCGTGGATGGACATCAGGCCGACGAGCTTTCCCTCCAAGATCAGCGGATGTGCCGCGAAAGAATCAAGATTTTCCCAAGTCGCGAGAGCCGGGCCGCAGATGCGGGCGGCATCCGGCAGTTGTTTGATCAAAACCGGGCTGCCCTTGGCGAGCGCAACCACATCCAGGGTCGCGGGCAACGCCGGCAACTGATCCATTGGCGCATCGCCGAGGGGAGTTGCCGCCGCGCGGCAGACAAAGCCCGCGCCCGAAGGATCGCAGGTGAAAATCTGGGCCACGCTCGCATCGAGATAACGCACCATGTCTTTGGCGCAGCGGCTCAAGGTGCCGTCCAGCAGATCACTGCGGGAAAGGTGCAGACCGATCTCAGCGCCAAAGGCGGCGAGCCGGGCCTGCTCGAAGGCGGAGCGTGCCGCTGCGCGCTGGCGTTGCAAAGCGTAGCGGATGGAACGCTCCAGCGAGTTGGTGTCCAGCCGGCTTTTGACGAGATAATCCGCCGCGCCCGCTTCCATGGCTTCCATGTCCACGGTGTATTCCGCATTGCCCGTGAGGAGGATGAAAGGAACCTGGCAGCCCTGGCCGATGGCGGTCCGCAGGAGTTCGACGCCGTTGCGCGGGCCGATCCGGTAATCAAGCAGACAGAGGTCGTGCCGGTGCAGCATCAATTCCTTCAGCGCCGGGTCGAAGGAGGTGATCCAATCAATCACGAACTGCTTGCGGGGGATTTCCCTGAGCAGATCGCGGGCAATGATGTAGTCATCTTCATCATCCTCGACGAGCAGCACCTTGATGTTTTCTTCGGCGATCATAGATTCGGTTATTTTGCGCCCGGCAGCTCCACCGTTTCGAACCAGTAAAGGCGAAGGGCTTTCATCACGTTGACCAAAGCCTCGAAGCGGACCGGTTTTGAGATAAAGGAGTTGGCACCCAGTTCGTAGATGCGCGCAATGTCCGTGTCCGCGCGCGACGTGGTCAAAACCACCACGGGGATGCGCCGGAGCGCCGGGTCGGCCTTGATTTTTGCGAGGACTTCGCGCCCGTCCATGCGCGGCATGTTCAGATCCAGCAGGATCAGTTGTGGCCGCGGCGCGCTGGCCGGCTCGGCGAATTTACCCCGGAGAAAAAGATAGTCGAGCAGCTCCGTGCCGTTCTCCACAAAACGCAAATCGGCCACGAGCTGGCTTTCCGCCAAGGCGTCCTGGGTCAGCAGCCGGTCGTCGGCATCATCCTCGGCCAGGAGGATTACGTTGGTCTTTGAAAGCGTGTTCATGCGAGGGAGGCCGGCGGTTTCTGGCGGACGGGCAGGGTTACTGTGAAGGCGGTGCCTTTTCCGGGAGTGCTGCGCACGGTGATGGTGCCGGTGTGCCGGTCGGCAATGCGTCGGCAAACCGCCAGGCCCACGCCGGTGCCTTCGTATTCGGTGCGGCCGTGCAGGCGTTGGAAGACAGCGAATATCTTTTCTGCGTAAATCTCCTCGAAGCCGATGCCATTGTCCTGCACCACCAGTTCGCAATACTCGGTGCCGGCGGGAACTTCCGGCGCGAAATTTTCCGGGGCGGGAAAAATCCGGGCGGTGAGCTTGATCTCGGGAACCTGATTCGGCGGTTGAAATTTGAGGGCATTGCTCAGGAGGTTTTGAAGGAGCTGCCGCATCTGCGTCGGGTCGGCGTCCAGCGTCGGGAGGGAGCCGATTTCGATGCGCGCCTTGGTCTGCTCGATGCGCACTTCCAGATCACCCATCACCCCGCGCACCACGCCGCCGAGATCCACCCGGACAAACGGTTCGGCGTTTTGATAGACGCGCGAAAAGGCCAGCAGATCATTGATCAACTGTTGCATCCGCGCGGAGGCGCTCTGCATCCGTTCCAGGTAATCCCGGGCGTCCCCAAGCTGGGCCGCGGTGCATTTGACTTTCAAGCGGTCGCCAAACGCCTGGATTTTGCGGAGCGGTTCCTGCAAATCGTGCGAGGCGACGAAGGCGAATTGCTCCAGTTCGGCGTTTGAGCGGGCCAGTTCGGCGGCGCGATGCGCGAGCGTGGCCTCCGAGCGTTTCCGTTCGGAAATATCCCGGAAAATCAAGACCGCGCCGACCTCCCTGCCATTCTCATGAATGGCCGTGGTCATCAGATCCGCCGAGAAGGTGGTGCCATCCTTGCGGGTCAGCACCTGGTCCGTGCCCGCTTCCCCGGCGCTGGCCGGTGCGGGGTTTGTTGCGGTATGTTTCAACAACTTGAGCACGGGCTGGCCGACCAGTTCGTCAATCTCCCAGCCGCTGATTTTCGCCGCGGCGGGATTGACGAAAGTCGCATTGCCGCGGGTGTCCAGGCCGCAGATGCCTTCGCCGGCCGAATTGAGAATCATGGAATACCGGTGCTGGAGCTGCTGGATTTTTTGGGTGCGCTCCTGCACATGGACTTCCAGCACGTTCTTGGAGCGGAGCAGTTCCTGCCGTTGCTCGTCGAGCAGTTTTTCCGCGCGCTTGCGCTTGTCCACATCCTCCTGCCGCAGGGACTGCTCGGCTTGCAGCGCGGTCAACCGCTGCTCCAGCGCGGCCCGTTCTTTTTCGAGGAAGGTCTCCCGGCTCTTGGTTTCAGCGAGCTGAAGTTGCAGCCACGAAGTTTTCTTATCGGCCCCGGCGACCTGGTCGAGGCAGGTGTTCCGCCAGCCCGTGAGACGCGCGAGTGCGAACAACAGATAAAAAACTCCGCCCAGCATGATTCCGCCCGGCAGATAAATCGTCCAGAGGTTCAGGCTGCGGACGGCCTGCCCGCGATCCCAGGTTTCGCCGAGGACAATCAAAACCAGCGAGGATGCCGCCACCAAGATCGCCCGGCGCACCGACGCAATCCGCTGGTCCGCATCATTACTCAGTGTTTCCTGACTCGCCGCCGCCAACCCATTCATGATCAAGTTTTTTCCAGAGGCCAATTTTAGTTCCGACCCAGTCGGCACAACCAGCCTGATAGCAAGTGACAGTCCAGCATGGCTGAAAACCGTGGGGGACGGCGAATGAGCGAAAATTTTAAGCGTGGCTTTGTTTCCGGCCTGGAGCGGATGCGGCACTGTCCCGAAACCGCACACGGGTTGTACAATGTTTGACGCCTCCGGGCGTGCGCCGGAACACGCCAGCCCAACCGGCCATCAGGACGTTTTTCCAACCTGCGGCAAACCCCGCCGGAAAACAAACCACCAGAACCAGATTGTCCCCAGCCCGCCGCACACCGCCGCGCCGATGAAATTCGCGCGCGGCCCGAGGCTCCACAACCACGCGCCGAGAAATGATCCCGCCGTCACCACGCAATCGCGGATCAGATAATATGCGCCGTAAGTCCGCGCCCGCAGTTCCGGTTTCGCCTCACCGATGATCAAAGCCTTGCGCGCCGGTTCGCCGAACTCCTTCAGCCCGCGCACCACAAACGCGAAGGCCAGCCATTTGAAATCGCGGGCGAACAACAGTGTCAGCGGAAACAGCGTGAAGAAAACAAACGTGAGCAGCACGAAGGGACGCCGTCCGTATTTGTCTGCCAAGTGCGCCACGGGAATATAACAGAGCATCGCCGTGATCATTTCAAACGCGATCAGATAACCGAACTGCTGCGCGGTCACGCCGCCCTGATCCATCGCCCACAGGATGACGAATGCATACGGAATCCGTTCGCAGAAGCGGATCAGGATGTCGCTCACCAGCAATTCGCGCAGCGCGGGCGTGAAGGAGTTGACGATGCTGAAAAAGGTAGTGGCACGGGCATCTTGCCCGTTCGATTTATTTTGTTTCAGTGGTCGGACAGGCGGGACGCCTGTGCCACTATCCAGAAACCACTGGAACAGCATCGTCAGCGCGCTCAAACCAAGGCAGAGCAGGAGCGCGTATCGCACGCCCTGCGTCCAGCCGAAGCGCGTGATCAGCCAGCCGCCGACCAGCGGCCCCAGCATCATCGGCACGCGGCGCACCAGCGATTGCACGCCGATGCCCATCGTGTGCTGATGGCGTTGCAAGGAAGTCGCCACCACGCTGAACGTGGTGGGCAGCGACATCGCGCTCCAGGCGAGAAATAAAAACGCCCCGATCAGCAGCGCAATCCAATGCTGCCAGAGCAAAACCAGCAGATACCCGCCCAGTGAAAGCGCGTTGAAGACAAGCAGCGAGCGTCGTTGTCCCCAGCGATCCGTCGCCCAGCCGCCGGGGTAGGCGTAGATCGCGCCGAGAAAAGTCTGGAGCGCGTCGAACACGCCGATGATGAACACGCCTGCGCCCAGCGTTTGCAGATATTTGGGCGCGAAGCCAAGCCAGAGTTTTTCACCCGTGCCCGCCAGCACCAGCGCCACGAGCAGCAGTGTGGTGTTGCGTTTGAGCGCCAGGAAGTTTGCGAGTGTTCGGAACATGGTTGGCAAAATAGTTCGGAGTTGAACTGAACTGCGGCGCCACCTTACACTTCGCCCCGCTATGAGTTCAACGACATCCACGCAACCGTTGGTCGGCATTTTGATGGGCAGCGATTCCGACTGGCCCATCATGAAAGCCGCCGCCGATTGCCTCAAAGATTTCGGCATCGTGTCCGAAGCCAACGTCATCTCCGCCCATCGTGATCCGCATGGTCTGGAAAAATACGCCACCAGCGCCGTGGCGCGCGGTTTGAAAGTGATCATCGCCGGCGCGGGCGGGGCGGCGCATCTGCCCGGCGTGACGGCGGCGTTCACCATGTTGCCGATCATCGGCGTGCCGATCCAGGGCAAGGCGCTTGACGGTTTGGACTCGCTGCTGTCCATCGTGCAGATGCCGCCCGGCGTGCCGGTCGCGACCGTCGGCATCAACGCCGGGAAAAACGCCGGCCTGCTCGCGGTGCAAATTCTCGCCACGTCCGACGCGCGTCTGCAAAAGGCCTGCGTCGAGTTCAAGGAAAAGCTGGTGGCCGAGTCGCGGGCGAAGAACAAGACGTTGAATCCTTAGCCGGAACGATGCAGTTGCGGCGGTGGGTGGCGGCGACGCCCCGTCGCCGGAGGTGGGTGCGACGCCCTCGTCGCACAAAAAACCTGCACACCGGTTGGTTTGCCCCCTGGCCTGTGCGACGAGGCGTCGCCGCCACCTTCTGCGACGAGGGCGTCGCAGCCACTCTGACTGCGGGTTCCGTTTTCAACGGCATCGTTCCGGCTTAGGGCCAAGTCCGAAGTCGCCGCGATCACGCGGCGGCGGCTTTCGTGGATTGACCGGGTCCGCCTCCGCCTGTGCACGTTGGCGGCCGCATTTTCAATACGGTGTTCGCCTGACCTCCAGAAGTCGGGTTGCTGCTTGACGCTGCCGCAACTCCGTCTAATTGATTAGTCATGCAACTAGACAAGCTGACCCTCAAATCCCAGGAGGCGCTGACGGAAGCGCAAGGCATCGCTCATGAGCGCTCACACCAGGTCGTGGACTGCGAGCATTTGCTGCTCGCCTTGATGGAGCAGGGCGAAAGTTTGATCCCGGAATTGCTGGAGAAAATCGGCGTGCCGGTCGCGAAGCTGCAGCCGGACGTGGAAAAGGAACTGGCCCGGCGCAACCAGGTCACGGGCACCAGCAGCAGCGACGTCTTCTCGAGTCCGGAGTTGAAGAAGGCGCTCGATGCCGCCCAAGCCGAGGCAACCAAGCTCAAGGATGATTACATCAGCACGGAGCATCTGTTGCTCGGGTTGCTCGATGCCGGCGGCTCGGCGCTGAAACAGATTTTCAAAACTCATGGCCTCAAGCGCGACTCGGTGCTCAAGGCGCTCGCGGAATTGCGCGGCAACCAGCGCGTGACCGATCAGGCACCGGAAGGAAAATTTCAGGCGCTGGAAAAATACGGCCGCGATCTCACGGCGCTGGCGCGGCAGGGGAAGATTGATCCGGTCATCGGTCGCGACGAGGAAATCCGCCGCGTGATGCAGGTGCTGACGCGGCGCACCAAAAATAATCCCGTGCTTATCGGCGAACCGGGCGTGGGCAAGACGGCGATTGCCGAAGGTCTGGCGCGGCGCATCGTGAGCGGCGACGTGCCGGAATCGCTGAAAAACAAACGGCTGGTCGCGATGGATTTGAGCGCGATGATTGCGGGCGCGAAGTATCGCGGCGAATTTGAGGATCGGCTCAAGGCGTTCCTCAAGGAGATCACCGCGAGCGAGGGCAAAATTATTTTGTTCATTGATGAGCTGCACACCATCGTCGGCGCGGGCGCGGCGGAAGGCGCGACGGACGCGGCGAACATCATGAAACCGCAACTGGCGCGCGGCGAGTTGCGTTGCGTGGGCGCGACCACGCTTGACGAGTATCGCAAGCACATCGAGAAAGACCCGGCGCTTGAACGGCGCTTCCAACCGGTGCAAGTGAACGAGCCGACGGTGGAGGCGACCATCGCCATACTGCGCGGGCTGAAGGAGCGCTACGAAGTGCATCACGGCGTGCGTATCCAGGACGCGGCGCTGGTGGCGGCGGCGACGTTATCGCATCGCTACATCACCGACCGGTTTCTACCGGACAAGGCGATTGATCTCGTGGACGAAGCCGCATCGCGGATCAAAATGGAACTGGATTCCAAGCCGACGGAGCTGGATCAATTTGACCGGCAGATTTTGCAATTGGAAATCGAGCGGATGTCTCTGTCGAAGGAGAAGGACGCCGCGAGCAAGGAACGGCTGAAGCTGATTGATAAAACGCTCGCGAATTTGAAAGACAAATCCAAGGCGCTGACCGCGCAATGGCAGAACGAGAAAACTGCCGTCAATGCTGTGAGCATCGTGCAGCAGCAACTGGAGCAGGCGAAGATTGAGCTGGAGCAGGCGCAGCGTGCGGGCGACCTCACGAAGTCGGCGGAGATCCAATACGGGCAGATTCCCGATTTGGAAAAGAAGCTGGCGACAGTGTCGGCGGCATTGGAGGGTGGCGGCGACGCCTCGTCGCCGCAAGGTGGCAGCAGCGCCCCCGCTGCTGGTTCTTCGGAAAAGGCGACGGGGGCGTCGCAGCTACCTTTTATTGGATTTGACCCAAAAGCGCCGGTGGGGTTGCTGCGGGGCGGTAATTTGCCGCATTGGCGGCAGGATGGCGTCACATATTTTCTGACCTGGCGCACGCTTGATTCCATGCCGAAGGAGCGGGTGGATGCCTGGTTCGCCGAGCGCGAAACGTGGTTGAAGGAAAATCCCGAGCCGGGGAGTTCCAAGACCGAAGAGGAATACTACCACCTTTTCCCCGACCGCTGGGAAATGTGGCTGGATGAATGTCATGGCGAATGCCTGTTGGCCCGGCCCGAACTGCGAAAAATTGTGGAGGACGTCTTGTGCCACGACAATGAATCGGAATTACCGCAAGATGCTACGAGGGCGTCGCAACCACCTAAGTATCGCCTCAAAGATTTCGTGGTGATGCCCAACCATGTTCACGTCTTGGTGACGCCGTTGGGTGAACACACACTTTCTGACTTGGTGCAGGAATGGAAATCGATTTCCTCTCATCGCATCAACAAGGCGCTGGGTCGCAAAGGTGAGTTCTGGCAGAAGGAATACTTCGATCACATCGTGCGGAGTGCGGAACAGTTGGAAAAATTCCGCAGTTATATCCAGCGCAACCCGCTTTCGTTGCCGGAAAACCTAAAAGGCGTGGCGGCATTCTCTCGGCGTAGCGGCGACGCCTCATCGCCGCAAGGTGGCGGCGACGCCCCCGTCGCTGGAGCTTTCAGAAAAGGTGACGAGGGCGTCACCTCCACCCTGCGCGACGAGGCGTCGCGGCCACCTTCTGCGGCGAGGGCGCCGCAGCTACGGTTGCTCCGGCAGGAAGTCACCGACGAAGACATCGCCCGTGTGGTCGCGGCGTGGACGCATATTCCCGTTTCGCGGATGCTCGAAGGCGAGCGCGAAAAGTTGCTCAAGATGGAGGAGCGTTTGCAGCGGCGCATCATTGGGCAGAAGCAGGCGGTCGTGGCCGTGTCCAACGCCGTGCGCCGGTCGCGCAGCGGCTTGCAAGACCCGAACCGGCCGATTGGCTCGTTCATATTTCTCGGTCCGACCGGCGTGGGCAAAACCGAGACCGCCCGCGCGCTGGCGGAATTTCTTTTCGATGACGAGTCGGCATTGATCCGCATAGACATGAGCGAATACATGGAGAAGCACACCGTTGCGCGGCTCATCGGCGCGCCGCCCGGCTATGTGGGTTACGAGGAAGGCGGACAGCTCAGCGAAGCCGTGCGCCGCAAACCGTATTCGGTGATTCTGTTCGACGAGATCGAGAAGGCACACAGCGACGTGTTCAACGTGCTGTTGCAAGTGCTCGACGATGGCCGGCTCACGGACGGGCAGGGCCGCACGGTGGATTTCAAGAACACCATCGTCATCATGACCAGCAACCTCGGCTCGCCGATCATCCAGGAATATTTCATGGACGGCCACACGGACAAGTCCGCGCATCAGGCGATGGAAGACAAGGTGATGGCGGAATTGAAAAAACATTTCCGCCCGGAATTCCTGAACCGCGTGGATGACACGATTATTTTCCAAAGCCTCGACGAGAGCGAACTGGCGCGCATCGTGGACATCCAGCTCGGGCGATTGGAGCAACGCCTCGCGCAACAAAATCTCACGCTCGACGTGGACGCTGCCGCGAAGAAGCTGCTGGCCAGCGAAGGCTACGACCCGCAGTTCGGTGCGCGCCCGCTCAAGCGCGCGATTCAGGAACACCTGCTCGACCCACTCGCGACGAAGCTGCTGGCGGGGGAATTCAAGCCAAACGATAGAATCAAGGTCAGTGCGAAGGACGACGCGCTCGTGTTTCAGAAGAAATGAACTTTAACCACGGATAACACAGATGGGCGCGGATTCGGTGGGGCGAGGCTACCGACGGCCCGGACAGGTTTACACGAATTGCACGAATTGACGCGAATTCAATTTTGGGTAGGGCGACGCTGCTGTGCCGCCGCTCGCGAAGCCAAACTGACTTGCCCCAACGGGGCAAAAGAAATTAGCCCAGGGTAGTCGCGCTGCTCTACGACACCACTCGCATCATTGATTGAAGACAACGCTTGATTCGACTGAACCGCGCGTCATATTCGGGGTCAAACCACCGTGAGCAAAATGAAACCCGTGAAAAAAATCTGCCAGACCTTGCTCTGGCTGGGCGCGGTCTTCTGGTGCGGGCGGCTGGCGGCGGCGGTACCGGTGGATGCGCCGGTCATCAACTCCATCGCCGTCGTGGGAACCAACTTGTATTTTGTCGCGACGTTTTCGCCCGGCGTGGGGCGTGCGGTTTTGGAAATGCGCCTGACGTTGATGGACGAATGGCAGTTGGCCGCAGCGCTGAAAGTTCCGGCCGCGGGTGGCGTGATTGAATTCACCATCCCCAAACCTGCGCTGGACCTGGCTTTCTTCCGGTTGAACGCGTCGCTGTTCGTCTCGAATAATTCTTTGACCAACGATCCGGCCACAGCCGTGACCACGAACACGTTTTCCGCCGAACTGCAATTTGTGGCGGTGCCGCCGCTGGGGCCCGAGGGCACGAATACGGAAGACGCGGTGTTTCATTTCAAAGGCGTGGCGGATGGTTCCGACCAAATCCTCATCACGCGTCAGGGCGCTTTGTGGCAACACGTCAATTGGGGCTGGCCGGACGGCGCGGTGACGGTCAACGACACGCGGTGGAATCCGTCGGAGAAAAATTTCCTGACGACGACGGGCGCGGTGGCGTTTTTATCTGAAGCCTATTCGCTGACGGCGGTGAGCTTGGAGAAAATTGAAGGACGCGATGTGGTGGCACTGGAGCGGATCAACGATGCGCTGATCGTTTATCTGGACGACACGCCGCCGGGGCCCTCGACCTACGAATTCAAAATCCACTTTCCGTTGGGGAAACCGAAGCCGGTGCGTCCCTCACCCGCCGCCACCTTGAAGATCGCGGCGCAAATAGATGGCAGCGATCTGCTCAAAATCACGGCGCGCGAAGCCAGTTGGACGCATCGGTTCTGGGCTTGTCCAAGTTTGGTGACGCTGAATGACATTACGTGGAATGTCGGCCGGACCAATGTGTTGGTGAATGCCGAAACCAACCGCTTCCTGCCTGCGGGGGTTGATTTTTCTTCCGCCAAAATCGTAAAGCGCACGGGTCGCGACCTGGTGACGCTGTGGGCCGACGACGATGCGATCTGGGTCAACTTTGCCGACAACCCGAATGGTGCGGATGATTGTGAACTGGAAATTGCATTCGGCCCGTAAACCAATCGGCTTGCCGGCCGCAACCCACGGCCGGGAAAAATGGCCCGCTGCAACTTTTAGCACTTCTGCATTTTGGCGAAAAACTCTTTGGCGTTGGCGGCCATCTGTTCCGGCGTGAAGTCGTGTTTATGCGTGGCGATGGACCATTGATGGCCGAACGGGTCTTCCACCACGCCGTAGCGGTCGCCCTAGAACGTGTCGGACACGGGCAGCTTCACCGCGCAACCCGCCTGGACGGCGCGATCAAAAGCGGCGTCGGCATCCGCGAGGTAAAGGTGCAGAACCACGCTCGTGCCGCCGCGGCTTTTGGGTGACAGCGAGTTCGGCGGCATTTCGCCGCCGAGCATGAGGATGGAATCGTCGATGGTCAGTTGGGCGTGCATCACGGCTTTGCCGTCGGGCGTCAGGAGCCGTCCATTCTCCCGCGCGCCAAAGGCTTGCTTGTAGAACTCAATCGCCGCCGCACCGTCGGCCACGACGATGTGCGGGGTGAGGCTGTGGAATCCGTCTGGAATGGGTTTGCTCATAATTTCCTGTCTGTGTAATCGGGGTGCTGGTGTGTTGCTCACATCTTGCCGGTCATCATCTTGGCGATGTCGGCTTCGTGTTTCTCGTATTGCTTGTTGTCCACGGTAAATTTATTCCACATGTAGTTTGAGTCTTTATATTCCCAGCCTTGGCCGGCATCGGAGTAGGTCAGCTTGGTGGTCTGGCCTTGGAGAAATTCCTTGTGGGTCGGATCGGCGAGCGGCGGATTGATGACTTTGGGATGGCCCATGAATCCGCCACCCATGAGATGTCCGGAACAGACGGCGTATTTGCCAACGGTCGAAATGTGTTCCTCGCCCTGAATCGCGCGCGTGATGGCCACGTACCGATACTCGCGCGTCTTCGCGGCGGGCGGGAAAAAATGCTGCGCCAGCTCCTTCAATGCTTCGCGCTGGAGGGCGGTCGCCTTTTCGTCAATGTAAACGTAGTCGAAATTCCAGTTGCCGAACGATTCAAACATCGTCTGGTGTTCCGGGCTTTGGACGAATTGGGCCACGGCCAGTCCATCCAGGGAAACCTTGCCGTAGCGCCCTTTGGTGATGCAGATGATTTGCGCGCCGTCGCAGGTCATGCGGGAGGGCAGCGACTTGAACCAGCATGGACACGCGGGGCGGCAGGAGCAGGCCTCTTCAAGTTCGCCGGAAACTTTCCACGAAACCTTGGGCACATCTGCGGCTTGGGCAGCGAGGGCGAAGGTGGTGCCGACGAGGGCCAGCGCAATGACGGATTTGGTGAGTCGGGGTGTTTTCATAACATTTTATTTTTTACGAAGGTTTTATGATCCAACGAAAGCGAATCTAGCATTGTGAGAATGTCAGTCAAGCGGCCTGGCGGTGGCTCGGTTTGCAGGGCGTCCGCACTTGTCAGCCGGGAACTTCGGATTTGAAATCCTTCTAGGAGCTTTTAATTGTCGAGGCTGCGGGTTTTAATTCCGTCGTGTCCAACGTACACATCCAAACCGTTCAATCCCTCGACGCGCCGGAGCTGGCGTTGTATCGGACGCTCAAGCGCGTGGAAGAACATGAGCGGGCCGGCGTGCTGGTGGCGGCCAACATCAAGGTCGTGAAACGCCTCCTCGCCAGCCGCTTCACCGTCGTCTCTGCGTTGCTCACGCCCGCGTGGTTGGAAAAACTGGAGCCACAATTGCGGGCGCGGCAGGAGGCGGACATTTCCGTTTACGTCGCTGAACAAAAATTATTGGAGACCATCACCGGCTACGTGATGCACCAAGGCGCGCTGGCCGTGGCCCAAATTCCACCGCTGCCGGATTTGGAAACCTTGCTGAAAAATTCTCCGCGCCCGCTGCTGCTCGCCGCCGTGGAGGGCATTGCCAGCGCGGAAAATCTCGGCGCCATCGTGCGGAGCTGCGCGGCGTTCGGCGCGCATTTCCTGATCGTGGGCGAGACGTGCGGCAGTCCGTTTCAGCGCCGCGCGGTGGCTGGTTCCATGGGCACGATCTTCGAGCAGCCGGTGGTGCGGGTGGATCGTCTGGTGGACACATTGACGGCGTTGCGCGCTCGTGGCGTGCAATGTTTCGCGGCGCATCCACGGCTTGGCGCTAAAAAATTGGCGGCTGTGGATCTGCGCGGCGACTGCTGCCTAGTCTTCGGCGCGGAAGGGCCGGGCCTCACGCCGGCCGTGTTGGCGGGGTGCGACGACACGGTGGAAATCCCGATGCCTTCGCACATGAATTCGCTGAACGTGGCGGCAGCCGCGGCGGTGTTTCTTTACGAGGCCACGCGCCAGCGCGGGTGACTGCGGCCGGGCCAGACTAATGTGCTGAATCTGGTTTTGGTTTCGGTTTGAGAAATCTTGCCGCCATCGCCGCGAGAATCAGGCAAACGCCGAGCACGCAGACAATCGCCGCGCCGATCGGCAGGTCCGCCTTCGCGGTGATGAACAGGCTCACCACGCTGGCCAGCGTGGCAATCGCCCAGCCCACGGCAAACCGTGCGACGATGGAATTGACCAGGTACGTCGCACACACGGCGGGCACCACGAGATAAGAAAACACCAGCAGCACGCCGCCGATGTGAACGAAGCTCGTGACCACCAGCCCGAACAACATGTAGAACACAAAGTCCCACCAGCGCACGTTGATGCCGCTCGCTGCGGCTTTATCTGGATCGGCGGAGATGGCGAAGAATTTTTTTCGGAAGATGAAGTGGACAATTCCGACGACGACAAACAGCGCAAAGGTTTTCATCACCTCGGTGTGCCGCACCACCAGGAGTTCGCCGACGAGCGAGCGTTGCAATTCCTCGCTGCCGCCCGAGCCTTTGCTCAACGCGAGAATCGCCGCCGCCGCCGCGACGACATAGACGATGCCGATCAACGCCTCCTGCGGCACGCGTTGGTCGCGGCTGCGTGTGAAGGTCAGCACCACTGCGCCCACGAACGTGAAGCCCAGCGAGAACGCGTAGCTTTGCCAGTCGTGGGTGTCGTAGCCGAGGAGCAGTGCGATGCAGGTTCCGAACGCGGCGGTCTGCGCGAGCGCGAGGTCCACGAAAATCACGCCGCGCTGGACGATGTGCAGGCCGAGATAAACCAGCAGCCACGGGAGAATCAGGCTCGCAATCAGCGGCCAGAGCATGAAGGAAAGCGCGTCCATAAATTTATTTTGTTTCAGCCAGCGCCTTCGCGATTGAGTTCACCAGGTAATCCAGCAGCGTGATGTAACCGCCCTCGGTTCCCTTGATGCCGCCGGGAAATTGCGTCACATCCACGACGGTCGCCCCGGTTTTGGTGGCGACGGTTTCGGCGGTCCGGCGGTTCAGATACGGGTCCACGATGATGACGTGAACCTTGTCTGCCCGCATCTTCGTGATGACTTCGGCGAGGTGCGTGGGCGTCGGTGGCACACCGGGTTTGGGTTCCAGATACAGATCAATTTTCAGGCCGAACTCCCTGGCGAAGTACGGCCACGAATCGTGATAGGCGACAATGCCTTGTCCCGCAAACGGCGCGAGCGTCTTGCGCCATTCGACCAGCTTGGCGTCAATGGCGTCGGTGAACTTTTTCAAGTTCGCGCGGTATGCGTCCGCTGACTTCGAATCGTTCTGACACAAAGCCTCCGTGATGTTTTGCGCGACGATCTTCGCGTTTGACGGGCTGATGATGTAATGCGGATTGCCCGCCGCGTGAATGTCGCCGCGCGAACGATCCAGCGTGGTCGGCACGTCGAGCATGGGCACGCCTTTGGCGCAGGCGACGTGGCCCGGTGCGCCGGGGGCGATTTTCTCGTTGCGCGCCTGATCGAGCAGCGCGGGCAGCCAGCCGATTTCCAATTCTGCGCCGCCCTCGACGACCACATCGGCGTGATTGAGCTTCACGATGAAGCTCGGCTTGGCGTCCACGAAATGCGGGTCTTCCGTCGGCTTGGCCAGCGTGGTGAGTTCGATTTTGTCGCCGCCGATTTCCCTGGCGATGGAGCCAAGATCCGCCGTGGTGGCGACGACGTTCAACTTTGCTTGCGCCGTTGAAACCAAAGTCAGCAGGACAACAACAAGGGCAGGGGCAAGCCCGGCCCTCACCTCACCCCGGCCGTCTCCCCTCCCTCGGCGGGAGCGGAGAGGGGGAACGGCATTCCGCCTCACTCGAAAATCAGCGGCTGGATTTGCCGGCCGCGCTCCGACTAATTCAAGAGGCGGCGTTTGCTTCTCCCTCTCCGCTCCCAGCGGGAGGGGAGAGGGTCGGGGTGAGGTGAGGGAGAGGGCACAGTGATTGGATGACTTGCGTTGCAGAAGCGATGTCAAAAAGTTCGTTTTCATATTCCCATTTTTTATCCGTGTTTATCGGTGTACATCCGTGGTTAAAACTTGTGCGCCCCGTGCGCCCCGAGAAGAAATTCCATTTGCAACCAGACCGAGTGGGCGTCGCCAAACTGCGCGCCATGGTCGTAGTTATATTGCAGCCGCAGCTTGGAAAATTCGCTGGGATAAAAAGTCAGCACCGGCGAAAAGCGCGTGCGTTCGCCGCGAAACACTTCATTCGGATCGTCCAGGGCATGGTTCCCGGTTGCGTATTCGCCGCGCAGGCCGGCCACCCAGCGCGGTTTGAAGCCCCACAGCACCTGCGAATAAAACCCCCAGTCGTGCAGCGTCTCATCGGGCAGCGGCGTGCTCGCGGTCGCATCCGCGCCAGCCTCAAAGCGGCGATACAATGCTTCCGTCTGCCACGAGACGAACGGGAAGCCGGCGTCGGCGTGGGACGGTTTCCATTTCCAATACGCGTCCACGCCGTAAATTTCCGTGCGCGTGTGCGGGCCGGTGTCGTTCGGTCCCAGCGCCGCCGAGGCACCGAGCACGAGCGTTTGTTGATCGGACAATTCAAACGAGGACGCAAGGCGCGGGGTGAACACCAGGTCTTCCGCGCCCTGGAGATTTCGATTCAGCGTCGCGCGACCGGCATACCGGTTCACGCCCAGGTTGTCCGGCGTGCCTTCGTTGCGAAAGCTGAACGACGTGCCGCCTTGGCCGTCCAGGATGCCGAGAAAAACTTCCGTGTAAAATGGCACCGGCACCAGCCACGACAGTTGCGCGGCAATGCTGCGCAAACCGTCCGGCCCGAACGCGCGGCCGAGCATGATCGGCTGATCCACGAACGCCCAGGTGTGCGGGTGCTGCGGATTCTGCCGGCCGAAGTTGGCGAAGAATTGTCCGGCCTTGAGTTGCAAGTTTCCAGGTAGCGACGTGGACTGCGCGTAGGCTTCTTCGAGTTCAATGCTCGTCTCGTTGTGGTTGTCCAGCTTGAGCACGATGTTTGCGAAGCCTTTGAGATACGGGTCCACCGCGCCATCCAGCGAGATCTCCGCGTTGCGCAGCGAGAAGCCGTTCTTGCCCGGATCATGATCGCCAAGCTCCAACTGTTTCGACGGATCGGCTGCCGTCGAACCGCCAACCGCCATCAACGCATCGAAGCTCATGTTCATGTACGCCGAGCCGGCCCGCGCGACGGTGATAGGCTGGGCGGGCGACCAGGCGGGTTTGGTTTCGACGGCGGTCGGCGTGGGAGGTGGCATTTGTGCCGCCAGCTCCTGCTCGAGTTTTTTCTTGTCCGCCTCGGCAGTCTGCTGCCCGATCAACTGATCCACTTTTTTGCTCAACGCATTGATCACCGCGCGGTCTTCGTCGTGAACTTTTTCAAAATGCTCCTGCATCAACTGCATCTGGCGTTTCAACTCCTGCACTTCATTGGTCTCTTGCGCTGAAAGCATGGGCACGATCAGGCCCAGGCACAGCACGGTCATAAATTTTTTCATAATTGCTCCACTAAAGATTTTTGGTTTCTAAAAATTCCAATCCGCCCAAACGGGCGGCGGAACCATTCCGGGAACGAACCGACGGCGGGGAGGAATTAGAAACGCGGCGGAGCGCGGCCGGGAGCCAGCCGAAGATCGCAGGCAGAAGCAACCGCCGACTGAATCAGCGGCACGGAGAAAAGCAAGGTGGCCGTGAAAGCCAACCACAGCGATGGAAGAACCGGCGCGGCGACTTGGCCGCCGCTCAACAGCGTGATCGCGCAATGATGATGCGGTGAACCTGCGTCGGCATGAAGGGATTGATGCAGCGCGCCGGAACCGGCCAACAGTTGCAAGGCGAGGAACAGGGCCAGCGCCATCAACGCCCCCAGCCGGCGGGGGTGCCGGAGGCAACTGGCGAATTGGGTCGGTGCCTGGTTCATAGCGCTGGCCGATTATTGGCACTGCTTCCGAGGGGGTGCAAGATTTTTTTGGGACGGGGCGGGCGCATTTTTTCTGCGGCCCGATTCTTTCCGCGTCATGACCTTATGTCACTTCCTGCTCCAGTCGCTTCACTTCTTCGCGCAGCTTTTCCGTCACCCGGGTCTTGGCCAGATAAACCTGGTTGACCGAGACCTTGAACGTCTGCGCCACTTGCTCCGGCGGCCATTCCCGGGTCACATAGAAGTCGAAGATTTGAAACTGCAGCGGGTCAATCCGGCCCTTCACATTCGTCAACGCCGCCACCAGTAGATTTTTTTCCCAGTCCGCCTCCCAGACCGCGCCCAGATCGGGAATGCTGTCGTCGGGCACTCGCTCGACGGTCGCGGTGCGCGCGGTGTCCCCGGCCGCGGCGCGGTGCTCGATGAGCGGCCCGCGTTTGCGCAGCTGGTCGGTGATGCGCCAGCGCGTCATGTTCAGCAGCCAGGCTTTGAACGTGCCGAGGGCGGGATCGTATTTGAACTTGGGAATGTGTTTCGCAACGGAGAACAGCGTCTCCTGCACCACGTCTTGCGCTTCGGCCTCGGTCAAGCCGGCCTTGCGCGCGACGCCGTAGATGAGTTTCCAGTAGATGTCGAAAAACTCCTGCCAGCTCGCCTGGTCGTCCCAGTTCTTGAGGCGGTTGAGCAGCGTCGCGCGGGTGCGGATGATTTCATCGTCAGGCTTCCGGGGCACGTCCGACTTAATGCCCGTGCGCGGGGTCTTTGGCAAACAAATATGAAATCTCCACCGGCGGCTCAGTCACCTGCGCGCCATCCAGCTCCACGCTGTCTAGGAACGCGGCCATGATGAGCCGCCGGTGGGCCTCCTCGGCGAGCTGGGCTTCGCTGACCTTGGTCAACACCCCCAACGAAATTTTTTGCTCCGCCAAAAATCGCAACGCCCGCACCAGGCAGCCATGCACGACCTCGCGGTTCTCCCCGCGAAAATGCCGGATCGTCCGGGCGGCGGGAAAACCTTCGCCGCCCAGCCGCGCAAAGTCCGCATCGCGCGCGGCGATGTCCGCCAAGTCGAACGAACTGTAAAGCTGCCGCGCGTAGCAGTGCGTCACCAACGCGAGCAGCGCGCGGGTTCGGGCGCGCGGGGCGGGTTCGTCGGCGGTCACGGGTTTGATTTGGTGATCCGCGACGGCGCACATGGCGGCATGCACCGCCTGTTCCAGGGTGCGCGGCGTGGTGCGGACAAAATTTTGATAGCTCGCCCCGGTCATCATCCTGGCCGGCCGCTGATGGATCGCTGGTTCTAAGGTCGTCATAACTTTTTCCTCGTTGAACGTGTGTCGGTTCTGGAGGCGTTACGGGCGGGCGGGAAAATTCTGTCGGATAATTTTTGAAAGATTCCGCCACGAGCCGCGTAACCTGATTGAGCGCGGCGGTGAAGCGGCCATCGGGGGGAGCGGCCATCGGGGGGAGCGGGCAGCGGGGGTGGCTGGGGAAAAGGTGATGGCTTGCTTTGCCGCTGCGGCTCGCTTAAACCATGATCCGGAACCGAAACAACCGTCAGAGGTGGAAATTGAAAACCATCGTTAATATCCTGCGGGGAATTTTGCTCGTCGCAAGCATCGCGAGCCGGGCCACGCCGGTTTGGGCCGGGACGACGAACGAAATTCGCATCGTCGAACTCCAGGGCACGGTGGAGCTTTCCCCCAAGGGCGCCACGACCTGGGTGCTCACGCAGACGAATCAAATCGTCCATCCCTTCGACCGCCTGCGCACCGGCCCCGACAGCCGCGTGGCCCTGCGCTGGTCCGATCAAAGCGCCGTGCCCGTCGGGGCGCTCACGGAACTGGAGATTTTGCCGCCCCGGGAGAAGGACGATGAATCCGGCCTGCAACTCGTGCGCGGGATCATCTCCTTTTTCCACCGGGACAAGCCCGGCCGCATCCGCGTCATCACGCGCGGCGCCACCGCCGGAATCGAGGGCACCGAGTTCGTCATGGAAGTTGCCGACACGAACGGCACCGAGCGCACGACACTGTCCGTGATCGAGGGCAAGGTGGAGTTCGGCAATGCGGTGGCCATGCTCGTTCTCACCAACGGCGAGCAGGCCGTGGCGGCACCGGGAGAGGCTCCGAGGCGAACCCCTGGCTTCATCGCCCGGAACCTTTTGCAATGGTGCTTCTACTATCCAGGAGTGCTGGACCTGAACGATTTGTCGCTTACGACGGAGGAGCAAAGTGCGCTGGGCGAATCGCTCGCGGCGTACCGGCAAGGCGACCTGCTCGTGGCGTTGAAAAAATATCCCGCCGCCGCATCGCTTGATTCCGAAGCCCGGCGCGTCTATCACGCGGCGCTGTGGCTTGCCGTCGGCCAGGTGGAGAAGACCGGGGCGCAACTCTCCGAACTCAACGCCGCCGGCGTTTCTGGAAAAAATCAACGGCTCGCCGGTGCGCTGCACCAACTCATCGCCGCCGTGCAGCACGAGCCGCTTTCCTCAACCATCAACCCTCAACCCTCAACTCCGACCGAACTGCTCGCCGCTTCCTATTACGCGCAGTCCTTGGCCGGACCGGGCGCCTTGAAGACCGCGCTGGATTTCGCCCGGCGCGCGGTGGCCAGTTCGCCGGAGTTCGGTTTCGGCTGGGAGCGCGTGGCGGAATTGGAATTCAGTTTTGGCCGGACGGAGCGTGCGTTCGCGGCCTTGAACCAAAGTCTCGCGCTGGCGCCGCGCAACGCCCAGGCGCTCGCGCTGAAAGGCTTTTTACTGGCCGCCCAAAATAAAACGGGCGACGCCATCGCGTGGTTTGACCGCGCGCTGGCGGTGGATTCCGCGCTCGGCAATGCGTGGCTGGGCCGGGGCTTGTGCCGCATCCGCCGCGGTGACGGGGCGGGTGGCCGCGAGGATTTGCTGATTGCCGCCGCGCTCGAACCGCAGCGCGCCGCGTTGCGAAGTTACCTGGGCAAAGCCTGGAGCGCGGTGGGCGACGACCGGCGGGCGCGCCAGGAATTTCAACTGGCGCAGACGCTGGATCCGAACGACCCGACGAGCTGGCTTTACTCCGCGTTGAACGATGAACAGCACAACCGCATCAACGCAGCCGTGCGCGACCTGGAAAAATCCCAGGAGCTGAATCAAAACCGGGGCGTCTATCGCTCCGGGCTGCTGCTCGATCAGGATCGCGCCGTGCGCAGCGCGAACCTGGCGCGGATTTACAGCGAGGCGGGGTTGGACGATGTGGCGGTGCGGGAAGCTGGGCGCGCGGTGGCGGCGGATTATACCAGTTACAGCGCGCACTTGTTTCTGGCCAACGCGTATCAGCAGTCGCTGGCAGCGACCCCGTTCGGGCTGCGTTATGAAACGCCGGCTTTCAGTGAGTATCTGTTGACTGCGTTGCTTGGCCCGGCGGATGGGAGATTGCTGGCGCAGCCCGTGAGCCAGCAGGAATACACGCGGCTGTTTGATCGCGATGGCGTGGGGCTGAGTTCGAGCACCGAGTATTTGAGTCGCGGTGCCTGGCACCAATACGGTTCGCAATACGGCACGATGAAAGGAACGAGCTACGCGTTGGAAGCGGATTATCAGTCTGATCCCGGGCAGGCGGTGAATGCGGGTTTTGAACGCCGCACGTTTTCGGCGAAGGTCAAACAAATGTTCGGCCCCAAGGACAGTTTGCTGCTGCAAGTTTATGAGACGCGGTTGACGGGCGGTGATCTGGCGCAACATTACGACCCCGCCACAACCGCGCACGGACTCAGTTGGAAGGAAGATCAATCTCCGAACGTGCTGCTGGGCTACCATCACGAGTGGTCGCCGGCGAGCCACACGCTGGTATTGGCGAGCCGCATTGATGACCGGGTGGACAGTCATCTGCCGTCGGGGTTTGCGTTGCTGGTTGGGAATTCGGACGGGACGCCGACTAGCGTTGATGCGATTGGGTTGACGCGGGATTTTTCGCGCCGCTACACCGCCAACACGCTGGAATTGCAGCAGGTGCAGGGCGTTGCGGCGCATACTTTCCTGCTGGGCACCCGGGTTCAACTAAATGAGGAGCGCGTGACGACTCACGATGAAGGTCAGCCTGAAAATCTTCCAAACTCTGGGGCTGACAACCTTTTTCCGGGAACGCCGTTTGTGCTGCCGACGCAAACGATCCGGGTGGAAAACTGGCGGGCCAGTTTTTATGCCTACGACTTTTGGCAGGTGAATGACCGCTGGCAGATTTTCGGCGGTGTGACGTATGACCATCTCCAGTTGGCGCGCAACACCATTGCCCCGCCGCTTTCCAGTGGGCGCAAGGAGGTGAACTACGTATCTCCAAAAGTGGGTCTGCTTTGGCAGCCGTGTAAGGCCGCCGCCTTCCGGTTGGGGTACGCGCGTTCGGTGGGCGGGCAGGATTTGGATCAAAGCATTCGCCTGGAGCCGACGCATTTGAACGGGTTGCCGGCCACGTTTCGCACGGCTTTTCCCGACGCCATCACCGGCGGCGTTTCAGGCGAGCGCATGGAAGTCTGGCAGGCGGATGGCCGGTTCCATTTTGGAAAAGGCACCTATGCGGTGTTGGGGTTGCAGCAAATCCAATCCAAGGATGACCGCCAGGTCGGAACATATACTAGCGACTATTTTGATCCGGCTTTTCAACCCGGCCAAGCGAACGAGTCGTTGCGTTTCAAAGAACAAAAACTGTTCTTTTCCGTGCGCCAACTGGTCGGCGACACGGGCAGTCTGGGAGTTCGTTATGAGTTGGCCAAAGCCCAGCTCAACCAAAGCTATGGCGTGACTCCGAGTTACGCCGTTGCCACCGAGGGGATTCTCCATACGCTAACTTTGGATGCGCTGACTTACACGGCCGCAGGCTTTTTCGCGAAAGCTGAGGCGGCCTGGCATCTGCAAACGTCGCTCGCGGATCCCACGTTGGGCGGAGCCTTGCCGGACGACAACTTCTGGCAGTTCAATCTATTGGTCGGCTATCGCTCCCCGCGCCGCCACTTTGAAGGCACGCTTGGTTTGTTGAATCTAGCTGACCAAAACTACCGGCTCCACCCGATCAACTTGTATCTGGATTTGCCCAGGGAACGAACCTTGGCGGTGATGGTTCGATTTAACTTCTAGCAGCGTTTTGAAATTCGCATCGGCACTGTAGCGGTAATCTGGGAGGACCGTTATCCAATGCTTTCAGAGTCCAAGCCGGTCACAGACCGCCGGTACAAGGAATTTTGAAACCAGTTTTAACGCAATCCACTCGGCGGACTATTTCCACTCTACCGTTAGTTCGAACTGGGTTCCGATCTGCGGTGGATTTGCGGGCTTGAGATAAACCACAAAAATATGGGCGTCGTTGGTATGTTTGACGGTGAAGGATCGTTTGTTGGGATCAAGCGAGATCGGGTCGGTGCATCCCGTATCAGGCTTGCCGGTGATGGGGGAGATGACAGTTGGGGTGGTCCACCGAACTCCAAACTCGCCGGTGGTGAGCGGAAGTGAACTGCCGACTTGAGTCACCTTCAACTCGCAGGAGGTTGCGCCCTGGGGCATGAATTTTTGTCCTGTGTTATCTTTGGGAAATGGCAGTGTGGCAGCAAACTTACCGGTGAAACATAGGTTGGTTCCCTGGCCGACGCTTTGCAACGGGTTGCTGGAGACTTGAGTGCTGCTCATGCTGCGGAGACTAGGATACACTTTCAAATGTGCCAAGCGGGTTCTTGTAAAGACGTCGCCCAGTTCTCCATAGGTTTCGTGCGCGATTTCACAATAATACAACTCGTTGTTATTATCCAAGCTGACATTCTCGATCTGCAAGGTGCTTGTCAGGTAGCCGGTTTTATTGCATTGCAGCACACCCGGCGAACCCGGCTTGGTCGCATCAATTTTGAACCATGCAAACCGCAGGTTTTTTTTGGGCAATACTTCAACGCGGAAGGTGGCAGACTGGGGGCAACCATTCGTGGTCAGGGTGATTTCTTGCAGATTGGGCTGGCAGAGGATGATGGGAATGCCGGCGGATTTGTTCTCCGGGCAAAAATGATGGCACCCCGTCGCGCCGGCCAGCAATCCTGCCAGGGCAATGCACTGAACGGTTTTTGAAATGAATTTGGTCATAACATTTGGTAGTTGGTTGATCCGGTTTACCGTTTCCCTCCTTCTGCACAAATTCCAAAACCATCGCGCAGTCGAACGTCAGGGAATTTACTCACAGCCATTCATGCCACTTCGGTTCCCCACCGTAAAGCGAAAAATGGCCGCTGGAAAAAACACTGTTTTCTTCCGCCGCCTTTTCTACACTGCCGCCAGAGACTAATTCCC
>JAYWBR010000459.1:0-9570 GCA_043781315.1 Verrucomicrobiota bacterium | reverse complement strand
CGCCCAGTGCATCGTCGAGATGCGGAGCAATGTGTTCCCAGCTGGCGTCGGGGTGGGCGGAAAGCAATTCATTCATGACGGCAGCCTCCTGTTCGCGGGCGCGGCGGCGCACCTCCGAGCGAACGGTTTTCGCCGCGAGGTTTCTGGCCGTGTTGTGCAACCAGCCCGCCAGCGTCGGGCGGTCGCTGAGTTGGCGGGCATTTTGAGCCAGCACGACAAAGACGCTTTGCGTCACGTCCTTGGCGGCGTGCGGATCGCAAACCATCCGGATGGCGGCCGAATAAACCAGATCAACATAGCGGTGGACGAGGGCGGCAAACGCGGCTTCGGAATGGCGTTCGGCGTAGTCGCGCAGGAGTTGCTGGTCGGTTTGATCGTTCACTCGCAGGAGAGTACCCGCCGCCGAAGAAATCCGACAGGAATTGTCAGGCGAATCAAGACAGTTTCAAGACGCACGCCGAATTACCCTCGCCATGGCGCCCGCTTGGCCGGTAGGGCCGGGCTGCCGCTCGGCTTTCCCGAGGCGTCGCGGCAGCGCCGCCCTACCGGATTGTTCTTGGTGACAGATGCTGCGATCACTCCGCGAGCGCTGCACGGATTTTGGCCGCCAGTTCGCTCAACGCCTGCGGGACAACGGTGGTGCTGGCGAGGACGGGCATGAAGTTGGTGTCGCCGTTCCAGCGCGGGACGATGTGAATGTGCAGATGCTCGGCGATGCCCGCGCCGGCGCATTTGCCGAGGTTGACGCCGAGGTTGAAACCGTCGGGCTTCATCACCTTAGTCAGCGCGTTCTGACAGCGGCGCGTGAGCTTCATCAAGTCGGCCATCTCCTCCTCGGTCAGGCCGTTCAGGTCGTGCGTTTGTTTGTAGGGCACGACCATCAAATGCCCGCCGGTGTAGGGATATTTGTTGAGCAACGCGTAGCAGGTCTTGTCGCGGGCGACGACATGGTTGGCCTCGTCATCGCTGGACTGCGCGATGGTGGTGAAGATGCTTTGCTCCAGCACAGGCTTGGGTGCGAGGATGTATTCGATTCGCCACGGGGCGTGCAGTGGTTCCATGCCGCCAAATTAGAGAGCGGGCCGGGGAATGTCAAAAGCGTCGGTGAACTCGCCGGGAAAATAATCCCTCACGCTTGGCTTCAAAACCCGGTTTGCCATTGCCACCCGCAGGTGGAGCTTCTAACTTCCGGGCATCACATGTGGTCGCTGCTCAAAGAATTTTTAAAATTCTCCCGACAGGAGAAAAAATGGTGGCTCATTCCGCTGATCGTCGTGCTGCTGCTGCTCGGCGTCATTTTGATCTTCACCGCCAGTTCGGGCATCACCTGGGCGCTCTATCCGTTTTTGTGAGGCATGGCCGCGCCGCGCAACATCCTTGGTCTCTCGGCGTACTACCACGACTCGGCGGCGGCGTTGGTGCGTGATGGAAAAATTGTTTGCGCCGCGCAGGAGGAGCGCTTCACCCGCAAGAAGAACGACTCGGACTTCCCGCAGCAAGCCGTGCAATTTTGTCTCCGCCACGCGGGCTTGAAGCCGGCGCAACTGGACGCGGTGGTCTTCTACGACAAACCTATTTTGAAGTTCACGCGCCTGCTGGAAACGTATCTGGCCGTGGCACCCGGCGGTTGGCGGACTTTTCCCACGACGCTTTCCAACTGGCTCGGCGAAAAACTCGATCTCCGCAAAGCCATCCGCGCGGAGCTGCCGGAACTGTGGCCGGATTGCCAGATTCTTTTCACCGAGCATCACCAGTCGCACGCGGCCAGCGCGTTTTATCCGTCGCCGTTTGACGAGGCGGCGATTCTCACCATTGACGGCGTGGGCGAATGGGCGACCACGACCATCGGGGTCGGACGCGGGCGGGAAATTAAAATGCTGAAGGAGCTGCGCTTTCCGCACTCGCTCGGCCTGGTTTATTCCGCGTTCACCGACTACTGCGGTTTCCGCATCAACTCCGGCGAATACAAACTCATGGGCCTCGCGCCGTACGGTGAACCGAAATTTGCCGACGCCATCCGCCGCGAGTTAATGGACATCAAGCCCGACGGCTCGTTCCGGCTGAACCTCGATCACTTCAATTTTCTCAGCGGCACCACGATGACGAATGGAAAGTTTCACCAGTTGTTCGGCGGGCCGCCGCGCGGGTCGGAGGAGAAAATCCAGCAACGCCACATGGATGTGGCGCGTTCAATCCAAGTCGTCACCGAGGAAATCATGGTGTTGCTCGCGCGGCACGCCCGTGAAATCACCAGTCAGAAAAACCTCTGCCTCGCGGGCGGCGTCGCACTGAACTGCGTGGCGAACGGAATCATTCTCCGGGAAAAAATCTTTGATCGTCTCTGGATTCAACCGGCGGCGGGCGATGCCGGCGGCGCGCTGGGCGCGGCGTTGGCGGCGTGGTATGCGTCGCCGGAAAATCCCCGCCCCGTTGAGCCGGCGGATTCCATGCAGGCGTCCTTGCTCGGCCCGGAATTTTCCGACGACGAGATTGAAACCGTGCTGCGCTCGCACGGCGCGGTTTATCAAAAGGTGAAAACGTCCGCATTGCTGGACTTTACCGTGGGTTTGTTGCAAGCGGAAAAAGTCATCGGCTGGTTTCAGGGGCGGATGGAATTCGGCCCGCGCGCCTTGGGCAACCGCTCGATTCTCGGCGACGCCCGTTCGACGAAGATGCAATCGGTGATGAACTTGAAGGTGAAGTTTCGCGAGTCGTTCCGGCCGTTTGCACCCATCGTCCGTCGCGAACGCGTGGCCGATTATTTTGAACTCGATGTCGAATCGCCGTACATGCTGCTGGTCGCGCCGGTCAAAAAAGAATTGTGCCGCGAAGTTTCGGCAACGATGCAAGGCTTGGATCGGCTCAAGGAAATCCGCTCGTCCTTGCCAGCGATCACGCATGTGGACTACTCGGCGCGCATCCAGACCGTCGCGCGCGCGGGCAATCCGCTGCTCTACGATTTGCTCATGCGCTTCGAGCAGGCGACCGGTTGCGGGGTGCTGGTGAACACTTCCTTCAACGTGCGTGGCGAGCCGATTGTCTGCACGCCCGACGATGCCTACCGCTGTTTCATGAACACCGAAATGGATTACCTCATCCTCGGAAGTTTTGTCATTGAACGCATCGCGCAACCCCGGCAACAAACCGAACGCCGCGTTGCACCGCAGGCTGATTGAAATGAAACTCCGCTTCAAAGAAGACCCGAGAGAATGGCGCAAGCAGGCGCTGCTCACCGCGCTGGGCTTGGCGATTGTGAGTTCGGTGTTGTATTGGCGGCACGTCATCGCACAGAGAATTTGGTTGGGCGTGCTGGCGGTGATGTGTGTGGCGGCTTTGTGCGCGTTGGCGAGGCCAGACTGGTTTCGCGGCTACTACCGGCTCTCCATGCGGCTGGGATTTGCGCTCAGCCAGGTCATCGGACGCATCATGTTGCTCGGGGTTTTTATTTTCATCGTGACGCCGCTGGGCTGGCTGCTGCGGCTGGCGGGCAAGGATCCGCTGCAACTCAAACGTCCGCGCGACGCGGCGACGTATTGGCAATCCGCCAAAGACGCCGGGCCGCTGGACCGCTTGTTCTGAGGCGCGTTTTCAACCAACTGATTTTATGAAGCAACTGATCCAGGAATTTCTGACCCTGCTTCGCCAGGAAAAAAAGTGGTGGCTGATCCCGCTCGTGGTGCTGGTGCTGATCGTCATCGCGCTGATGTTGTTCAGCGGCGACTCGGTGCTGGCACCGGTGATGTATCCGGCCAAATGAATCGCCCTTCATCGGGTTTGCGAACTCACCGCGAGTGCAACTCGGCGCAAATCCTTTCGTTGCTTTCTGCGAAGGTTCCCGCCAATTATTTCGGATGACCAGCCATCCTAAATCCTTCCCGCCCTTGCTCCGCGCATGAATCAACCACCTTCCCGGCCACCCGCCGCGCCCGGCGGCCGCATTTTTTTCTGGGCCATCACCTCGGCGCTCGCGGGATTTTTGTTTGGCTTCGACACCGTTGTCATCTCCGGCGCGGAACAAAAAATCCAGGCGCTCTGGTCGTTGAGCGCGGGGATGCACGGCGTGGCAATGGCGGCGGCGTTGTACGGAACCGTCGTGGGTTCGTTGCTCGGCGGCTGGCCGACCGACCGGTTTGGACGACGGGCCACGCTGCTGTGGATTGGCGTGCTCTATGTCATCTCGGCGGTGGGCTGCGCGTATGCGTGGAATGTGAACGCCTTCATCATCGCGCGGTTCATCGGCGGCCTGGGCATCGGCATCTCCACCGTGGCCGCGCCGCTTTACATTTCCGAAATCGCGCCGCCGGCGAAACGCGGGCGGCTCGCGGGCCTGTTCCAGTTCAACATCGTTTTCGGCATCGTCGTCGCCTTTGCATCCAACGCGCTGCTCGCCGGACTCGGAGAGAACGCCTGGCGCTGGATGCTCGGCGTGGCGGCGTTTCCGTCGGTGATTTACACCGTCCTGTGTTTTGGCATTCCGGAAAGCCCCCGCTGGCTGCTGGGGCGCAAGCGTGACCGCGAGGCCGGCATCAAGGTGCTGCAACTCATCGAGCCGGGCGCGTCGCGTGAAAAAATCGAGGCGGAGGCTGACGAGATCATGGCTGCATCTTCCGAACAGGTGACCGCCGCGCGGTTCTGGACGAGGCGGTTGCGCGTCCCGATCCTGCTCGCGTTCCTGATCGCCTTCTTCAACCAGCTTTCCGGCATCAACGCGGTGCTGTATTTCGCGCCGCGCATTTTTGAAATGACCGGCCTGGGCGCGAAGGCCGCACTGCTGCAGTCGGTCGGCATTGGCATGACCAATCTCCTTTTCACCTTCGTCGGGCTGTGGCTGATTGACCGGCTGGGGCGGCGGACGCTGCTGTTCATCGGTTCGTTCGGCTACATCCTTTCGCTCGGGCTGGTGGCGTGGGCGTTTTTCACGGAGCATTTCAGCATCGTGCCGGCGTGCATTTTCGCCTTCATCGCAGCGCACGCGGTGGGGCAGGGGGCGGTGATCTGGGTTTATATTTCCGAAATTTTTCCAAACCGCCATCGCGCCGAGGGGCAGGCGCTGGGCAGTTTCACGCACTGGATTTTTGCGGCGCTGCTCACGACTTTTTTCCCGAAGATGGTTTCGGCGTTTGCGCCCGGTTACGTGTTCCTGTTTTTCTGCGGCATGATGGTGCTCCAGCTTGTCTGGGTAAAGTTTATGGTGCAGGAGACGAAAGGCGTGCCGCTCGAACAGATTCAAAAGCGGCTGGGCCTCGGGTGAGGGCCGCGAAGCAGAACGAAGGAAACCAAGACTGGTGAGCCGCCCAAAGATTGGGGAAAGTCAAAGATCCAAAGGCTTTCATCTTTGGCTTTCCCCAATCTTTGGGACGGGCAAAGGCGATTTTTGTTCGAGTACGGTCAGCAGTTCTTTGTAGATATTTGCGTACTGCCCGCTGTGGGCGATGCCGTTCTCGACCAGCTTCCGCGCTTCGGCTTCGTGGCCCGTCTTCACCAGCGACATGAACAACGCCTGATCCGCCGCCACCAACTCGAACCCGCCCAGCTTCTGCCGGCTCGCGTTCAGGAACGGAATCGCCTCGGCAAACTCGCCGCGCAGTTGGTGGAGCCGCCCGGTGTAGCGCTCGGTCAACCCCGTCTGCGAAAATCCCCGCTGAAGGAGAAACTTGCCCTGCTCGATTTCGCTCAACGCTTGCGCACGTTCGGCCTCGTTCAGTTTGCCCGCCAGTTTTTCGCGGCAGGCCAGCGCGAAATAGACGTACTCCATGTGCCACGAGGTGTATTCGGGAACGGACTGCTGCGCGATTTGAAACAGTTTCAACGCCTCGTCGAATTTTTTCTCGCGCATGTACTGGCGCGCGACCATGCCGGTGATGGGCCGCTTGCCGCCGGCGTGCGGCGTTTCCGATTCCCATTCGCGCACCACGGTTTTCACTTCGGGCGACAAGGTGTCGGTGAAGGCGGTGGTTTTTTCTGTGAACCGCTGGTACGCCTCGGCATTGTGCGACCGCATGAAGCTGACGTTGAACAAGACCCACATCGTGTGATCCACGCCGTAGCGATCCAGCGGATTGTCGCCCAGTTCCTCGGCGTATTTTTCCCACGGCCGAATCCGCGTGCATTGCGCCTCGGAGAGATTCGCCGCGCCGGGCGTCTGCCGCAACGTGGCGACGAGCGCCTCGGCCATCAGTGCCTGGCCGCGCAAGGTCGGATGAACGTGATCATCCAGCAGCTCCCAGCCAATCGAGCCGCCAGGACTGTTCGTGCGAAAAGTTCCTTCCATGTCGCAGAGCGGCGCGTTGAATTTCGCCGCCGTGGTGCGGAGCGCAGTTTGTTGCAGAGTCGTCGCGCGCCACGGCATCGAATCCAGATCGCGCGCGGCCACGAACTCGGTTTGGGCCTCATTGGTTTTGCCGAGGGCAAACAGCGCGCGGCCGTTCAGGAAATGCGCGCGGGCGTGTTGCGGTTCGAGGGAAATCGCAGCGGCGAGATTGGTCGCCGCCGCTTCCAGGTTGGTGGGCAGGAAGGCGGAACCTTCATCGAGCAACGTGTGGAAACGGTTTTGATTTTCGGGCGTCAAGTTGTCCGCTTGATCTTCGCCGATGGGTGCGAGGTCGCGCTGATTGGAGGGCAGGGTGCAGACGATGGCTGGCACGCCGCGCTGCCGGCACCGCGTGAGCATTTCGCCGACGTTCGCGCTGAGATTGTCGGCGGCGGACTTCCGGATCGGATCAGCGGGCGCGGTGTAGCTGGTGGCGGCCATGATTTCCATCAGGGTTTTGCCTTTGAGCGATTCCTCGGAATGGAAATGGCGGCTGAAAAATTGCACGACTGCGAGCGAGCGGGCGAAGCGCGTCAGCTTGAGCTGCGCAATGCCAGTGCCGCCGCGGCTGATGGAATTCACGCCGTACGCACCGAAGAATTCGTTGTGGCCGGTGTGGATGATGATGAGGTCTGGCTCAAAATTCAGCGCCTCAGTCATCATGCCCAGCACCGGAAAGCTGGCGACGGCGGTGGTGCCGAGGTTGATGATCTCGACCTTCCGATCCGGCCAGGCGTCGGTGAGCATTTTTTGGAGGAACGCGGTCGAGGCGAGATTGCGCGGCTGCGGGTAGCCTTTCGCGGCGGATTCACCGACGAGAAAAATGCGGAACACTCCTTTGGGTTTGGGATCAATGAAATTGTATTGCTCGTTGTAGCCGGGCCGCGACTGGTTCGCGAAAAAAAAACTGATCGCCCCGGCCTGGTCGGAGATGACCAGCGAACCGCCGGGAACCGTGCCGGCCTTCCGCAGCATCGGCGCGTAGCCACCCTGACCGGACAAGCGCAGGACTCCTTCCACCGCGATGAGCAACAAGACAGGCAACGCGAGCAGCACGAGGCCGAAAAATAATTTCTTTTGTCGCGAAAGTGCGGAGCGGGGCGGACTGGGCTTGGTTTTTATTTTTTGCTTCATCGGGTCGGTTTCAATTTCCGTCAGACGGCGCGGGCATAATCAGCGTCTTCGGCGCAGCGCGCAAAACATAAATGCGGTTCCTTGTTTGCGGGAGTGGCTCGACGAAAGCCGGCTTGAGTGGAACCCGGACTCCGAAGCGGAACGGGGAGCGCACGCGCCCCGCGTGCGGTTTTCCGCGCCCTCGCGGAAAACGGAGGGCGCACGAAACTTTTCAAACCAATCGGTTAAAGTATGGCGTCCCCAGTGCGGAACGCGGGGCGCGTTCCGCCACGCCCGGGGCGGGCGTGCTCCCCGAACTTCGGAGTTCGGGTTGAATGAAGCTCCTACCGGCGCTGGCGATCATCAGTCGCGTTGAGTGCAACGAAAAAAAAATCGCTGTCCTCGCGGACAACGGTTTGAACAATCAGCCAACCGGAATATCTCAGGGTTTGTAGGTGCAGCGTTCGGCGAGCCAGGTCAGGTCTCCATCCGGCGGCGGGTCGGCGCGGACGCCGCTGGCCGTGTTCTGGTCGAGGAGGTTTTTATCCTTCCATTTTTTGGTGATCGAATGACCGTCGGCAAAGGACAGTCCGCCCGCATTGTTGTGATAGGAGGCGGGGAAATCTTTCCAGACATTGGGGAAATCCGGCTGCACCACAAACCAGCCGTCGTTGATGGTTGTGGAGCGTTCATCAATCGTCACCCAGGTTTCAGTAGGCTGCCGGATGCTGGACTGTTTTTTAAAAATGACGTAGGGGGTGTTAAGCAAGCCTTCGGTGTTGATGGGATTCATCCACGCGTTCATGGACATGCTGCGGTTGTTTTTGCTGCGGTCACCCGGGCACTTGTAAATCTCCAGGCTCTTGGTGTAGGGAAAAAGCAGTCCGTTGCGGATGAGCTCATCCTGGGCATCAGCCGCCGCACCCAGCACCCAGTTTGCATAGATGCCTCCGGGCAGATAATTGGCGGCAACTGGAACCGTGTGAGTAATCACCGCCGTGCCGCCGGTGGCGACGATTTTGTCACTGTTATCGCCGGAGTACATGAACCAAGACATCTGAAGTTGCCGGAGGTTGTTCACGCATTGAATGGCCTGCGCCTTGGTCTTGGCCTTGGCCAGGGCGGGCAGCAACATGCCCGCAAGAATCGCGATGATGGCGATGACGACCAGCAGTTCGATCAAAGTGAAACCCCTGGCGTGGCGGGCCTGGATTTGTTTTAAGTTGCTCAGGGAATGCGTTGTCATTTGACGAAATATTTTTCTGCGACGTTTTTTTGAACTGGCTGTTTTACGGGCAACATTCGGCTTTGGCTGATGAGATTAAATTATCACACCTCGCCCGCACAGCTACCGCATCTTTGTGTGGTGCCCTAAAGCTGATATTGCCGGCCTGGGTGGGGACTTATTCGCTGCCCTCCTGACTGCGACTGCGCCTTGGACTGCGGTGGCAAGCGCAGCGCGACACCGCTTTGGGAGACTTTGGAAAGACCGGACGCGCCACTTCATCCGAAAGCGCCGTCGCCGCTACGCTCTGCCGGCGCAGTCCAAAAGCCTCCTTCCGTCAAACGGCGACGCCTTCACCAGAGCAGCGAAACCTTTTACCTCGACATGTCCCGGCCATTTCCAATCATTCGCGGATGCAGCAACCGCCAAAACCCGACACCGACCACACGCGTGCTCCGCGCCATGACTCTGTCGCCAGTGATGCCGGAAAAAGTCCCGCGCCGATCAGCAGGCCGCGCAAATGGCTGTTCCGCCTCACGGCCCTGCTGCTGCTGCCGACGCTGTTGCTCCTTGGTTTGGAACTGGTGCTGCGGCTGGCCGGCTTCGGTTACGATCCGCACTTTTTCAAATCGTTGGACATCGGGGGAAAACCATTCCTGGTTCAGAACGAGGATTTCAGCCGGCGATTTTTTCCGCCGGAAACCATGCGACAGCCGAACGCCTTGCGGATGCGCGCCGAGAAACCGTCCGGCACGACGCGCATTTTCATCTTCGGCGAATCGGCGGCGATGGGCGATCCCGAGCCGGGTTTCGGACCGTCGCGCTATCTGGAGGTGTTGCTGCAAGAGCGATTTCCCGGACGCGATTTTGAAATCGTCAACGTCGCCTTCACCGCCATCAACTCGCATGTCCTTCTGCCCAT
>JAYWBR010000458.1:0-9583 GCA_043781315.1 Verrucomicrobiota bacterium | reverse complement strand
CGCAGGTGAACGCGACTCCACTGGCGCCAGTTGTGGTCACCTGGTTCAAGGCCGACGCCATCACCGGTCTCGGCAACGGCGCGGCGGTGGCGAGCTGGACGGATTCGAGCGGCAATGGATTCACCGCTGCGCAGGCGACCGCCGGGCAGCGTCCCACTTACAGCACGGCGGCGGTGAATGGTTTGCCCGTCGTGCATTTCAATTCTGCGAGCAGCCAGAACCTCACGTTCAATCGGCCGATACAGGACAACTTCACGATGTTCTGTGTCTTCCGCAGCACGCAGGGATTGAACTCTGGAACTTTATTTTGGCAGGGCGCGGGATTGGTGAACGGCGAGGTGGCCGGCACCGCGAATGATTTTGGCACCTGTCTCTTTGCCAACGGCCAGGTGAGCGCAGGCATCGGCAATCCCGACACGTCCATCAATTCGCTCGCAAATTACAACGACGGCAAGCCGCACTTGATGTCATGGAAACGCGCCATCACTACGGGCAAAGTGGAGCTTTATATGGACGGCGCGCTGGCGGGTTCCTTCATCGGCAATTTGAATTCGTTGACGGCCCCCGCCAAGCTGGCGTTGGGCGCGCAGCAGACGGGAAATAATTTTTTGACTGGCGATCTCGGCGAGGTGAAAATTTATTCCTCCGCACTTTCCGACACCGACCGCGCCGCGCAGGAATCTGGATTGATGACGAAGTGGGGCATCACGAACGCGTTGACGCTCGCCGGCAATGTGGTGGTGAACCTCGACGCAACCGCGTTGCCAACCGGCTCGCTGGCCTACATCACGAACAACGGTTCTGCGGGCGGCGTTTTCCAATCTTACACGAACACCGGTGTCGGTCCGCAAGTCATCGCGGTTGGTGGCGGCACGCGCGGCGTTTTGTTTGACGGCAATTCTATGTTGGTTCACAACACTTCGCTCAACGGCAGCGCGCAGTATGCGCCGGCCAATTTGACTTCGACGAGCTTCACCGGATTTTCCGTTGAGGCGTGGGTGTATGAGCCGACGACCATCAACGACAGCCCGGTGGTTTCGTGGGGCACGCGCGGCAATTGCGGCGGGCAAATTTCGTGCGCCTACGGCTCGAGCACGTCATGGGGCGCGCTGGCCATCTGGTGCAACGATCACGGCTGGGGCACGCAGCCCGCGATTGGGCAGTGGCATTATCTCGTCTGGACGCTCTGGACGAACGGTGTCGAAACGCTCTACGCCGACGGCGTGACGAACGCGACCTACACCGGCATCACTCCGAGCGTTGATCCGAACAACAACATTTGCATCGCGTTCTCACACGGCAACACCGCTGGCTCGCTCGCGGGCGGCGTGAACGGCGGCTGCGAAATTGTCGGACGCGTGCGCGTGATGGATGGCATTCTCACCAGCCAGCAGGTCGCCAATAATTTCGCGACGGAGAAGGGCGCGTTCACCAACGGCACGCCCGCGTTCTTGACCACCGCGCCGTTGCATCGCTGGTCGTTCACCAACGCCGTCAACGCGAATGCCACCGGCCTTGTCGTCACCGACATCGGTTCCGCGAACGGCACGACGAACCAGATCAACGGCCTCATCCGCAACAACGGCGGCACGGCGGCCTTCACCGGTTCGCAACTCACCTTGAGCGGCGGCAGTTCCGCGACCGCGCCCTACGTTGATTTCACCAACGCGCTGATTTCTGTGTTGAGCACAAACCGCAGTGGCTCCGGCCAGTTGACCGTCGAGGCGTGGCTCACGCCGCAAGCAGCCGGGAACTGGGCGCGTGTGTTTGAATGTGGCTCCACCACTTCGGGCAAAATCACTGCGCCGGGCGGAACTTTCACCGGGGTTAATTATGCAGGGTTGGTCGCCACGCCGAGCGGAAGCCAGAATCAATCCGGCGTCGCATTCGGCACCGGCAATTATTCTTTCAGTTCCACCGTCACCGGAACCGCGATGCACCTGGCAATGACTTGGGACGACGTCACCAACACCGGCTCCGTAAAGCTCTACGAAAACGGCGTGCAAGTCGCGGCGATGACCGGCGCGCCGCGCATGACCAGCATCAGCGATCTCAATAACTGGCTGGGACGTTCGTCATTTTCCAGCGACGCCAATTTGCAAGGCAGCGTCGCCGAGTTCCGCATTTTCAACCGTCTCCTGTCGCCAGCGGAATTGATGAATGATTACCAGCTCGGGCCGGCGTTCGCCGGCAACGTCATCAAATGGAACGGTAACCTCACAACCAATTGGGAGGTGAACACCACGTCCAACTGGCTGGCCGGAAACATTCCCGTGCGTTTTCAAAACAGTGTCGCGGTGCAATTCGATGACACGCTCGCTGGCACGACCAACGTGGCGATTGCCGCCGCTGTCTCGCCGTCCGCCGTGGTCGTCAGCAATGCGGCGTTCAATTATATTTTCAGCGGCAGTAACGGCATCACTGGTTCGGCCACGCTCACCAAGCTCGGTGCGGGAACTTTGACGTTGAACAATTCCAACGCCTACACCGGCAGCACATTCGTCAATGCTGGCAGCCTGTTCGTCAATGGCTCGCTCGCGGCCGGCAGTTTCGTGAGCGTGGCCAGCGGTGCGACGCTCGGCGGCAACGGCGTGATCAACGGAGCTGTCACGATCAATTCCGGCGGCACCATTTCTCCCGGCACGGGCATCGGCATTTTGAAGTTCACCGTCGCGCCCTTCTTGAATGGCCGCACACTGATGGAAATCAACCGGGGTGCCGCGACGAACGCAGATAAAATAATTCGGGCGGGCGGTAATTTGAACTACGCGGGAACGCTCGTCGTGACCAACCTCGGTGCAACGCTGCAAAGCGGCGACACGTTTGACTTGTTTGACGCCACGAGTTTCAGCGGTAGTTTTAGCAGCCTCACGTTGCCCGCCTTGTCCACCGGTTTGATCTGGAACACCAACGATCTCCCAGTCAACGGCACCCTTTACGTCACGAACATTTTCTTCAATCTGACCTACACCGCCGATGCCAACGGCAGCATCAGCGGCAGCGCAACTCAATCGGTCATCTACGCTGGCTCCGGCTCCGCTGTGACCGCTGTGCCCAACACCGGTTACGCGTTCACAAACTGGAGCGATGGTTCCACCGCCAACCCGCGCACTGATGCAAACATCACCAACAATCTTACCGTCACCGCCAACTTTGTTCCGCTGATTTATACGCTGAGTTACAACGCTGGAACCAATGGCAGCCTCACCGGCACTACGCCGCAGTCGGTCACTTATGGCAACAGCGGCTCCGCTGTGACGGCTGTGCCGAACGCGGGTTTTGCTTTCACAAACTGGAGCGACGGATTGACCGCCAACCCGCGCACCGATTCCAATGTCAGCAGCAACTTGACCGTGACCGCGAACTTCATTTCCATTTTCACGGGCGCATTGCCATCGCCGTGGACGACTAACGCAATCGGCAATCTCACCGCCGCAACCAGCGCGACATATTCCAATGGCGTATTCACGATTGCCAGCGCGGGGACAAACATCTCCAGCAACAACGACAATTTCTGGTTTGTGAACCAACCGTTCACCAACGACGCCACGCTCGTCGCGCGCGTCGTCAGTCAGAGCGGCACTAATGTGTCCGCCCGCGCCGGGGTGATGATGCGGGAAAATTTCAGCAGCGGTTCGCGCTCGGTGTTCGTGGGCTTGACCCCGGCTGGCGAGGCGCAATGGATTCGTCGCACGACCAATGGTGGCAATAGTTCCATCACCACCATCGCCGGAAAACCTGCGCCGTATTGGGTGCGACTGACGCGCAGCACAAATGTTTTCACGGGCTACGTTTCCGGCGACGGCGCAACTTGGTTGCAGGTGGCAAGCGTCAGCATCGGTGTGAACTCCAACTACACGCTGGGCTTGGCCGTCTGCTCTGGATCGGGCAGCGCGTTAAACACAACTATCTTCGACAATGTGACCGTGACTAACTCGACGAGCTTTGGTTCGATACTCACCACGACGCCGTCAACTCCGGCAATCATTGGCACACTGAATTTGAGCGCCGACGCGATCAGCTTCACCGTCACTGGCGAAACCAACAGCGTCTGGCAGCTTGAAGAATCAATTGATTTGATCAACTGGACGCCGCTGCAAAGCGTCGGGTTTGCTGGCGGCATATTGCAACAACAGGAGGCCGACGACGCCCGCCCGCAGCGGTTCCTGCGCCTGCACTCGATTCAATGAACCGTCACGGATACTGCTGAAATGAATTCCGCCACCCACTATTTGACGCAATTCGCGTGTGACCCGCGCGTGTGGCTACTGACAACCAATTCCGCTGTGAGCATAAACTTCCAAATGCCCGTCACGCTGGCGGTCAACGCGGACGCCAGTTTTTTCCGGCTCGCCTTTCCTTGAACGATGCGGAACCAGCCTTTTTTTAAATGCGTCCGACTTTGTTCCCTGCTCCTGCTGGCAAGCGTCCGGTTGAGCCACGGAGCGGTGGTCGCGGGCGACGACTTCACTGCCAACACCGCCATCGCCGCGCAAGCACTCCAGCAGTGGTACAACCCGCAGGGACTGTGGGACACGACCGGTTGGTGGAACGCCGCGAATTGTCTCGAGGCCATCGAGAACGCCATTGTCGCCAATAACGGCGGGGTGTATTTGGACGTGCTGAAAAAAACCTTCGACCGCAACTCCGCCAAAAATTTCCTCAATGAGTATTACGACGACGAGGGCTGGTGGGCGCTCGCCTGGATGCGGGCGTACGACCTGACCGGCGAGGCGCGGTACCTCGACATGGCCAAAATAATTTTTTCGGACATGCAAACCGGCTGGGATGATCATTGTGGCGGCGGCATCTGGTGGAAGAAAGAACGCCGCTACAAAAACGCCATCGCCAACGAACTCTTCCTGCTGGTCGCGGTAAGGCTGCACCAGCGGACGGTCGGCCCGGCTGAGTCCACGCCCTATCTCGACTGGGCGTTGAAAGAGTGGCGTTGGTTTCAACACAGTGGAATGATTAACGCCAGCAAGCTCGTCAACGACGGATTGAACCGCGACTGCGAGAACAATGGCCGCACGACGTGGACTTACAACCAAGGCGTTTTAATCGGTGGACTGACTGAGTTGTATCGCGCAACCGGTGACACCAACTATCTGCACGAGGCGGTTGCCATTGCCGATGCGAGCATCGCCACCCTGGTTGACACCAATGCAATTTTGTCCGAGCCAGCCGAGCGCGAACATGGCGGCGGACGCGACGTGCCGCAGTTCAAAGGGATTTTTATCCGTTACCTGGCGCAGCTCTACGACGTGACGCGCCGGCCGGAGTATTTTAATTTTCTACTGCGGAACGCCCGCTCGGTCTGGGCCAGCAATCGCGACGCCTCCAATCATTTCGGCCTGCGTTGGAGCGGGCCGGTGGACGCCGTGGACGCCGCCCGCCACAGTTCCGCGATGATGGCCGTCAGCGCGCTGGCCGAACCGGTTTTGCAGGATGCTGGCGCTGGCGCTGGCGGAAGTTGGATGGCCGGAAATCTGAAACATGACCTCGGACAACTTCATGGCCTCAACGCCTGGATCGCCGATCCAGTTGAAACCAAAGTCTCGGGCAACCTTGTCAGCGGAGCACGCACCGAAGCCTTGCCGGTTGGCAATTACGTCGCCACGTTTGAACTCAAGGTGGACAACTTCAATCGGGACGATTCCAAAGTGGCGACGCTTTCCGTTGTTGAATTGGAAAGTGGCCGACTGGTGGCGTCGCGTGAAGTGTCCCGGCAGGAGTTTTCCACGACGCTCTACCAAACTTTCCCGGTGCGCTTCCAGGCCGTCGCCAACAAACGCTATGAGTTTCGCACCTTCTGGCACTATGCTCCGCACGCAGCCCGATTGACCCAGCGCAGCCTCATGCTGCAAACCGAATGATCGTTCAGAAATGAAATTCACCACTCCGATTTTAGATCAGCCCACGTGCGACCCACGCGTGTGGCTGCTCGATCCGGCGGTGACGTTTCTAAACCACGGCTCGTTCGGCGCGTGTCCGCGAAGCGTGCTGGAATTTCAAAATGATTTGCGCGCGCGGCTCGAACGGCAGCCGGTGCAATTTCTCGTGCGCGAACTCGAACCGCTGTTGGACAACGCGCGGTCGGCGCTCGCGCAATTCGTCGGCGCGGACGCGGATGATCTGGTTTTTGTGCCGAACACCACGTCGGGCGTGAATACCGTGCTGCGCTCGCTCACATTTTCGCCGGGTGATGAACTGCTCGTCACCAACCACGAATACGCTGCGTGCCGCAATGCGCTGAACTTCGTCGCCGAACGTTCGGGCGCGCGCGTGGTGGTGGTGAACCTTCCGTTTCCGTTGTCGGTTGCGGACGAAATCATCGCGCCCATTCTTGCCACCGTGACTCCACGCACGCGGCTGGCGTTGCTGGATCATGTGAGCAGTCCGACCGGACTCGTCATGCCCATCGAACGGCTGGTGGACGAACTCGCGGCGCGCGGCGTGGACACGCTGGTGGACGGCGCGCACGCGCCGGGCATGATTCCGTTGAACGTCAAAAATATCGGTGCGGCTTACTACACCGGCAACTGTCACAAATGGCTTTGCTCCCCGAAAGGCGCGGCGTTTCTGTGCGTCCAGCCAGCGCGGCAAAAACGGATTCGCCCGCTGGTCATCAGCAACGGCGCGAGTTCGGCGCGGACGGATCGCTCGCGGTATCAAATTGAATTCGCGTGGACCGGAACGGGCGAGCCGTCGGCGTATCTGTGCGTGCCGGAAGTGTTGCGGTTCATGGAATCGCTGCTGCCCGGCGGCTGGTCGGAAATCAGGGCGCGCAATCGCGCCCTTGCGCTTGCCGCCAGAAAACTTCTCTGCGCCGCGTTGAACATTTCCGAGCCGTGCCCCGAGGAATTCATCGGCTCGCTCGCGGCCGTGCCGCTGCCGGACGCACCGCCGGATGCGCTGCTCCGGCAACCGCTCAACGAGTATCCGCTGCAAGATCTGTTGCGCGTGCAGCACGGCATCGAGGTTCCGATCATGCCGTGGCCCGCGCCGCCGAAACGGCTTGTGCGCATCTCGGCGCAACTTTACAACTCGCTGCCGCAATACAAACTACTGGCCGAGGCGCTGGCAAAAAATGATTTAACCAAACTATGAAAACCATCCGACTCCTGCTCGCTCTCTTGAGTTTCACCGCCGGCTCAGTTTTGGCGGTTAACGCCGCTGAAAACTCCTGGAGCGGCAATGCCACCAACGCCGACGGAAAAATTCTCGCTCAAATTTCCGTCAACACTTCGGCCTCCGACAGCCTGGCCGATTGGGGCAGACAGGCCGGCGAGATTTGCGCGGCGTGGTATCCGGAAATAAATTCGCTGCTCGCCAGCGAAGGTTTCGTCGCGCCGAACTCCGTGCAACTGAAATTTCGCAGCGACTGGCCAAAAGCCGTCGCCAGCACGAGCGGCAACGTCATCAGCATTTCGTCGGACTATGCTGCCCGTCATCCAGACGACCTCGGACTGGTTGTTCACGAGCTGACGCATGTCGTGCAGTCGTATCCGCCGGGCGGCCCCGGCTGGCTGGTTGAGGGCATCGCAGATTACATCCGCTTGAGCCACTTTGAACCGCACGCGCCGCAGCCCGCCATCAATCCCGACCGCGCCAGCTATCGCGATTCGTATAAAACCACAGCCGCCTTTCTGGCGTGGATTGAAAAAAATCACGACGCGAAAATCGTGAAGCAACTGAATCAGGCGTTGCGTGAACAAAAATATAAAAGCGAACTGTTCCGCGATTACACTGGCAAGACGGTGGATGAACTGTGGTCGGAATTTGCCGGTTCACTGCGCGGCCAGGTGGCGATGGGGCAGTCCGCCAATATCTTGGAAAACAGGTCGTTGGTCACGCTGGCCAACCCGCTGATGGGCACCGATTCCACGCGCGACTTCTCGCACGGCAATGAGTATCCCGCCATCGCGCTGCCGTTCCCAATGAATACCTGGGCGCCGTACACCGAGCCGCAGCGCGAATCGTTTTTCTACCAGTATCCGCACCACCAAATTCGCGGCATCCGGCAGACGCATCAGCCGAGTCCGTGGATCGGCGACTACGCGATGTTCTCGCTGATGCCGGTCAGCGGCAAACTGGTAGTGAACGACAACGACCGCGCGTCCGATTTTTCGCACGCCAAGGAAATCGCGCAGCCCAGCTACTACAGCGTCTATCTCGACACGTGGAAGGCGAAGGCCGAAGTCACGCCCACGGAACGTTGCGCGCGTTTCCGTTTCACCTTTGACGCGCCGGGCGATTCGTATGTGATCCTGGATGCGTTTGACAAAGGCGCAGCGGTGGAAATTATTCCGGGCGAAAATAAGATCGTCGGACTCGTCCGCTATCACTGCGGCCACGCGCCGGACATTTATTCGAGCAATTATTTTGTGATCGTCTTTGATCGCCCGTTTGCGACGAGCGGGGTGTGGTCGGCCAATAAGATTCAACCGAGCGTGACGCAGCTCACCGGCCAGCAGGCGGGCGCGTTTTTGAAATTCGACACGAGCACGGACAAAGTCGTTGGCTGCAAAGTCGCTTCATCGTTCATCAGCCCCGAACAGGCATGGCAAAATCTCCAGCATGAAGTCGGTGACGCGGATTTTGACACCATCCACCAGCGCGCCGACGCGCGGTGGAACGAGGCGTTTGGCCGCGCCCGCGTGGAAGGCGGCTCGGATGAACAGCGCCGCACGTTTTACAGCTGCCTCTATCGCTGCATCATGTTCCCGCACAAATTTTACGAGGTGGACGCGAGTGGCAAGCAGGTTTATTTCAGCCCTTACGACGGCCAGTTGCACGACGGCGTGCTCTACACCGACAGCGGTTTCTGGGACACGTTTCGCGCCGCGCAGCCGCTCTATAATCTGCTATTCCCGGAAGTGAACGCAGAAATTTTGCAGGGCGTCGTCAACGCCTCCACGCAGAGCGGTTGGCTGCCCGCGTGGGCCAGCCCCGGCCATCGCGCGTGCATGGTTGGCAACAACTCCTTCTCGCTGCTCGCCGACGGCTGGTTCAAAGGCGTGCGCTCGTTCGATGCGAACAAGGCCGTGGACGCGATGGTTCACGATTCGCAAAACAGCGGGCCGATTCATTCCATCGGCCGCGACGGCGCGAAATTCTACAACACCATCGGCTACGTTCCGTATTCACCAGTGAAAGGCGAAACCAGTTTCGGTGAGGCCACGGCGAAAACGTTAGAATACGCCTACGACGATTTCTGCGCCGCGAAACTCGCTCTGTCTGTTGGCCGCAAGGCTGACGCGGAAATTTTCGCGCGCAAGGCGATGAACTGGACCAATGTTTTTGACGCGAAGATTGGTTTCGTGCGCGAACGCAAAGCCGATGGTTCGTGGGTCGAACCGTTTTATCCGAACCAATGGGGCGGGGGATTCACCGAGGGCTGCTCGTGGCATTGGACGTGGTGCGTGTTCCACGACATTCCGGGTTTGATGAAACTCATGGGCGGCGACGACGCGTTCATCGCGAAACTCGACGGCGTTTTCACCGCGCCGAACGATGTGCGCACCGGCACTTATGGCGGCATGATTCACGAGATGACCGAGATGGTCGCCGCCGACATGGG
>JAYWBR010000457.1:0-3182 GCA_043781315.1 Verrucomicrobiota bacterium | reverse complement strand
AGGTTTTCATGCGGCGAATTTTATCAGCACCTTTTTCCAAGACAACGAGTTTCGTGATGCTTTGTCATTTTTTCCTAAGTTACCGGAGGTGCCCATATATTTCCACACGGGGGACACCCCAAGGCTGTTTCTATCCCTTGGTCAAAACCGGGCCTCAAAAACTCTCTCTCTCGCTCACTTCCCTAGGGGTGTGAGTGAGTGAGAGTCCTTTTTTGGGCCAAATCGGTAGGCTGGGGCTGTCTGAGCTGATGGGTGAATTCCCGCCCACGCGTGCCACCTGTCGCGCCGGGAAAAGTCCTGACAGTATCCGGGGCGAAACGCTGAAAACTGAAACGCTGAAACGCTGAAACCTATGCCTGATGAAATTCCTCCGCCTGAAATTCCTCCGCCCGCGCCGGTTCCGGCCCCGGATCAAGCACGTCCGGGCGTTCAAGCCGCCGCGCCGCCCGCCACCGCCCTCGTCGTCAACGGCGAAGTCAAATCCGAACGCGAGTTAGCCATTGAACGGCGCGAGTTGGAAATCGCCCGGCGCGAAGAAGTCGCGCGCGGCGTGGAAACCAACCTGTCCGACAAAGAGCGCAAGATTCAGGAACGCGAAGACGCCTTGCTCAACGCGCCGCCGGTTCCCGCGCCGAAGCCGGAAAAGGTAAAGAAGAAGTTTTTAATTCGCACCCTCATCAACACCAACCCTGACAATGAGTGAAAAAAATTCTAAACCGGTGGCGGCGGACACCGGAACAAATCCGAAGCCGCCAACTCCTGCGCCAGTGGCGGCGGGAGCGTCCGGTAATCCTCCCGTTCCTGCTGCGCCGCCTGTCGCACCGGCTTTATTTGGCGGGCATCGCGGCGGCGGAAAGAAACGCAGTGATGGGCTCGTGGCGGGAAGCCCGGAGGCGAAAGCGGCGGATCTCGCCGCCGACGCCGCTCGCAACCGCGCGGCACGCGCTGCAAAAAGAGTGGCGTCATTGCCGCCGCCGTTGCCGGGTGTGGCGTCGGCATCTCCAGGTGCGGGTATTCCGCTGGCTGCTGGTGAACCTGCTTTGCCTGGCACTGTGGCTGGTGTGGCTGGCGTTGCCGGCATTGCTCCAATGTTTGTCCCGTGGTCAACCCGCGTGCTCGAAAAACCGGCGCGGCTGCTGACCAAAATCATTGACCGCGTGCGGGTGTGGGGTCTCACCAAAAGAATCCGCGAGCTGCAACTCGACGCGAAGGATGAAAAGGAAATCATCGCCGATCTCGCGTGGAAAGATTCCGCCGTGGCGGACTTCAACGCGGCGCTCGCTGAGGCGGCCACGGTGGAGTTGAACAAGCGCACCGTGCCCGGCGCGGCGAACTCACACTGGCTGGCGCTGGCCATGAGCGGCGGGGAATTGGTCTATGCGCACACGGAAGCGTTGAACCGCATTGAGTCGCTGGTGTTGAAGAAAATGGAACTGGAGAATCAGTCGCGAGCCACCGCTAAGAATTGATCGTCGCCACTGGCCGGGGCGACGAATAAATTCCGGCGACACTTTTCTCATGCCCGATTATTCCCTCCCGCCGTGTGTCACGTTGGTCTTTGGCCGCTCGGGCACGGGCAAAACCACGTTCGCTTTTCTCTACCTGGTGAACGCGCTGACCGAGCAGCCGCTGAACGGCAATCCCGCCGCGTGCGTTTTCATCTTCGATTGGAAGCTGGAAGCCTCGCAACGGCTGGGCGTGCCGTCGGTGGGCACCGTGGCGCAGTGTGAGGCGGCGTTGTCGGGCCGCATCGTGTGTTTCAATCCGCACATCATGTTTCAACCGGAGGAAGGCAAGGCTCCCGCCGAAGACCGCGCGTTACGCTGGTTCGCGGCGTGGGCGTTTGAAGTGTCGCGGCGCGGGCCGGGCAAAAAAATTCTCTACGTGGATGAGTTGCGGCAGTTTGTGAAATCGCACTCATCACAGTTGCCGCCGGAGATTGAGCGTGTGACGCGCCAGGGCCGGAGTGAAAACCTCGAATTACTTTCCTCAACGCAGTATCCCAAGGACTACGCCCGGACGATTCGCGAGAGTGTCACGGAATGGGTGTGTTTCAACATCAGCGACCCGGACGAGCTTGATTCGGTGCGACCGTATTTTCCGGGCGTGGACGCCGTGGCGGGCCTTCAGCGCGGGGAGTTTATCAGTTGCAACCGGGAGAGCGGGGCGGAACTGCGGGGGAAGCTGTTTTAAGCCGTCCAGGGGTTGAACGTGGTGGCGTGCCGGAAATCTTTTTCGTTGCGCGTGGCGATGGTGGCTCCGTGCCGCACCGCCAGCGCGTCCAGCAAACTGTCCCAGAGCGGCGCAGGCTGGCGTTTGGCTTCGGCGGAATGTTTCAACCGGCCCCAGGTGCGGGCGGTTTCCGCGTCCCATTCCAAAACGCCAACGGGTTGCTCCTTTAGAAGCTGATCCAGCTTCGCGTTTATTTGAGCGCGCCGCGCCTGGCTGGCGTCGGCTTCCGCGCCTTCTTGTATTTCAGCAATCACCGGGGCAGTCAAAAACCATTCGGCGGACTCCAGCCACGCGCTCACGGCGGGTTCAGGCTGTGGCTTCCACCATTCGGAGAGGACGTTGGTGTCCAGCAGGTAAATCATCGCGGAAGGAAGTTCACCGGCCCCATTTCTTTGAGGATTTTCAGAGCCGCCTTGCGGTCAAACGTCCGCATGGGCGAAATCTTCGCCACGGGCTTTCCGTGTTCGGTCACGATCACGGTCTGCCCGCCGTTGGTGACGGGACGCAGGACGCTTTTCGTGTTGCGGGCCAGGTCTGTAAGTGTTGCTTGCACGGCTTGAAGATACGCAAAGCCTGTATTTTGTCAAAGCGGTCGGAAGCTGATTAACCTGACATCTCAGGACGGGGATTTTAAGACTGTGACCAGCCAGGCCGTCCAGTGGAGGCGGATGCACCCCCCGGAAACCGGCCTTATCAGGCGGATTGCGGATGTGAAAAGCCGCCCACGTCTGCCATCTGTTCGGAGTTTGCATCTGGTCTATCGTGTCCCCATCGAACGGTTCGCTGGATAAGTAGCCAGGCAGCAGGACAACGAAACCCTGCCGCCTGTGACGAAAGGCAGCACGCAACCGCGCAGTTCAAAAGTCCGCGACAATTACGTCCGGCAAGTTCCCCCCAAAAAAAACGCACATGAAAAACATTGATTGGAAAGGCATCGCCGTCACCGTTGG
>JAYWBR010000456.1:0-3187 GCA_043781315.1 Verrucomicrobiota bacterium | reverse complement strand
ATTGCCAGTGACATGCAAGGGCAGCGGTTTGGTTTTAGTCAGTTCAGCGCGAGGCATGCGCGGCTGCAGCCAGATCGCGCGCCCATCCGTTTGAACACCATCACCGTTTTCTCACCGGGATTTATTTTGCGACTGAATCGTCACCGAGGTCGCGTCGGGTGCGACCGGCTGCTCCGTGGTTGAGCCATCCGGCCATTGCACTTGCAGCGCGGTGATGGGTGAAGCGCTCGTCACAACCAGCGTCGCGGAATCTTGCGACCAGTAACCTGAACCCGCCGTCACCACTTGCGCGCGGCCAAGTCCGGCGGAAGTCTTCGCCCGGATCACCGCACCGACGCACTGGGGGTTGCCCACGCCGCCTTCGAGTGTCACGCGCAGCCCCGGACGCGCGCGCAGGTTGTGCCACAGCTTCGTCTGATCGCTCGATTGCGTCACCGCGAGATCCACACGCCCGTCGCCGTCGTAGTCCGATACCGCGCAACTACGCTGCTCGCCGTAAATTTTTATGCCCGACTCGTCGCCGCTCACCGCGCGGAAATTTCCCTGGCCGTCACCCAGCAACAGCAGTCCCCGGCCTGCGTCGTTGCGCACCGTCTCCGGCTGCGCCGAGAAAAAATTCTGCGCGAGAAAAATGTCGTCGTTCCCGTCGCCATCAAAGTCCGCCACGCTTACGCCGAACGCGGGTGCAAGCTGCGCCTCGACTGGCAAAGGCTTCGCTTCAAATGTTCCGCCGCGATTCAGAAACACCATCGAGCGCAGCTCCCGCGCCTCCAGCATGGTCGCTGTGTTCAGTTTCTCGCCGTAAATCTTCGCGAGGTCACCTTCACCAAACGCCCGATGCGTCGGCGTGTTGCCACGGATGTAAGGCACGACGACCGCGCTCGCGTTCAGATCACGCTCCGAAACAAGTTTGTGGGTGAACGCGTCCTCGTGCGCCTCGACGATCTCCACGCGGTTCATCTCGTTGAAATCGCCGTAATAAATCCGCAGGGGTCGTTGCGCGTCCCAGCTTTCCTCATACTTCGTATTCTCGCCCCAGTTCGACGCGACAATGTCAATCCGCCCGTCGCCATCAAAATCCCCGACCGCCACGCCGTTCCACCAGCCGGTGAATTTATCCAAACCCCACGCCGCCGTCGCGTTGGTGAAATCAATGCCCGTGTTGATCAGTATTTGAATCGCGCCCCACTCGCAGCCCACGATCAAATCCGGGCGCCCGTCGCCGTTCAAATCCGCGAACACCGCCGACGTGACCAGGCCCAGATTTTTCAGCGCCGGCACGGTCGCCTCGGCAAGAAGCCCCGCACTGTCACGCAGCACGAGCATCGAATCCGCCGGCTCCGGGTAGCGCCCGGCGCGCACGCGGCCACCGAGAAACACGTCCAAATTCCCATCGCGATCCACATCCGCCGCCGCCAGCGGCCCGGTCACGTTGTTGCCGCGCGACACATTCGCGCCCACCAACCAATCGCCGCCCGCATTGCGGCTGATGAAGTGCATGGCCGTCTTCGCCGCCGGGTCTTCCCAGGTGGACACCCCGAGCGCGAGCGACGCGCCGTTCGCCTTCGAGCCAAGACCCAGCACCGTCGTCTGATCGTGCCGCGCGTGAATTTGTTTGTCCGGCGCGTTCAGCAGCTCAAATTTTCCCGCGCCCAGATTTTTGAACATCCCCATCCACCCGCCCGCCGGCGCGCCGACGATCAAATCGTCCAGCCCGTCACCATCAATGTCGAACCAGCTCACGCCTGGCCCGAGGCGGCTCATCCGATACGGCAGCAGCGGCTGCGCTTCAAAATCGTTGAAACTATTTTCGTAGTTGGTGTAATTGATTTGCGTACTCGCATCCTCGAACAGTGGATTAAAATCTCCGCGAACGTCCGCCGCCGGAGCGCGGAGCATCGCTCCGCTCGAAGCGCCGGGGTTCTGGCGGAGCAATGCTCCGCGCTCCGAACTCGGCTGGCTGACAACTTTCTGCGCTGCGGCTACCGTGTTCGTTTCGCTGATGACGTAAAGGTTGTTTGCCTCCACGCCGCCCACTTCCGTCACGCGCCCATCGCGCCACGTCACCTGCAATTTGTAAGGCGCCCAATCTGCCCGCGCCGCAAACGCCAGCGTGTAATCGCCGCCCGAAGCGTAGCGCCCGCCGGAAATCATTTCCTGCTGCTGCGTTTTTTTGCCGATCAATTTCACCTTCGCGCCCACGCCAAACGTATTCGGCGCACGGCCGTGAAGTTTCACCGCAATGCGCGGCGCGGCGCAGTCGTTGCGATATATTTCCGGCGGGCCGTCCGCGTTGTTGATCACCACGTCGAGATCGCCGTCATTGTCGAGGTCGCACAAAATCATGCCACCGTGCGGACGCTCCGCATGAATGCCGTAACGCTCGCCCACTTCCTCAAAACGCAGATCGCCGAGGTTGCGGAACAACTGGCAGCGCGCGTTCAGCACCGGCAGCTTGCTGCGATGTTTTTCCATGTCGGACATAGTTTTCACCGTGGCCGCGTGCACCACCTCCGTGTCGGCGTCCGTGTAATCCTGAAGGTTGCCGCACGACGTGAGCAGGTCGGGATAGCCGTCAAAGTCCGCATCGAAAAAAATCGCACCCCACGTCCACTCGCTCGCCATCAGCCCGGCATACGGCGCAATCTCGGCAAACGTGTTGTCGCCGCGGTTCAGGAAAAAAGTGTTCTGCGGATACTGCGGCATCAGCGCGTAGCTGTTGATCTCTGGCGAACTCAACTTCAGCAGCGCCCGCTGCCTCATGCGCGTCGCGTGGTTGCGGCTCAACATGTCGCTTACAAAAAAGTCCAGCGCGCCGTCCAAATTCACGTCCGCAAAATCCACCGCCATCGAACTCGAACTCATGTGCCGCTGCGCCGTCGGCGGCGCGAGCGTGAAATGGCCGTGACCGTCGTTGAACCACAAACGATCCGGCGTTTGAAAATCGTTGCAGACGTAAAGGTCGGGGAAACCGTCGCCGTTGATGTCGCGGAACTGCGCGGCCAGACCGTTGCCTTCCAGCGGCCCGGGCGTCGGCGAACCCGGCGGCATCGTGAAATAATTTTCGCCTGCCGGTTTGAAATGGCCGTGGCCGTCGTTCAACAGCAGCACGTCGGGTTCGCCCTTCTCGAACAAACTGTTGCCGTCCAAATAAAACTGGTTGGTGAACTGCGGCGACAGCGGCTTG
>JAYWBR010000455.1:0-3188 GCA_043781315.1 Verrucomicrobiota bacterium | reverse complement strand
GTGGTTGCCGCCTTCGCGCAATAATTCACAGCCATGACCCTCCAGATGCCGGATTAAATCCAGCCGCTTCATGCCAGCGCGAGCGGCTCACGGATGACCTCCTGCCCGCGCAATTCTTCCTCCGCCAGCTCGCGATTGGCCGCCAGCACCATGGCGGCGGCTTCGGCCAGATTGGCTCGGGCTTCCTCCAAGGTTGCGCCCTGCGTATTGGCACCCGGCAATTCCTCGACGAACGCGGCATAACCTCCAGGAAACCGCCGAAACACAGCCGTGAGTGTTAATTTCATAAAACCATCCTAACCGATTTCAACATTCATTCAAGCGACGACGCGTTGTCAGATTGTCCTGAATTTTACTTTGCCGAAGTGACCTCCGGTTTGGCACACCGACGGGCGTTTGTTTTCCAACCTGGCCGGCGGTCGCCCATTCGCCGTCAACCATCCCTCACGCCGCCTTCTGATCCGCCTTGCGTCGGATGATCGGCCGGGCCTCGCCGAGCACGGCAGGCCGCGTGATCTTGACGTGCAAAATATCCTCACTGCCCGGCACTTCGTACATCACTTCGAGCATCAGCTTTTCCAGCAGGCTGCGCAGCGCGCGCGCGCCGGTGCCTTTCTTGATGGCTTGCGCCGCGAGTTCGCGCAGCGCGTCCGGAGTGAACTCCAGTTCCACGCCCTCCATCGCCATGAGCTTGGCGTACTGTTTGGTGAGGGCGTTCTTCGGTTCGGTGAGGATGGAAACGAGTTGTTCCTCGGTCAGCTCCGCCAGCACCGTCACCATTGGCAGGCGACCGATGAATTCGGGGATGAATCCGAACGTGAGCAAATCCTCCGGCTCGACGTGCTGCAAAATTTCCTGGCGGTTGATAGAAGTGATCTTCTGGCTGACTTCCGCGCCGCGAAAGCCCATCACGTTCTTGCCGAGCCGCCGCTGAATGTTCTTCTCCAGTCCGACAAATGCGCCGCCGCAGATGAACAGGATGTTGGAGGTGTCCACCTTGATGTATTCCTGCTGCGGATGTTTGCGTCCGCCCTGCGGCGGCACGTTGCAGACGGTGCCTTCGAGAATCTTCAGGAGCGCCTGCTGCACGCCTTCGCCGGAAACGTCGCGCGTGATGGAGACGTTTTCCGTCTTGCGCGTGATCTTGTCAATCTCGTCAATGTAAACGATGCCGTGCTGGGCGCGCTTCACGTCGTAGTCGGCGTTTTGCAACAGCCGCAGGACGATGTTTTCCACGTCTTCGCCCACGTAACCGGCCTCGGTCAACGTCGTGGCGTCGGCAATGGCGAAAGGCACGTCGAGAATTTTCGCGAGCGAACGGGCGAGCAACGTCTTGCCGGAACCCGTGGTGCCGATCATGAGAATGTTGCTCTTCTCGATGTCCACTTCGGAGTGGGATTCGTGCAACTGGCGCGATTCGGAATCTTTCGCAGTCGTTTCCACATCCATGTCCGGCTCTTGCAGGATGCGTTTGTAGTGATTGTGGACGGCGACAGCCAAAGTCTTCTTCGCGTGTTCCTGACCGATGCAATGCTTGTCGAGCTGCCGCCGGATTTCCGCCGGCTTGGGGACGTGGATGCGCGTCTTAGGCTTCTTGGTGAGCGCCTCGGCTTCTTTATCGAGGACGTTTTTGCACAGGACAATGCAGTTGTCGCAGATGTAAACGCCGGGGCCGGCGATGAGCTTCTTCACCTCGGCGTGGGATTTGCCGCAGAAGCTGCAGAGCGTGATGTTCGTTGGTCGCGCCACGGGAGCTTAGGGAATCACGGACGTTTTCTCGGCGAGGTTGGGAATCTCTTTGCGCGATTGCACGACTTGATCCACGAGGCCGTAATTCTTGGCTTCTTCCGACGACATGAAATTATCGCGGTCGCAATCTTTCTCGACCTGTTCAATGGGCTTCCCGGTGTGGTGGGCGATGATGGAATTCAAGCGATACTTCAACTTGAGCATGTACTTGACGCGGATTTCCACGTCGCTCGCCTGGCCTTCCGCACCGCCGAGGACTTGATGGATCATGATGTTGGCGTTGGGCAGCGCGAAACGCTTGCCCTTGGTGCCGCCGCAGAGCAGCACCGCGCCCATGCTCGCCGCCTGGCCGATGCAATAGGTGTTCACGTCGCAGGTCATGAATTGCATCGTGTCGTAAATCGCGAGACCCGCCGTGACGCTGCCGCCGGGGGAATTGATGTAGAGATGCACGTCCTTCTTCGGATCGCTCATCTGGAGAAACAGCAACTGTGCGATGATCAGGTTGGCCACCATGTCGTCCACCGGCGTGCCGAGGAAGACGATGCGGTCCACCAGCAGCCGTGAATAAATGTCGTAGCCACGTTCGCCGCGACCGGTCTGCTCAACCACCATCGGAACCAGGAAATTATTCATAGTTTTTTAATCAGGCGCGAAACGTAATTGACCCCCATGGGGAGGTCAAGCGCCGCCTCTTTTCGTCGGTGGAAAAACGCGGACGCTTTAACGCAGATTCTAAATTCTGAACCGCTAATCTGCGCTCATCATCGCTAATCTTGAAGACTGGGAAGGAAATTGGAGATGCCCCGGTGGTGGCGGTTACCGCACGGCAACGCGTTCTTGCAATCATCGTCGGGTATTAGCGCAGATTAGCGGTTAAAAGCTTCAACCAGATGAAAACAAACGCCGGCGCAAACTCCTGCGGACGCTCGCGAATCCAGTTCGTGACGGCGGCGGACGCAAACCAATCGCCGCGCTGGATCTCGTCCGCGTTCAGTTGAAACGGGCCTTCACTTTCGCAGCGGTAAACCCAGACGAACTCGCTCTCCGTCTCGGCGCACGGGACGATCTTGAAGAGCCGCTGCAACGGTTGGGAAAGGGTCAGGCCGATCTCCTCCCGCAATTCACGCGGGGCGCACTGGTCATAATCCTCTCCGCTGTCCACATGGCCCGAGGCCGAGGAATCCCAGACGCCCGGATGCCGGTCCTTCCGCATCGAACGCTGCTGGAGAAAAATCTCGCCGCGCGTCTTGAACACCAGCACATGCACCGCACGATGCAGCAACCCCAGCCGATGCACTTCGCGTCGCGTATTTTGCCCGACCACCTCGTCGCGCTCGTTGACCACGTCAAAAATTTCTTCGCTCATGAACCTGATTTTGTAGGAGACGACGTAAGGAGTCTCTAAATTTTCTAAGTTTGAGACTCGTCACCTCGTC
>JAYWBR010000454.1:0-3205 GCA_043781315.1 Verrucomicrobiota bacterium | reverse complement strand
TCACTTCCACTTCGAGCGTGTTGCCGGTGGGCTTCAGATTGTCCACAACCATGCGGAACGGCGGCGTGATGAGCGTGCCGCAATCCTGGCCGTTCAATTTCACTCGCGCGCTTTGGCGGACATCACCGAGATTGATCTCAACAGATTTGCCCGCTGGATCCGGCGCGTCAAATGTGGTTTCGTATTTTGCGGTGCCGACGAAGGCTTGCGCGTTCGTGTCGGGGAACGTAGTCCACGAGGCAAGCTTGACGGTTTGAAAATCGGCCGGCAGCGTCGGGCCGCCGAGGATGAATTTCACGTTCCACGGGCCGGTGATTTTCATCGGTGCGCCGTTGGTCTGCCAATAATTCCAAGCCGGGCCTTCCACTTTTTTGTCGGCGAAGGCGCGGAGAATCACGGACTCGCCGGCGGCGAGTTGCACACGAACTTTTTGCGGATGCGATTGTTCTACAAAGGCTTTTCCTGAATCATCAACAAGCATTTCATGTTGAGCAGGAACGCCGAACATTCCAGAAATTGGATTAAGGCAAACAACAGATTTGGAAAACCGCGACAGTGTAATCCAGCCGTCGAAATTTGTTCCGGTGCGATTGGCGATGAAATAATTCCATCCACCGGTGAATGAACGCCGAGCGCAAAGCAATCCGTTGTCGGCCATCATCTCTCGTGACAAATTGCAAAATTTCAACAAAGGCTCGAAACTGCCTGCAAATATTGCCCCTTTACCAATTTGCACAAATTTCAAAATTCCCAAGGCTGTATCTTCGCCTTTCAATCGAATGCCGGATTTTATTTTCCGAAATTCTGATTCTTGTTCCTTCAAAACTTTTGCGCCGGATACGCTTTGAGGTAAATCAGTTTGAAAAATCACCTTCGCCCCATGTTCCGCCAGCGCGAGCAGTTGCTTGAAAGTTTCCAGCGGAATGAATTTACATTCCGGCACGACGATGACTTTGTAATTTCCGCCGGGCATTTGAATTTTCCCATCCGCAACTTTTGCCGTTTTCAGTTGCGTGTCGGAAACATAGTCGAAGGCGTAGCCGCGATCCCACAGTTCCTTCGCGACCTTGCCGATGGGCTGGCCCTCGAACCAGTCGCGGGCGTGGACGGTGAATTGCGGCAGCAGCTTGTCGCCGGGCTGCATCCAGAAATCCGCGATCGGCCAGTAGAGCAGGATGTCGTTGTCGGGCGCGCCGGATTGCAAAATGGATTGCACGCGCGCGGCGTAGGCGTTGAGTGCGGGCACGTCGCGCCAGATGGAATTGCGCGGGTTCATCTCCAGCGAGGCGTAAAAATGCCAGCCGGGCCAGCCGGCCTCGTCGGGCGAGTAGCAGCAGCCGTGATAAAACATGTGGTTGATGCCGGAGAGAAACAGGTCGTCGAACAGATATTTCACGTCGGACAGTTTCTCGGTGAAATGTTCCTCCAGCCAGGTGCCGGTCTCGGAACTGACGAGCGGCTTGCCGGTGACGTGCGCGGCGGACGACGCAAATTTGGAAATCAATTTGTTGCGGTCGAGGTGAAACATCTCCGTCTCGGGAATGTCGGCGGCGGCGTAGAGATCAAGCCAGTTGCCGGGCGAACCGTGCGCCTGATTGCGCGTGATGAAGCCGTGATCGTGTGACCATTTCGTCCACGCGGGCAGGGATTCCTCGGCCATGATTTCGCTGACGGTCTGGCGGTAGTCGCACTTTACGCGCGCCGAGTGGTCGGCGGAAGGTGGCTGCGCCGCCCTCGTCGCAGAACCCGGCGACGAGGCGTCGCCGCCACCGAAAAGCGCGGGCAACTCGGTCTGCAATTTGTAGCCTCGCCGCTTTTCAAACTCCGCGAAAAAACTGGGCGACCAGTCGGAGCGATACTCGTAGGAATCGTGATACTGGGCGCGCGGTTTCGGGCCGGTGTAGCTGGCGAACGCGGCGGTGAACGGCTTGAGGAAATCGTCCATCGCAGGCGGATAAATCAAATTGAGCATCCAGCCTTCGCCGCCGGGGCCGGGGCGTTTGACCTTCTGGCCGCTGGGTTTTTGCGAGATGGCATAGACGATGGTGGCACGGGCGTCCCGCCCGTTCGATGCTGGGTCAGAACCGGAACGAACAGGCAAGATGCCTGTGCCACTACGATCCGCCGGTGCCGTCCAATTCACTTCGCCATTCGTGGAAATTAAATCCGTGAGTTCAACAGTTTTTCCGTCCGGCGCGTAGGCGACGAGTGCCTGCGTGGATTCACGGTTGAACTTTTGAGTGAGCGTTTCTCCGGCTTTCAGCTCGTAGGTTTTGCAAACCACATTAGCGTTCGCGTCTTCATCCGTGATTTGCGGCCCGCCGAAACACCAACCGCTGCCGGTGGTCATGTCCACGCCCATGCCAAGACGGTTTGCCTCGCTCACGGCCCAGCCCATTATCTCCATCCATTGCGGCGAAAGGTAGTTGATGTATTTGTCCTCAAAACCTTTCGCGCCGTAGATCGGGATGATGTGAATGCCACCGAGGCCGGCGGCGGCGTAGCGTTCGAGTTCGTGCGTGAGATTGGTTTTGTCCACCGCGCTGCCCATCCACCAGTTGAAGGCCCACGGTTTTTGCTGCGCCGTGATGGGCGGCCACGCGAACGGGTCGGTTTTTTTTGGCGCGGCTGGTGTGGTGATCGCGCCCAGCAGCAGCGCGGTCAGGTAAAGGTTTTTTTTGAAGAGGTGCATGAGTGAGATCAGAGCTGAACCGACGGCGTGGCGAGTTTTTATTTTCAAGTGAGATGAAAGACTTCCTTGAGCGGCCATTCCTTCGGCGAGTTGTCCGCGTTCACCTCCATCAACGGGGCCATGGAATCCCACCACTTTCGCACGATGGGAAGCTGCGGTAGTTTGGCGAACGCCGCCGGGTTGCTGACCTTTCGCACCGCAAACAACGTGAGGTTTTTTTCGTCGAGGAAGATCGAGAAGTCCGTCACGCCCGCGTCGCGCAGTGCGCTCGCCAGCTCCGGCCAGAGTTCGTCGTGCCGCTTTTTGTATTCCGCCGCGAAGCCCGGCTTGAGCTTCATCGTGTAGGCTTGTCGCTCCATAAAACTGAACCGCCAATCTTCGCCAAGCCGCGCGGATTGAAATTTCATCGGCGAAGATTAGCGCGGATTAGCGGTCAAAAATCAGCGGTCAAAAATCAAACTTGTCTATGTTGGCCTTGTTAAAGATGAACGGCTTGCCGAGCAGGATGCTGTC
>JAYWBR010000453.1:0-3215 GCA_043781315.1 Verrucomicrobiota bacterium | reverse complement strand
CACCGTGGCCGACTCGGTCGTGCCGAAACCCGTTGCGGATGCAACCTGCGAAATGGCGCGCGAACTTTTAATCGCGGACCGCACCGTTGCGCCAGCCGGTGAAGGTTTGAAATATCACAACGAGGCTGGCACACAAACCGGTTACGAAAAAACCGACCGCGCGCCCGTCATCTCGCACGTCGCGCAAGCGATGGTTGCAAAGTTTGGTTCCATGCTGAAAAGCAAGAGTGGGGCGGTGCGGCTGGTTAGGAGCTAGTTTCCAATTCGGAATGAGAACGCCACGCCATGTAAAAACGCCGAAAAGAGGCGTGCAAAATGGCATGAAGCAGCTAATTTTCGCTGTGGTTCCGGGTAATTTGAATTCAGAATTTCTGACTATTTCTGACACAAAAAGTTCGGAAGGGTGCATGAACCTTCATTTAGAAGTTTTTGGTCAGAAAAGGTGAATGTGAATGAAATGCCTGTATTCATTGAAGGAAACGAACGCTTATGAATACTCGCGCATGAAGCGGTGAGAATCGCATTTAGGTTCAAGTCCTGCTATGCGCACCATTTTTTCTGAGACAGACGGGCCAGCACAGGGAATTGGCGCAGTGTTCGCACAAAACACCCCCAAACCGCTGACCCTTGCGCGCTGGTTTCACGTCATCTTCCGCACCGCGCCCGCCCGTCAAAACCATTCCTTCCGCCCGTCCACGTAAATCCGCACGAACTCCTCGTCCGACTTGGTCAGGTAAATGATCCCTTCGATCAGGCCGACGATGTGAAATATCGGATACGCCACCCCGCAGGTCAGCAGCGAGACGAGCAGCATGATCAGTCCCGCGCCGGTGTACCCAAGGATGAATTTGTGAACGCCGAAGCCACCGAGCAAAATCCCGCAGATGCCGGCGGCAACTTTGTTGGACGCGGGCGCGGCGACATTGCCCGGGACGGGGCCATAGCCCGGTGGCAGGGCAGAAATCGGCGGCGGCGTGCCGCCGGTCAGTTCGGCAAACGTGGCGAGCGGTTTCCATTCCGCCGTGCCTTCGGCCTGGACGAGCGTTTCGAAACGCGCGCGGCCTTCGGCGATCCAGCGTTTGATTTGTTCGGCGTTGACCGGGCCGTAAGGCTGGCCGTCTGCTCCGATGATTTTATACATGTTGAACCTTTCGTTTATTGACGTGGGTTAGAATTAACTTTTCGTTGCATCCGGAACTTCGCTGATGCGCGGCGGAATATTTTTCAGCGTGGCGGTTCTGCTGCGCTTGGAATCCCCTAGCAAACTGATGCTCGTGACCAGCGACCAAAGCCAGGCGGCTCCGAAGAGCAACAAGCCGATCTGCCATAGCCAATCGGGTGCATGCAGTGCGACTGGCTTTTGCATCGCTTCGTTGATCTCCCGGTAAAACAACAGGCACATCCAATAAGTGATCAGCAGAAAACCCACCACTGCCAGCAGCAATTGTCCCAACCCCGCGATGACTCGTCGTGCCATCAATGAACCCAATCCTGGAGTCGCACACAAGTTGATCATGATGCAGGTCCAGACCCGGGTTTGACTGATTGGTTTGAGCACAGACATGATTCAAGCCTAACTGAACTGCGATTTGACCTCGGGCTTGTTAAGGACGACCAAGGCCCAGATTCCAAACGGCAACCCGAGCAGACAACAAACCGTGCAAGGCAGCATGGCCAAAATGGCAGCGGTAAAGGCCAATTGATAATTTTTCAGGGCCAGCATTCGCACGGCTCCCATCAAAATAAAAACACCAAAGATCAGCCCAAGAAAACTTCCGATCGCGCCCACCGGCCCTGAAAGCAGTCGGATAAGGTTTTGAACCTGGGGATCTGTGTTGAGCTGCTGAAACGCTGAGAGGTCGGGGTGAATGAATAGTGCGCGAATAATTCCCCAGATGCAGGACAGAATATAAAGTGCCGCCATTACGATCAAGCTGATGGCCGGGCCTTTGACAGCTTGCAAAGCTGCATTGCGTTCCCCGTTAGTTGAAAGCGGCGCTAAGGCCGGAGTCGTAGCAGATGCAGGTGCTTCAATTCCCAAAGCCTCGGCAAATTCAGGATAGGCCGAGAGCGGTTGCCATTGCGCCGTGCCCTCCGCGAGCGCCTGCGTGTTACCATTGACGCGGCCTTCGGCAATCCACTGCCGGAGATGGTCGCCGCTGATGGGACCGTATTCCTTCTGGTCTGCGCCGATGATTTTATACATAGCTTTTTCCCGTTCCCTTCGTTGTTAATGTGATTTTCCAGGCGATTCTGGGCGGTGACGCAAGCAACTAAGGCGCAAGCACCGCAAACCACGGCCCGGGCAGATTGCGCACAATGCCAAAGATCACAAACGCCGCGAGGTAAAACCACAGCCAGGCCGGATGAAACCGCGCCGCCGGTTCACCCCGCATTTTTTTCGCGGCGAAATAAAATCCCAGCCCCGCCAGCAACGGCAGCGACCTGACCAGGAACGCATTGAAATGCAGCGCCGCCGCGAAGTCTCCGTGCAGCAGCGCGTGCAACGCCCGCAACGAACCGCAACCCGGACAATCCAGGCCCGTCAGCCGATGGAAAACGCATTGCGGATAAATCGGCACGCGCACCGGATCGCAGAAAAATAAAATCCCCGCCGCCGCGCCCATCGCCGCCAGGCCACCCGCCCAACTGATTTTTTTGATGGCGACAGAGTTCATGCCCCAGGCTCAAAGCCGGCGAAAAGGATGGACAGGTTCGGAAAAGGCGGAGCCGAGCGCCACGAGACTGATCAGGCCCAGCATCACCAGCAGCCCGAGAATGGAAAGCACCAGCCCGGCAATGGCCATGCCCTGACCGTCGTACAGCTCCGGGCTGCCCTTGATCTGCGCCAGACCGATGAGGGAAAAAACCAACCCGAGAATATTAAATGGCAAACCGTAGCAACACAGTCCGCCCGTGATGGAGAGAATGCCGAACACCAGTCCCGCCACGGCAAAAGAATTTGTCCGGCGCGCGAGTCCGTAGCGCGGCGGTGGGAAAGGAGCCGGACTGAGGGGCGGCGCGGCAAACTGAAATTCTCCAAACTGCGCGAGCGGCCTCCACGCCGTCTCACCTTCGGCGCGGGCTAGCGTTTCGGCGTTGGCGCGCCCCTCGTTGATCCAACGGCGCAACTGCTCGGCGGAAACGGGACCATACTCCCTGCGGTCAGCTCCGAGAATGCGATACATGCCAGACTTTGGCCTGAATTTCCCGCC
>JAYWBR010000452.1:0-3217 GCA_043781315.1 Verrucomicrobiota bacterium | reverse complement strand
TCGCCGCCGTCGCCGGTCTGGTCGCCATCGGCAGCACCGCCTGGCTGGCGTTCTCTTTGCTTGCCGACAAGTGAACCGAAAAATAACCGCTAACTTTTGCAATCCAACCGCAGACCATGTCATCACCGCAAATCGTCACTCTCACCCAGGATAATTTCGACGCCGAAGTCCTGAAGTCCGCCGTGCCCGTGCTCGTGGATTTCTGGGCCGAGTGGTGCGGCCCGTGCAAGATGATCGCGCCCGTACTCGACGAACTCGCCGGCGAATACGCCGGCAAGGTGAAAATTGGCAAGGTCAACATTGACGAGCATCAAGGCATCGCCGCCCAGTACAGCGTGCGCGCCATTCCCACGCTCCTGCTTTTCTCCAAAGGCCAGGTCACCGAACAGATGGTCGGCCTGCGCAGCAAGCGCGACCTCAAAGCCAGCTTCGACCGCGTGACGGCCTGAGCGCCGCCGGGCGGATGGACGTGTATGCCCTTTATCGTCACGCCCGGACAACTGACCCAGCGCGCCGAATTTTACTATCAGCTCGGCCAGCTCACGTCCGCCGGCATCGGCCTGGTGGATGCGCTCAATCAAATCCAGAAAAATCCGCCCACCCGCTCGTACCGGCAGCCGATTCAACGCGTTCTCCGCGAACTCAGCGAGGGCTACACGTTGTCCGAATCCCTCCAACGCATCGGGCCGTGGCTGCCGGATTTCGATGTCACGCTGATCGGCGCGGGTGAACAGAGCGGGCGCATTGACCAGTGTTTTCACCTGTTGTCCGACCACTACCAGGATCGCGCGCGGATGATCAAGCAGATGATCGCCGATCTGGCCTACCCGGTTTTCCTGTTTCACTTTTTTGTTTTCATCACCCCGTTCCCGGAATTTTTTAAGGACGGCAACGTCTCCGCCTACCTGCTCAAAACCTTTGGCGTCCTGGTGCCTCTCTATGCGGTCGTCGTGCTGCTCCTCCTCGCCGTGCAAAGCCGCCATGGCGAACGGTGGCGCGGCTGGATCGAGGCTGTCTTGCATCCGATTCCCATCCTCGGCAACGGCCGCCGCTGTCTCGCCCTCGCGCGCCTGACCGCCGCCCTCGAAGCCTTGATCAGCGCCGGCGTGACCATCATCGAAGCATGGGACATCGCCGCCGCCGCCAGCAGCTCCCCGGCGCTGCGCCGCATCGTGCTGGGCTGGCGGCCGAAACTCAACGCCGGCCAGACGCCCGCCGAAGCGCTCAACGCCTCGGGAAAATTTCCCGACCTCTTCGCCAGCCAGTACACCGCCGGCGAACTCAGCGGCCGGCTCGACGAAGTCCTGCGGCGGCTCCACGGGTATTATCAGGATGAAGGCGCGCGCAAAATCCGCGCGGTGGCCAAGTGGGTGCCCACCTTCATCTACCTCATCATTGTCCTCGTGATCGCCTGGCACATCCTCTCCTTTTACGTCGGCTACTTCGGGCAGATCAACAGCGCGCTGACGATGTGATCTTCCTTTGCAGTCATCCCGCAAACACCTAGTTTCCTCCCATGAATTTGACCGACCTTCTCGCCGACGAAACTTTGCGCCAGCAGGAATTTCCCGTCACCCGCGACAAGATTTTTCTCGCCCACGCCGGCGTCTGCCCGCTGCCCCGTTGCGTCTCGGCGGCGGTCGCCGATTACGTCCGCGAAGCCGGCACCGGCGACCAGGAGCATTTCATCTGGCCCGGAGTGATCGAGGACGGCCGCAAACTCGGCGCGCAACTGCTGCACTGCCAGCCGGAGGAGGTCGCGTTCGTCGGGCCGACGTCGCTCTCGTTGAGCCTCATCGCCAGCGGCCTGACATTTCGCAAGGGCGACAACATTTTGATCTACTTCGACGATTATCCATCGAATGTTTATCCGTGGCTGGCGCTGGCCGCGCGCGGCGTGGAAGTGCGCCTGATGAACACGCGCGGCCTGGGCCAGATCCGCGCAGTGGACGTGATGGGACAGGTGGACGAAAACACCAAGCTTGTCGCGCTGGCATCGTGTCATTTCATCAGCGGCCACCGCATTGACAGCAACGCCATTGGAAAATATCTGCGCGGGCGTGGGATTTTATTTTGCCTCGACGCGATTCAAACACTCGGCGCTTTTCCCACGACGGTGGAATACGTGGACATGCTCGCCGCCGACGCGCACAAGTGGCTGCTCGGCCCGTGCGGCGCGGGTTTGCTGTATGTGCGCCGCGAGGTGCAGGCGCAACTGACCCCGCAGATTTACGGCTGGCACAACGTGCGTTGCCCGGATTACGTCGCGCAGGAAACCATCACTTTCCGCAACGACGCGCGGAAATACGAGGCCGGCACGCACAACCTGCTCGGCGTGGTCGGGCTGATGGCCGCGATGAAAATGCTGCTCGAAATCGGTGTGGACAACATCGCCCGCGAACTGCGCCGCAAGCGGGAGTTCCTCGTTCCCGCCTTGCAGGCCAAGGGTTTTTCCGTGCTCAATTCTGAAGCAACCCCCGAAAGCGGCGGCGGCATCACTTCGTTCTTTCAGCCGGGAAATGATCTGGCCGCGCTCCATGGAAAACTTTCGGCGGCGAACATCCTCACCTCCCTCCGCACCGATCGCGCGGGCCAGAAATACATCCGCCTCTCGCCGCATTTTTACAACACCGACGCCGAGCTGCAGCGCGTGGTGGAGATGTTGTAAGCCGCCAAACTTCGCATCGCTGCAGCGGACGGATGTTGTTCGAGCAGGTTCGCGCACCAGGCTGACGCAGCCGCGATTTAACCGAGGGTTTCCAAAATCATCCGGTGAGGGGGAAACTTGTCCCCGGCGTCTTGGACTGCGGCGGCAAGGCGGGAGCCGCGACACCGCTTTCGAGCGTGGGAGCCCCACCCGACTTGAGACGCCGCCCACCCATGCGCAAGCGGCGTGGCGCTGCGCTTCCCGCCGCAGTCCCAGATGCCGTCCTGATCCTTGGCCGAACTTCCGAAAGTTTATCACTCAAAGTTCGATAGGCGTCAGTTCTCGTGCGCGCTCACACCCGCCTCGACAAAGCCCCCGCCGCCCCGCATAACTATCGGTCATGGCAACCAATCCAGAATCTCCACTCGATGTGCTGTGGAAGGAATACAGCCTGGTCTTTCGCGACTTCGACGACATGACCCTGGCACGCTGGCTCGCGCAAACTCTCGGCCAGATCGAAGGCAAAGCCTGGCGGCTCTCGCATCCGTTGCTCGGCGCGTACCGGCTCGC
>JAYWBR010000451.1:0-3217 GCA_043781315.1 Verrucomicrobiota bacterium | reverse complement strand
GCTACGTCCCCAAAGTGACCGCCGCGCATTACGACGCCGCGTTCGGCGGCGCGCCCGCGCCCACGCCGGAGAACGAGGAGCGCATCAAAGAATTCAGCGCCGTCATGAAGCTCGAACCCTTCCTGCGCGGCATGAAGGAACTCGCGCCGACCATCTGGCTCACCGCATTGCGCAAAATCCAAAATCCAAACCGCGCCGGACTGGACATCGTTGTCGCGGATGGAAATTTCAACACCATCAAGGTCAGCCCCGTGTTCTATTGGAGCGACGCGGAGATGGAGACTTACCTCAAGCAGCACAACCTGCCGAACGAGTGGGATTACTTTGATCCGGCCAAGGCGGACGAAAAACGCGAGTGCGGTCTCCACGCGACGTGGGGCGGGGAGGCAGCGAAGAAAGGGGCTGGGATCTAGCATCTGGAGTCTGGGGAAAATTCCCCGGACCCAAGACGCCAAACCCCAGAACCTATTTACGCATGGGCGAGCCTTTTGAAAATTCGGAAGCGTGGAAGTCGGCACGAGTGCTGACGAATGAAGTGTATTCATTTTGCCGGCGTGAACCACTGGCGCGGGATTTTGGATTGCGCGACCAACTTCAGCGTGCGGCGGTTTCGGTGATGAATAATGTCGCCGAAGGGTGGGAAAGTTTGCACGTTTTGGAAAAACGCCAGGCTTACAACATCGCCCGTCGTTCATGCGGTGAAGTTCGTTCCATGACTTATGTGCTGCTCGACAACAAATTTGTGAATGCAACTGAACAAACGAAACTCTTGGCGCAATGCATCCAGGCCGGCAAACTCATCACCGGCTTAATCCGTTCGCTGGACGACCGCAAATAACCCGAGACGCCAGACGCCAAACCCCATCCCCAATTTCATGACCTCATATCATTTAGACCATTTGCAGTATTTGGAAACCGAGGCGATCCACGTTCTGCGCGAAGTCGCGGCGGAATTTGAGCGCCCCGTCCTGCTCTTCTCCGGCGGCAAGGATTCCATCTGCATCCTGCGCCTCGCGGAAAAAGCCTTTCGTCCGTCGGACATTCCGATGCCGTTTCTGAACATTGAAACCGGCCACGAGTTTCCCGAGCTGCTGAAGTTCCGCGACAGCCGCGCGAAGGAACTCGGCGCAAAGCTCATCGTTCGCACGGTGGATGAAGTCCTCCAAAAAGGTCTCGCCGTTCTGGCCCCCGGCGAAATCAGCCGTAACAAACTTCAGATCCCCGCCCTGCTCGGCGCGATTGAGGAATTCCAATTTGACTGCGCCATCGGCGGCGCACGGCGTGATGAGGAAAAAGCCCGCGCCAAGGAACGCTTCTTCAGCTTCCGCGACGGCTTCGGCCAGTGGGATCCGAAAAACCAACGCCCGGAAATCTGGAACCTCTACAACGCCCGGCTCAACCCCGGCGAGAACATGCGCGTGTTTCCGCTGTCCAACTGGACGGAAATGGACGTGTGGGAATACATAAAAAAGGAAAAGCTCGAAGTGCCGACGATCTATTTCAGCCACGAACGCGAATGTTTCCGGCGCGGTGGCCAATGGATTCCCATTCCACCGCCGCACACCGACCTGACCAAGCCCGATCCTTACGCCGGTGCGCGTCCAAAGGCGAACGAGCCAATCAAGAAACTCGTCGTTCGCGTGCGCACCATCGCCGACATGATCAGCACCGGCATGATTGAATCTCCCGCCGACAGTGTGGAGGACATCATCGGCGAAGTCGCCGCCGCCCGCGTGACCGAACGCGGCTCCCGCGCCGACGACAAGGCCAGCGAAGCCGCGATGGAAGATCGGAAGAAGGCCGGATATTTTTAACCGCTAATCTGCGCTTATCTTCGCTAATTTATGAAACCAAATCGCCGCCAATTTTTATCAGCGCAGATCAGCGCAGATTAGCGGTTCAATTTTTCAGCCATGCCACATACCCAGCATCCCATCGAACTTTTACGCTTCAACACCTGCGGCAGTGTTGACGACGGCAAGTCCACCCTCATCGGCCGCCTGCTCTACGACTCCAAGAATTTAATGGAGGATCAGATCGAAGCGCTCGAACGGAGCGCCGACATCACCGGCGGCGGACAGATCAATCTGGCCAATCTCACCGACGGCCTGCGCGCCGAACGCGAGCAGGGCATCACGATTGACGTGGCCTATCGCTACTTCGCCACGCCAAAACGCAAGTTCATCGTCGCCGACACGCCGGGGCATGTGCAGTACACGCGCAACATGGTCACCGGCGCTTCGACCGCGAATCTTTCCATCGTCCTCGTGGATGCGCGCCAAGGCGTCATCGAACAAACGCGGCGCCACACCTACATCGCGTCGCTGCTGGGGATTCCGCACCTCGTCATCGCGGTCAACAAAATGGATCTCGTGGGCTGGAGCCAGGATCGGTTCCTGGAAATCCGCGACGAGATTGAAAGTTTTCTGCCGAAGCTCGACGTGTTCCGCGACGTGAAGTTCATTCCCATCAGCGCGCTCAACGGCGACAACGTGGTGGACACTTCGAAAAATACGCCGTGGTACGAAGGCCCGAACCTGCTCGCGCATTTGGAAACTGTCCACATCGCAAGTGACTGGAATCTGAGCTCGCTGCGATTCCCCGTTCAATGGGTCAATCGCCCAAATAGTCCGACCGACCACGCGCTGCACGACTTCCGCGGCTTGAGCGGACAGATCGCCAGCGGCATCGTGCGCAAGGGACAGCAAGTTGTGGTGCTGCCCATCGGCCTCAAGACCACCGTCAAAGACATCTGGAATTACGACCACTCGATGCCGGAGGCGTTTTGTCCGCAATCGGTGACGCTCTGCCTGGAACACGACATTGACGTGAGCCGCGGCGACATGATCGTAGGCCTCGATGATTTGCCCGGACGCAGTTCGGATCTGCACGCCCGCATTTGCTGGATGAATCAACGACCGTTGCAGGCGGGTAAAAAATATTTCCTGCGGCATGCCACCCAGACGGTTCAGGCCATCGTCACCGCCATCGAAAGCCGCATCAACATGGACGCCTTTGAACCGGAGGCGGAACCCGCCGGGCTGGCGATGAACGACATTGGCGTCATTCGTTTGAAGACCGCCAAGCCGCTCATCTTCGACGGCTACATGACCAACCGGCTGACCGGCTCGTTCATTCTGATCGAACAAGGCACCAACGCCACCGTCGCCGCCGGGATGCTGCACGCGCCCACCGAGGCGGTGAAGCCGGAGTACAC
>JAYWBR010000450.1:0-26675 GCA_043781315.1 Verrucomicrobiota bacterium | reverse complement strand
CGGCACTTGGAAATGAAATCCCTTTGGAATCTGTTTCCTGGCATCTTTGCGCTAAACAATTCTGCCGCCCATTCAGGGCTTGGGGAATCTTTTTGGACGGTTGACCCAGGGCGTCACTCGCAGACTCGCTTTGCCCTGGGCTATCATCTGTCGGGCTTCCAGCCCTTTGGATTAGCGTGCATCAGCGGTTATCAGCGGTTGAAAATCTTTGCGGACTTTGCGTTAAAACCCGTTCGTGTCGTTCGCGGTTGAAGGTTTGTTCCGCGCACCGCGCCGGTTTGGAAATCGGCGCTCCGGCCCGGTTCACAATCCGCCCGTATGGCAGTCGTTGCACGCGCCGTCCACGGGGTCTCCGGGATGTTTGAATTTCAGTCCGCCCGGACTTAGAAAATTCAACTCTTCGCCGCTGCCTTGCGCGAGGATGGTGTGGCAGGTGTTGCAGTCGCTGGCCTTGATGCTGCTCTTGCTGTCGGCGGTTTTATGGTTGCCGTCATGACACCGGAAACAACCGGCCCAGTCCTTGTGTCCGATGTTGTTGGGATACTTGTCCCACGACGCATTCATCTCCGGGAAAAAGTTGTCGCGATAAATCTGCTGCACCGCTTCGATGGCTGGCTTGACGCGCGGGTCATCCGGGTACCGGCCGGCGAGATGGGTGGCGATGCTTTGCACGGCCTGCGTCTCGTTGGTGTATTTGCGGGTGAGCGTGTACACCGCGTTTGTTTTGATCCACTTCAGATTGCGGTCAATCTTGCCCAGCGACATCGCGAGATTCACCGCGTCGTTCGGCGACTGGTAGGTGTGCGCCGGCCGGTTGTGGCAGTCCATGCAGTCCACCGTCCGGACCGCCTTTTCGTTAATCGCGTTGGTGAAGTTCCGCGTGCGGTATTCGGTAACGACTCCCTGCGCATCCACCACGCGCACCCAGGGAATCTTCTGCCGCGCGGCGTCGGTGGCGAAGTATTCGACCTTGTTGCCCACGTTCATGTGCCAGTGAATGCCGCCGACCGGCCCGTGCGTGGGATCGCCGCCGCCGACCTTCATCGTGAGCCGGACGGAGAACGGCGTGTTGGTTTCGTCACCAAGGAAGTAGTTGTAGGTCTTGTCGAGGTTGCCGACGAATTTTTTCGGCCAGTGGCATTGCTCGCAGGTTTCCTGGGCCGGCCGCAGATTTTTGATCGGCGTCGGCACGGGGCGCGGATACTTGTTGAACGCGACGGCATACAATTGGTACGTGCCGGAAATTTTCGCCTTCACGAACCATTCCGCGCCCGAGCCGATGTGACATTCCACGCAGGCGACCCGCGCGTGCGAGCCGTGCTGATAAGTCACCAGTTCCGGCTTCATGACGGTGTGGCAGGCCTGGCCGCAAAACTGCACGGACTCCGTGTAATGATACGTCTGGTAGCTGCCCATCGCCGAAAGCAGGAGGAAGAGGATGCTGCACGCAATGAAGATGGCCATCCGCCGCCGGTCTTCCGGCCGCGCCAGATCCACGACCAGCTTCGGCAACATTCCCGCCGACACGCCGAGCTTTCGGCGGGCGCGCCACGCCCCGACCACCGTGAGGAACAAACCAAAAATCAAAAATCCCGGCGCGATGACATAGGTGAGCAGGCCGATGTACGGATTGGAGTAATGCGCCATCGTGTCCAGCATGAACAGCAGCACAAAGGAGAACAGGCTGCCGGTGCCAATGACCAGGCCGGACAAACTGAGCCAGTTGCGCAGCAGGGACGGGCGCGGGGCGGGCGGCGTTGGGTTTTCAGCACTCATGATGGTTCTCCTTCATGAACATCCTCGCAGCAGGAGCAGGAGGAGCAGCGCGCAACTGGCGAGCAGGGTTGCTTGGATTCCGTTCGCCGCGGCACGGATGCGGTTCTCGATTTTGTCCAGCCGGTCGCTGAGTTCGCTCCGGGACATCTGCGCCGGTGGCGATCCGCTCTCCGTATCCTTCCGGGAGAGTCCGCAGACTTTGCAACGTCCGTTCTCCCATTCGTGCCGGTGTATCCGTTCGTCGCTCATGATTCAGCCTTTTCGTTTTTTCGTTTGGCAGTGCCGGCGCTTCCACCAACCGCACGCCTGCGTTTCAAATAGGGCCGGAACTTCAACCTCCACGAGGTTGGCCCGTGTTACCGCACACTTTTCCCAATCAAGCCTTGGCCCTGCCTTACTTTTTGAACTTCCGCATATATGCAACCAGACCCTTGATATCCTCGTCGGACAAACCGTCGGCGGGTTTCATCAAGACCTTGGCTTCCTTGTCCTTGAGACCTTCCTTGATCGCCTTGACGGCCTGCTCATCTTTCAACTCCGCCTGGACTTTCGCGTCCGTGTAATCCTTCACCCCAAGTTTCTTGCCCATCTTGGTGTCGCCCGTGCCGTCCGCGCCGTGGCATTTGAGACAGTTTTTTTCGTAGAGCGCCTTGGCGTCCTCCGCACGGGCGGAAAACGTCGTGAGCGTGATGGCTGCCAGACTAAGAACGAGTAGTTTTTTCATAGCATTTCCGGTTTCGTTTGGTGCCCCACGCGCCGGCCTGGAAGGGGAACACGGTCGCGTGTTTGCACGAACACTTTCGGGGAATTCACGAACCGTGGCCTTTCCGATCTTGGCGAAGGCTGGACATTGGTTGTCCTGTCGCTGGCACGGAAGGTTGACTCGTTGCAAAGGAACTTTGTCAGCAGCCGGCTCCACAACCCAATTGGTCGGCCAGCTCGCAAAGCGCCTGATAGTATTCGTCCCGCGAGATGCCGAGGGCGGCCGCGCCGAAACTTTCAGCATCTTCGGGAGAGGCGAACTCGCCGTAATTCACCAGCACCAACTGGTACAGCACCAGCCAGGGCACTCGTTGCAACTGCGTCATGAACAACGGATGAACGTGAATGGCAAATCCGTCCTCGGGCTGCTCGCCTTTCGGAACCGGATGCGCGAATTCACCGGGCTGCAATTGGGTCGAGTCGAAAATAATTTCACACGGGTAACGCACGAACGCGCGATCCTGGAGGATCAGTTGCAATTCTTTCCAGCCGATGCGCGGCCCGTATTGGGCCGCGATCTCCGCGCCCTTGGTCGCGACATGCGCGCTCAGGGATTGTCGGGCGTCATCGGCGGTGAGTTGCGTGGCCATGTTCAACCTCGGTGTTTGGTTGCTGCTTGTGGCAAGGCCGCTTCGATTTGGAAATCAGTCTGGCCTTCGTTGGCCTTGGATAGTTTCCCCTGCAAGATCGGCACGGACATGCGGAGAAATACCGTGTAGCACATCAGCCCGAACGCCCAGATGCCGAGGCAGACGAGCGTCTCATTCAGCGACGGCGAATACTCCACCAGCGCGCCCAGCGGCGTGGGAATGAATCCGGGAACCACCAGGCCCATGCCTTTCTCGATCCAGATGCCGATGATGCACAGCACGCAGGTCAGGTTGAGCCACTTCAAGCTGCGGCTCACGGGCAGGATGAGCAGCACCATCGCGGTGAGGTTGAGCGCGATGGCCGTCCAGATCCACGGCACCAGCGCGTGATGTCCGTGCAGGCCGAGAAAAAGATATTTCGACGACGCCACATGCAGGTTGCCGGAGTAAAATTCCTTGAACACCTCGTTCACGAGCAGGAACACGTTGATGAGCATCGAGACCTGCACGATGCTGCGCAACGTCAGCAGCGCCTTGTCGGTGATGTGATAGCTCGTCACGCGGCGGATGACCTGCAACGCGAGAATGATGAGCGCCGGCCCGGCGGTGAACGCGGAGGCGAGAAAGCGCGGCCCGACAATCGCTGAATTCCAGAAGGGTCGTCCACCCAAACCGACATAGAGAAACGCCGTGACGGTGTGGATGGAGACCGCCCAGACAATCGCGATGAACACGAACGGGATGTAAAACCATTTCGCCGGCTTGCGGTTTTGGTAGCGGCAATAAAGCAGATAGCCGCAGATGTGGACGTTCAGCAGCAGGTAGCCGTTGAGGACGATCACATCCCAGCTCAACATCGAGGCGGGAAAATTAAACTCACCGATGCCCGGGATCAAATGCCAGAAGCGGTCGGGCCGGCCGAGATCCACCGTCACGAACAGCAGGCACATGATGATCGCCGCGACCGCGAGCAGCTCGCCGAAGATGACGAGATCGTGAAGTTCCTCGTTGTCGTAAATGTAAACGGGTATGACCATCATCACCGCCGCCGCCGCCACGCCGACGAGGAAGGTGAAGTTGGCGATATAGACGCCCCAGGAAACTTCGTCGCTCATGCCGGTGGTGATCAGTCCGTGCGCGAATTGTTTGCAATAGGCGTTCAGGCCGAACAGCGCGATGACAGTCAGCACACCCATCCAACTGTAGTACCGCCAGTCGCCCACGAACGCGAGGCGCGCGGAACGCCGGAGAAACGTCAGATAGTTTTTCGTGGCCTGGATCATACGTCGAAGTAGTAGAAAAATCTCGGTGACGTTCCCAACTCCTCCTTCAACTGGATGAACACCCGCTTGGTCTTGAGGATGTAGGAGACCTCGCTGTTCGGATCGAGAATATTGCCGAACTTGCGCGCGCCGGTGGGACAGACTTCCAGGCACGCCGGATATTTTCCCTGGCGCGTGCGCTGGATGCAGAAGTGGCATTTCTCCATCACGCCCTGGCGGCGCGGACGGTTGCCGAGGTAGGACATCTCCGGGTTGAGCTTTTCTTTCGGAATCTCCGGCTTGGTGAAATTAAAACGGCGGGCAAAGTAAGGACACGCCGCTTCGCAGTAACGGCAGCCGATGCACCAGTCGTAATCAATCACCGTGATGCCGTCCTTCTCCTGCCACGTCGCGTGAACGGGACACACCTTGACGCACGGCGGATTCTGGCACTGCTGGCATTGCACCGGCATGTAGAAGAAACCTTTCTCGGGCACCTGCGCCGGATCGTAGTCGTGCTCCGCCTTCTCGATGTCGAGCGAGCCGTGCGGCATCTTCAACACGCGGATGTATTGGATTTCTGGATTGCGCGACTGGTTGTTTTCCGCGACGCACGCATGGACGCATTTGCGGCAGCCGATGCAGCGGGTGAGGTTCAGGCAATAGACAAACTCCACGCCGTCCATCGGCTTGTAGTCGCGCACATGCGGACGCAGGCCGTATTGCTTCTCCACTTCATTTTCAATGCGCTTCAAAACTTTCTCCATCTCCGCCGGCGTCATCTCCTTGTAATACTTCTGCATGAACCGCTCGGCGGTGGGGAAATCATTCATCTCCATCAGCGGCTTCAAACTCGCCGCCAGCGCCGCCAGCCCGGTGGTCAGCACCGCCGACGTGCGCAGGAAACTCCGGCGATCCATTCCGTTGGCTGGTGGGTTGGTGTTCATGTTTTCAATGCGCAGGAGAAGGTTCGGTGGCGGCGGCAATTTCGCGGAGCAGATGCGGACCCGGCGCCGGCTTGCGACCGGGAAAATGCGGCGCGTGGGGGTTGTGACAGTTCACGCACTGCTTGCGGTCAATTGCGCCGAGACTGCGATCCCAATAACCGCTCGTCCGCCCGTGCGCGCCGGCTTCCCAATCGCGGTACGTCGGCCCGTGGCAACTGCCGCACAACTGCGGGCTGTCGGAAATCGCCAGCCCGCGCCCGTCGCGGCTCTGCAGCGCCAGCAGGTTGGTTTCGTTGTGACAATTGAAGCAGTTGTTGTTGCGCCCGTGACTGCCGTGGCCCATGACGATATCCGGATGCTCCTTGGCCACGATGACATTTTGATTGGTGTCGTAATGCATCGGCGGGGCCTTGCCTTTTTCGTGGCAGGCATAGCAGTCGAAGTCGGACAAGTCCTCTTTGGCGCGTACCAAATCGGCATACGAACGTCGCACGGTGGAAGTGTCGAGAAAATTAGTGTCCACGAGCGGCAGGTTGCGCGCCGCCGGTCGGCCGGTGGAACCGACCGCGAACCACACCGCCAGGCCGGCAAAGGCCACGCTCACGGCCAGCAGGATAGAAGAGGCTTTGGTCTGGCTGTTCATGGCGACTCCAGATGATTTTTAATTTCAGCGGGCGGCCGGTCTGCGAGCCGGCAGCCCGCGTGGCGAACTTATTTTTTGAAGGCGCGCACGTACTGCAGCAGCGCCTTGATCTCGTCGTCCGACAACCCTTCGGCCGGCTTCATCTGAATCTTGCCCTCTTGATCCTTCATGCCTTCCTTGACCGCCTTGAAGGCTTCCTCGTCCTTGAACGCCTCCTGCACTTTGGCGTCCGTGAAATCCTTCACGCCGACCTTCTGGCCCATCTTGGTCTGGCCCTTGCCGTCCTCGCCGTGGCATTTCACACAGGTCTTGGCCCAGTTCTCTTTCACCTCGGCGGCACTAGCCGTGAGGGTGACGGCGACGCCCAGGGTTGCTGCAAGTATGATTGGTTTTTTCATGGTTCGAATTTGGTGGTTTGTGGAAACATTCCGGGCGCTTTATTTTGCGCTGGATCTGGAACAAGCTTCGACCGGGTCGCCCGCAGCAACTACCCGCCGATTGCCAAAGGCTGCGCGCTTTTTGCCACCTCCAAAGTAGAATTTGCCCACCTCCATCTCCGGTCCAAACGGGAAAGTCGCGCTATGAATCAAGGGCGCGCTGCGTGCAACCTGCGAACGCTACCCGACGGCGCCCGCCTCACTTGAAAACATATTCCGCCGTGCAATCATGGCGGTCCGCGTCCGGCCGCACCGTGCAGCCGGCCTTGCGGCAGACATGCTGCATCGCGTGATTGTCGGCCATGATGACCGCCGTGAGACGCGCCAGTTTTTCGTCACGCCCAATTTGCACCAGCCGCTTGAGCAGCTCCGTGCCCAGTCCCTGCCGCTGGCACCGGTCGCTGATCAGCAACGCGAACTCCGCCTCATTTTGGCCGTGGGCTTTGCTCAACCGGCCGACACCCAGAATCGCGCGCTGGTGCGTGACCGTGTTTTTGGACTCGGCCACCAGCGCAATTTCGCGGTCGTAATCGTTGAAGCAAATCCGCGTCAACCGCTCGTGGGCGATGCGTTGATCCATTTTCAACTGGCTGAAATAACGATGATACACGCTCTCCTCGGACAACGTTTCGTGAAATGAAACCAGCAACGGTTCATCCTCGGGCCGGATGGGACGGATGATGACCGGCGTCCCATCTTTCAATTTCCACGGCGCAACGTATTGCGTCGGATAAGAACGGATCGCGGGTTTTGGCAACTGCGCTTCGGTGATTTCCAAACCGTGGACAACCACGCGCGCATCCAGCGCCAGCAGGCGTTCCGGCGCGGCGAGCAGCGGATTGATGTCCATTTCCGCAATCCACTTTTGCTCGGCGACCAGCCGGCTGAACCGCACGAGCAGACTTTCGAGCGCGGCCAGGTCCACCGCCGCGCGGCCCCGGACGCCTTTCAGCGCGGTGTAAATTTTTGTCTGCTCCATCATCCGCCGCGCGAGCGTGGCGTTGAGCGGCGGCAGGGCCAGCGCCCGATCCTGGAAAACCTCCACCAACTGCCCGCCGGTTCCGAACAGCAGCACCGGCCCGAACTGCGGATCAAGGCTGCTGCCGAGGATGAGTTCGTAACCTTGCAGTGAAATCATCGGCTGCACCGTCACGCCGAGAAAATGTGCCGCCCCGGCCTTTTCCCTGACCGTGTCGGCAATGGTTTTCCACGCTTTGCGCACCGCCGCCGCCGTGCGCAGATTCAACTGCACGCCGCCCACATCGGTTTTGTGCGTGATCGTCTCGGAGAATAATTTCAACACGACGGGATAGCCGATTTTTTCCACGAGCTTCGCGGCCTCGGCTTCACTGCGGGCAACGTGCGTTTCGACCGTGGGGATGCCGTAGGCGTTGAGCAGTTGCTTGGATTCATATTCGGTCAAAATCGTGCGGCCCGCCTGGCGCACTTTCTGGATGATCGCCGCCGCCGTGACGGCCGCCGCCGCCCCGCCGCCTTCGTCCGTCAGCGCCGGCGTTTCATACAGCTCTTTCAGATTCTGACTGTAGCGCCACATGTAATGAAACGCCCGCGCGGCGCGGTCGGGATATTTGAACGTGGGAATTTTCGCCTCGTTGAGAATGTCCTCGCCCTTTTCCACTTCGCCCGCGCCCATCCAGCTCGCGATGATCGGCTTGCCGTCGAGGTGTGAAAACGGTTTCAACTCCTCCGCCGTGGCGGTCGGATCCGTCATGGCCTGCGGCGTGAGAATGACGAGCAAGCCGTCGGTGTTCGCGTCCTTGGCCACAATGTCCACCGCCTTGGCGTAGAGTTCCGGCCCGGCATCGCCAATGATGTCCACGGGATTGTTGTGGCTCCAGGTCGGCGGCAGAATCTGATTCAGCGCGGCCATCGTCTCCGGCACCAGCTCCGCCAACTGCGCGCCGCTGGTGATCAACGCATCCGTGGCCAGCACGCCCGGGCCGCCCGCATTGGTCACAATCGTCAGGCGCGGACCTCGCGGGCGCGGTTGCTTGGCCAGCACTTCCGCCATGTCGAACAATTCGGAAATCGTGTCCACCCGCAAAACCCCGGCGCGTGCAAACGCCGCCTGCAACACCTCGTCGCTGCCCGTCAGCGAACCCGTGTGCGACGCCGCCGCCTTGGCCGCCGCCGCCGTGCGCCCCGGTTTGATGACGATGATCGGCTTGGTCAGCGCCACCTCGCGCGCCGCCGACAAAAATGCCCGCGCGTCGCCGATGGTCTCCATGTACATCACGATGCTCTTGGTGTGCGGATCGTCGCCGAAATGATAGATCAAGTCGCCCCAGCCCACGTCGAGCATCGAGCCAAGCGAAACGAACGCGCTGAAGCCGACCTTCTCCCGCAGACTCCAGTCGAGAATCGCCGTGCAGAGCGCGCCGCTCTGGCTGATGAACGCCACGTTGCCCGGACGCGCCATGCCGGCCGCAAACGTGGCGTTGAACTTCACCTGCGGCGACATCACGCCCAGACAGTTTGGCCCGACAATGCGCAGGTCGCCTTTGCGCGCCTCGGCGATCACCTCCTGTTCGAGCGCCGCCCCCGCCGCGCCGATTTCCTTGAACCCGGCGGAGATGATGATGGCTCCGCGCACGCCGGCCGCGACACATTCCTTGATGATGCCCGGCACCGTTTTCGGCGGCGTGATGATGACGGCGAGGTCGGGGTTTTCCGGCAGCGCGGCGACGTTTGGATACGCCTTCAATCCGAGGATCAAATCCTGGATCGGGTTGACCGGGAAAATTTTCCCCGCGAAACCGCCGGCCACGAGATTGGCCAGGACGGTGCGACCAACGCTGCGCTTGCGTTCGGTGGCGCCGATGACCGCGACGACGCGCGGGGAAAAGATGGCATCCAGCGGTCGCGCTGACGCGCGCAAAACATCGTGGGCCGTTTCGTGAAAACTTTTTGGGGCGGCGTGCTTGGACATAATTTCTGGCTGCTGGCTCGGGCCGACTGCCGGTGCAACATCGTGTTGTCACCGCGACCGCCGGCTGAAGCCAGCGCCCGCACTTTCGCAATTTTCACCGGCCCGGACTCCCCGCCGGTTGGCAAACCCTGCTCCAATCTTGCAGCCGACCCCATTCGCGGCAACCAAAAGCGCAAGTGGACGATTCAACGTTTCACCAGCGGCGCGGTCAGTTGCACCAAGGTCCCCCGTTCCGTCGCCGGGCCGATGGAAAAATCCCCGCCGATGTCCGTCATCCGTTTGCGCAGGTTCCGCAAACCGTTGCGCCCGCTTTTCTCCGGCTGCCCGGCCAGACCGCGGCCATCATCCTCGACCTGCAACGTGAAGCTCTCCGGCTCCAGCCGCAGGCGGATGCTGACGGACGTGGCCCGCGCGTGCTTGACGACGTTGTTCACGGATTCCTTGAACGCGAGGAACACATTGTGGCGCACCTCGGGCGCGATGTCCGCGACGGGCAGTTGCGCGGGCACGTCAAAGCGATGGCGGATGCCGGCCAGTTCGAGATATTCCTGCGCGTACTTGCAGGCGTAGTTGACCAGGCTTTCGAGCGTGTCGTTGGACGGGTTGATCGCCCAGACAATTTCGTCGAGGGCGTGGGTCGTCTCGCGGGCCGTGGCACAAATCTGCTGCGCGTGCGAGGCGACTTCCTCCGGGAGATTTTTGTCGGCTTCGGCCAATTCGCCGAGCAATGAAACCTGCGTGAGGTTCGCGCCCAGCTGGTCGTGCAAATCGCGCGCGATGCGGGCGCGCTCGCGCTCCAGCTCCTCGCGCTGCTTGAGCACGGCGAGTTCGCGCTGCAATTTCTGCGTGGCAAAATAATAAATCAGCCCGCCGATGATGCCCAGCAAAGCAACTCCCGCCAGCACGCGGAAGGAAGTCTTCTGCCAGAAAGCCGGGAGAACAATCACCGCCAGCGTCGCTTCAGTCTGGCTGGCGACGCCGTCCTCGTTGTAGGCGATGACATGGAAGACGTAATTTTTCGGCGGCAGTTTGAGATACTCGGCGTCGCGGCGGTGGCCCGCCTCGAACCAATGCGACTCGTGGCCTTCAAGCCAGTATCTGAAGCGCACGTTTTCCGGCGCGGTAAAATTCAGGCTCGTGTATTGAATCTCCAGCCGTTCGCCCCCCGGCGGAATGGTGATGCTTTGCAGCCGCGCGCCAAACGCGTTGGTGATCTGCGGCTGCGATTCCACCAGCACCGACTCGATGATGACCGGCGGCGGGTTGGTGTTGCGCGTCAGGTCGAGCGGATTCACCGACACCAGCCCTCTCGTCGTGGGAAACCACAGCCGCCCACCGCGCGTCTGGCACGCGGCGGGTTGCGAACCAAACGTGCATTCACTCGTCAGCAAACCATCGCGTTCGCCGAACGCGCGACAGGCGATGAAGCTGTTTGTCCTGGCGGCGAAATCGTTCAGGGATTTTTTGGGCGCCCGCATCAGACCGACGTACGAACCCATCCACAAATTGCTCCGCGTGTCCTCGATCAGATACCCAATGCTGTCACTGAGCAGGCCGTCGCCGGTGGCGTAGGCAATAAATTGGCCGTGCTCCAACCGCCCCAGCCCCGCGCGGTCCGTCCCGATCCAAAGGACGCCGTCACGGTCGAACAGCAGCGCGGTGATCGTCTCGCTCGGCAGCCCGTTGGTTTTATGAAAGGCCGTGAACTGCCCGTGGCTCAGGCGATTCAAGCCGCCGCCGACCGTGCCAATCCATAGATTTCCTTCAGCGTCCTCGGCCAGCGCACGCACGGAATTCGTGGACAAGCCGTCGCGCATCGTGAATTTTTTCCAGCCGGTTTTGTCTTTGCATACCAGTCCGCCCTGCGTGCCGAACCAGAGCCGGCCGCTGCGATCCTCGAAACTCGCCGCGACAAAGGGATTCGCATTTTCGGCGTTCGTGTATTGCAAAAAAATATCTTCCACGACTTTGGACAGACCGTAGCCCACGGCCCCGAAGAAAACCGTCTGCGCCCGGTCAACGAGAACGCTCCGAACTAAAAGATTCGTCAGACCTGAATTTGTCAGACTTTGCGCCACGCCCATTTGCCGGACCACGCCGCGCTCGAAATATTGGAGCCCATTTCCGAACGTGCCGATCCACAAACCGCCGCGCGCGTCTTCGCCGACGGACTGGATCGTCCAGTTTTTCGATTCCTCCAGCACGTCGAACACCTTCCGCTTCACCCGGTTCAAACCACCGCCGTCCGTGCCGACCCAGAGATTCCCTTCGCGATCCAGACAGAGCGACAGCACGATGCCCCGGGCATTTTGAGCCAGCCCCTGCGCCGTGGAAATCTGCGCAGCGTGGCCGTCGGCATCGTACCAAAAAACGCCTTCACCCTGAGTGCCGACGATCAGATTCCCCTGCCCGTCTTCGCAGGCGGAAGTTACCAGCGTCTTTGAATTCCACTCGTACGCGGCAAAATCTTTTTCCTTCGTGCGACCGCGCCATTTTTCAATCCGCCCGTCCGCCAGCCGCCAATAACCTCCGCTCCGACTTGCCAGCAAAAAATCCGGGCGACCCGCGCGGATGATTTCCGCTTGCTGAAGCGGCACGACGTTAGCCGAGAACGAAGCGCTCGGATTGATCGCCGCGTGTCCCCACCAGTCGCCCACCCAGACCATTCCCTGCGGCTCGAAGATCACGGACTTGGCACTCGCAAACAGTTCGCCCCCGAGCGGCCAGGTGTCGGCGCGGTCATTCTGGTAACGCGTCAATTTTCCATCCGCCGTGTAGAGCCACACCGCACCGGCGGAATCCTCGCACGCGGACACCAGCCGTTTTTCATAACCGCCGCGCCCGACCTCGACGTTTTCAAACGTACCGTCCGCCTTGATCAACACCACGCCGCCCGGATCGGTGCCGATCCACAGATTCGTCCGGCTGTCCTCGAAGAGATACTCGATGCCGTTGCACTCCAAACCCGGCGTGTTGGCGCTGTTGAAAACCGTGAACTGCATCCCGTCGAAGCGCGCGAGTCCGTTGAGCGTGCCGAGCCAGAGATAACCATCGCGCGTCTGGGTGATGGCGATGACGGAACTTTGCGGGAGCTTCTGATTGCCCGGCCCGGACTCGATGCTGTCCACGATGAACGGCGTTGCGGGGGATTTTTTTGCCGCCGACTCCGCCGCCGGGCTGGCAACCAACACGCCCAGCAACAGCAAGACGGCAGCGCAGGTTCGACGGTTGATCAGCATCGGCGAATTGTTCGGAAGAACCGGCGGCGAGTAAAGCCGTTTGATGTGCGGGGATTTTGAAGCCAGGTAGGGCGCGACTCACTCGGCAGACGCGGAAACGATCTTCGATTCAGCAGTGAGTTTCAGCATCGCCCCGCCCAAAGCAAAAGCCGTCCACGCCAGCGCCGGAATGTACAACCCGAATTCGCTGAAACCCTGGAGGAACCACCCGACCAATCCCAAGACGGCCGCAAATAACACCACCTCGGCCGAGCGCCAGATCCGCCGCAACAAAGTCCACAGCAACAACCCCACCCACGCCGCGTAACCAACCCCGCCGACGATTCCCGAATCGGAAAATTGTTCGAGGTAGTCGTTGTGCGTGAGCCGCGCCATTTCGGATTCGGGTCGTTTCAGCCGCGCGTACGGCCGCTGGAACGTTCCCGGCCCGGAACCGAACAGCGGTTGCTCGCGGGCGTTTTGCCCCGCCGCGTGCCAGTAATCAAACCGCGCGCTGACGCTGGTGGCACCGCCGGCAAAGTATTTTTGAAACCGCACGCCGAAAACCGTCAGGCTGGCAGCCACGAGCAAAAACAACGCGCCCCACTTCCACCGCCCCGGCCAGTTCAACCGGAACAACCACACCGCCGCCAGCAGCACGCCGATCAGCCAGCCGGACTTGGAGCCGGTCCAAAATAAACTTCCGAGTCCGAGAAAGAGCGTCAGCGCAATCGCCGCGACGCGCGTGAACTTCCGAAACCGTCGCGTGCCCGTGACTGCCAGTGCGAACGTGACCGGCCACAGCAGCAACACGACGCCCGCCAGCGCGTTCGGATAAACCATCGTCCCGTGAACGCGGCCCTTCTGAAACTTCGCCAGCAGCAGCGGATTCGCCACGTCCACGCCATTGGTCGTGATGATCATGCCGTCTGTTTTCAACCGCGCGAAAACCTCCAGCGCAAAATTCGTCCAGCCCGCGTGCTCGCCGTCCACCAGCATTTGTCGGCCTTGGGGAAACTCGAAAAGTTTCTGCTCCGTGGCGCGCACCAGACAAATCACAAACGCCACCAGCAAGCCGATCATTAAAAATTGAAACCGTCGCCGCTCGCCCAGCAACCACGCGCCGAGAAAATAGCAGACGATGCAGCCAGCGAAGTGAATGAGCGTCAGCGTGGTCAAGGTGCCGTCCACCGTCTGCGTCGCGGACGCGAGCTGCCAGCCAAACCAAGCCAGCGGCAAAACCCACAACCACCGCGAGCCGGGCCAGCGCGGTTGCCCGGCCACGGCAAAAGAAACGCCGACCAAAGTCAGCGGCACCAAAAACCAAAACGCCCAGTGCGGCGGCCAGGCTTCCCCCCACGCCTCGGCAAAATCACGCGGCGCAGAAACGTTCGCGTCGAGAATGACCGGATTGCCGAATTTCAGAATGGCCAGGCCGAGGAAAAGGCCGAACAGAAAGGCGAACATCGAACATCGAACATCGAACACTGAACATCGAACAGCCGACGGCTCCGCCATTGGATGTTCGATGTTCCCCGCCCGGGACTTTTCCTTTTTGTTCTTTCGAGCCGCCACAACAATTTCGCGTCAAAGATGCAGCTTGAGCAGCCCCACTTCCAGCGCGAGCGCTTCCTGGACATTGGTGTGCAGCAATCGTTGCGTCGCTTCGATGACCTGCAAGTTCTCCATCGCCTGCGCCGATTTCACGCGACGAGCCACCGCCCCGGCGCTGGTCAGTTCGGGAAAGTTCAGCAACCCGTCCGTGCAAACTTCGTTTCCGCTTTCCGCTTTCCGCTTTCCGCCTTCGCCCAACGTTTGCAGCCAGACATCGCGCAACCAGCGTTGCACGATGGCCAGCAAGTCCGCGCGCTGCCGCCGGTATTCGGCCTCGATGGCCGCCGCGAGTTCATCCTCCCACTTGTCGCGCAGATCTTTTTCCGCGTCGTCGTAGCGCTGCAACGGCGAGCGCGCCGTCAGACTCTCCTCGATGGCGCTTTTCATCGCGGTGGTTTTTTGCAGCAGCACATCCAGCAAACGGTAGCGGCTGATCAAACTTTTCTGCTCGGTCGCCGCCATGTCGCTGAACTGTTTCAACCACTCCATCTCGGCGGTCGCGAGCGGACGCGGGCCGTCACCGCCGAAGTTCAACCGCAGGCAGCGCGAAAGGATCGTTTCCAAAATCCGCGATGGCTCGGTGGTCAGCAGAATTAAAACCGACTTTGCGGGCGGCTCCTCCAGCGTCTTCAAAAAGGCGTTCGCCGCCTGCACGTTCAACCGGTCCGCGCCGACGATGACCGCCACCTTGTATTCCGCCTCGGTCGGCTTGAGGTAGATCGTCTGCATCAGGTCGCGGATTTGATCCACCGAGATGATGCGGGACTTGGATTCAGGCCGCACCCATTGCACGTCCGCGTGATTGGCATCGGCAACTTTGCGGCAGTTGAGGCAGGTGCCGCACGCATCAATCGCCACGCCGTCCGCCTTGAGCGGCTGATGACAGTTCAACGTCTGGGCCAGCGTGCGCGCGATGGCTTCGAGTTCATCAATGTGATGCCCCGTGAACAGATAACCATGCGCCAGCCGTCCGCGCGCCAGCGAACGCTGCAACAACTCGACGCCCTGCTGCTGGTCCGGAAAATCTTTGAATGACATCGCGGGTTTTATAGTGGCCCGCCGCGCAAAAGGGAACAACCGATTTCAAACGTAACGGGATTAAAAAACGGCAGGGCGCGACACTCCGTGCGCGCCGGGCCACGACCTCGCGCGGGCGGCGCGCGCGGAGCGACGCGCCCTGCCTCAACTGCATTCGCGCCAAGTGAAATCCCAGCGCTTCAGCCCGCGCTCAAATCCTCCAGCTTGCTGTAAAAGGAAATCACCGGCTTGCTGGTGACGCCCGCGTCCTTCATCGCCGCGCGGAGTTCGGCGGAGGCGGCGAATTTTTTCATCCGCGCGGTGGTGTCCCACTCGCACCAGACCAGGAGATCGTTCGGATCTTTGCTGCCGCGGCAGACGTAAAAACATTTTTCGCCCGACGCCTTGCGAAACTTCGCAAACGTCTGAACCGACTTTTTCCATTTCGCGTAGCTCGCGACCTTGTGACTGACCATGATGTAGGGCATAGGATTTTTTTCGTTGCTGGTTCGTTGGTCACACAATCAAAAATGACCGGCGAACGCGCCGGTTCGGAAGGTGACGTGGCCAGCCTAGGAATTCGTCCGGACGTTGTCGAACAGAAGTTTCAACGAAGGAACGCGCCGACGACTCAAGCAGCCGGGGGCGGAACCGTCGGCGGCGCGGGCTTGGCCGGCTGGTTGGGATTCAACGGCTGGTTGATGCGGTGCGCCTTCAGTTCGGCGTAGATGGATTGGGCGAGGCCAGACTTGGCGAAGCCGACCACCTTCGCGCCCCGGACGCCAAAAAACTTTTCCAGATCCGCCGCGACGTAATGTTGCACGACCGGGTAGTGGGTGTAGTCCTTCAACACTTCCGTCCGGCTGGTTTCGGAGATGTCGGTGGTGATCAAAACGAAATGGAGCTTGTTCTTGCTGCGCGCCAGCGTCTCGCGGCCGATGATCAGGCCGCGCGATTTGACGACAAACGGAAACAGACGCTCCACGGATTTTTCCGGGAGTGCTGGTGCTGCTGGGACTTCGTCGCTCATCACGCCACCTTCACCTTGACCTTGTGGCCTTTGATCTCTGCGCGGTTCAGCTTGGCGATGATGCCGTTGGCGTGCTCGGTGGAAACGTCCACAAACAAATGCCGCTCGCGCACGTCCACCTTGCCGACGACTTTGCCGGGCAATCCGGTTTCACCGGCGATGGAGTTGACCACGTCAATCGGCACGACGCCCATTTCTTCACCCACGCTCATCCACAACCGCGTCTGGCCCGTCGGTGTGGCGCGGCTTTCCTTGGGCTTGAAGGCCGGCTTGGTTTCCACCGACTTGGGCGCGACTGACTTCAAAATTTCCGCATCGGAAAAAGTTTTGGGCGCTTCCACTTTCGGTGCGGCCGGAGGTTTTGCTTCCGGCGGAACCGCCTTGGCTTTTTCCACCAGCGCAGGCTCGGCGACCGGTTTCATATACTTCACTCCCGGCGGCGCAACCTTGGCCGGGGTAGCCGCCACTGCTGGTTTCACAAACGCGGGCGCAGGCGCAGCCGGTTTGGGACGAACCGCCGAGCTTTGAATCATCGGACGGGCGGTGGGACGGAGCACATTTTCCCGCGCTGGCGGACGCCGGTCGTCCCGCATGTCGCGCCGCGGCGGACGATCATCATAACGCGCGGGACGTTCGTCACGCCCACCATAACCGCCTTCACGCCGGTCATCGCGCGCGGCGGAACCGTAAGGCGGACGTTCTTCAAAACGTTGCGGCCGACCGGCGGGAGCTTCCTCGCGCGGCGCGGTTTTGGCGGGTGCCGACTCGCCGGTGGACAATTGATGGATGAGCGCCGAGGCGACATCGGTGGAGGCGAAACCTTCTTCGAGCAGGCGTCCGATGAGATGATCGTGCTTTTTATATTCGCCGCTCTTGAGCGTGGCGCGGAGCTTGTCGAGGAACACGTTTGCGCGGGCATCTTCCACTTCACCCGCCGTCGGCGGCTTGCCGCGCTGGATGCGCATGTTCGTGTAGCGTTCGATGTTGCGGATCGCAAACACTTCGCGGCCCGAAGCGAACGAGATCGCGCGGCCGCTTTTGCCTTTGCGCCCGGTGCGGCCGATGCGGTGGACGTAATCTTCGCCGTCGTACGGCAGGTCGAAGTTGAAGACGACTTCCACGTCGTCCACGTCAATGCCGCGCGCCGCGACATCCGTGGCCACGAGAAATTCCAGGCCGGACTTGCGGAACTTGTTCATCACGCGGTCGCGCTGTGCCTGGTTCATGTCGCCGTGCAAACGGTCGGCGGAATAACCCTGTGCGTTCAGATGATCCACGAGGTCGTCCACCATGCGCTTGGTGTTGCAGAAAATAATGCCGAGCTTGAGATCGTGGATGTCAATGAGCCGCGTGAGCAGCTCGATTTTATAGCGACGGTCCACCTCGTAATAAAACTGTTCGACGGTCGGCACGGTCATCGCCTTCTGCTCGATGCGCACCTGCTGGGCGTTGCGTGTGTATTTCTCGATCAACTGCTGGATCGGGCGCGGAATGGTGGCGGAGAAGACGACCGTCTGCCGTTCCTTGGGCGTGGCGGTGAGAATTAATTCGATGTCTTCGCGGAAACCCATGTTGAGCATCACGTCCACCTCGTCGAGGATGACCATCTTGAGCGCATCAAACTTGAGCGTGCCGCGCCGCATGTGATCCATGACGCGGCCCGGCGTGCCGATGACGATGTGCGCGCCCTGCCGCAATCCGTAAAGCTGGCGGTCGTAGGATTGTCCACCATAAATCGGCAACGCGTGCAGCCCCCGCTTGAACGCGCCGAGCTTGTGGATTTCTTCCGAGACCTGGACGGCGAGTTCGCGGGTCGGGCAGAGGATGAGCACCTGCACGGCGCGTTTGTCCGTCTCCACCTTTTCGATGGCGGGGATGCCGAAGGCGGCGGTCTTGCCCGAACCGGTCTGCGACTGGCCGACGATGTCCTTGCCCGCGAGCAGCGGCGGGATGGCCTCGGCCTGGATGGGCGCGGCCTGTTCAAAGCCCATTTTTTCAATCGCTTTCAGCACTTCGGCGGAAAGACCCAGTTCGGAAAATAATTTCGGTGTCATGCAATTTGTCTAATTGACCGGGGCAGATTAGCCGAACGCCGGACGCAACGAGAGCTAAATCTTGGAGGCTCTGACATATGTCATATAAATATACGATTTACATGGGGCGGCCGGTTCGTTAAATCATGGGCGCAATCAAAAAATGTTTTCAACCGCCGTCGGGTGCGTGAATAATCGCACCACCGGATTCGTCCGTTGAGGCGAAAGACTTTTTGTGATTGATCAAACAACTATGAAAAAAAATCCGCAGCAAACGCAGTTCACCCGTCGTCAATTCCTCGCCACCACCGGCGCGGCGTTGGTTTTGCCCACCATCATTCCCGGCAGCGCGCTGGGCTTGGGCGACAAACCTGCCCCGTCCAATCGCATCACGCTCGGCGTCGTCGGTTGGGGCATGCAAGGGCCAAGCAACACGAAGGCATTGCTCGATCTGCAGGATTGCCAAGTCGTCGCCGCGTGCGATCTGGACAAGGATCATTTGAACAGCGCGGTCGGCACCATCAACGGGCATTACCAGAACCAGGACTGCAAGGCCTACCACGACTACCGCGAACTCATGGCGCGGACGGACATTGACGCGGTGATGATCGCCGTGCCGGATCACTGGCATGAACTCGTGGCGGTCGAGGCGCTTAAAAATAAGAAGGATGTTTACGGCGAGAAGCCGCTCGCGAAAACCATCGCCGAGCAGCAGGCCATCGTGAAGGCCGTGCAGAAACACAAACGCATCTGGCAGACCGGCTCCTGGCAGCGGTCGGTCGCCAATTTCCACAAGGGCGCGGAGATCGTCCGCAACGGTCTCATTGGCAAAATCACGCATGTCGAAGTCGGCCTGCCGTCCGGTCATACTGATTTTGCAAAGACCAAACAGTTTATGACCGTGTCCGAGCCGCCGCCGGAACTGGACTACGAGACCTGGATCGGGCCGTCCAAAATGGAGCCTTACATCAAGGGCCGCGTGCACATGAACTGGCGCTGGAATTACAACATCGGCGGCGGGCAGTTGCTCGACTGGATCGGGCATCATTGCGACATCGCGCACTGGGGCATGGATTGCGACAGCTCCGGCCCGTTGGAGATTGAAGGCCACGGAGATTTCCCGGACAAGGACGCCGTATGGAACACCTGCACGAAGTATCGGATCGAATTGAAGTATCCCAACGACATCACGATGACGATTGCGGGCGGTCATCCTGACATCAAGGGCGGCACGAAATGGATTGGCACCGACGGCTGGGTGCATGTGGATCGCGGCGTGTTTGAAGGCTCCAAGCCGGAGTGGAATGATTATAAGGTTCTGCCCGAGGAACTGTGCAAAGTGAAGCTCTACAAATCCGACAACCACCAGCGCAACTTCATTGACTGTGTTAAGTCCCGCCAGCCGACCATCACGCCGGCCGAGACCGCGCATCATTCGGCGATTCCCGGCCACCTCGGTCTGATCTCGATGATCGTCGGTCGCAAGCTCAACTGGGATGCGAAACGCGAACACATTCTCAACGATGCCGACGCGACGAAACTGCTGTCCCGCGCCTACCGCGCACCTTGGAAAATGGCTTAGGCCGGTTGAAATTCCATTTCAGTACAAATGGGTGAATTGATATTAAACCCCAAACAATTAACATCCCCTCATGGAAAACAACGAAACTGCTGCCGGGCCGAACGCCTTCAACCGCCGCGAATTCATCCAGAACGCCGCGTCCTTCAGCGCGCTGATGGCGTTCATGGGCGGCGTGCCGCTCCACGCGGAGGAAACGACCAACACGCCCGCCACCGGGGAGACGCATTACAGCACCGTGAGCGCGCCGGTGAATTGCGCGGTCATCGGCTGCGGCACGCAGGGGCGCGAGATTCTCACGACCCTCTCCCGGCTGCCCAACGCGCCGGTCGTGGCGATTTGCGACAGCTACCCCGCCGCGTTTAAGCGGGTCAAAGAATCCGCACCCACCGCCGAGACCTTCACGGACTATCACAAGCTGCTGGAGAAAAAAGAAGTTCAGGCCGTGATCGTGGCAACGCCGTCGCATCAGCATCGCGAGATTGTGGAAGCCGCGCTGGCAGCCGGCAAACACGTCTATTGTGAAGCGCCGCTCGCTACTACCGTGGAAGATGCGCGGGCCATTGCGCTTGCGGCGAAGAAGGCGATCAAGGTGAATTTCCAATCCGGCTTGCAAATGCGGGCCGATCCGCAACGGCAATTTCTTCTGCCCTTCATCCGCAGCGGCGCGACTGGCAAAAACACCATGGCGCGTTCACAATGGCATAAGAAACAAAGCTGGCGCCGCACCGCACCCACGCCCGAGCGCGAGGCCGCGCTCAACTGGCATCTGAATGCCGCCACCTCGCCCGGACTCATGGGCGAGCTGGTCATCCACCAACTCGACATGATTTGCTGGCTGATGAACAAACGGCCCAACGCGGTTTCCGGCTGGGGTTCAACGTTGCAGTGGAAGGACGGACGTACCGTGGCGGACACGATCCAAGCGATGTTTGAATTTCCCGACGGCGTGAACTATTTCGCCGATGCTTCCATCGCCAACTCCTTTGATGCCGCGTACGAGATTTTGTCCGGCTCGGATTCGGCGGTGATGTTGCGCTCCACTCCGGAGGACGGCAGCAAGGCGTGGCTGTTTAAGGAAGTGGATTCGCCGCTGCTGGGCTGGGAAGTCTATGCGCGCAAGGAGCAGTTTTATCAGGAGACGGGCATCACGCTCATGCTTGGCGCGAGCAAGTTCCAGAAAAAATTGAAAGCTGGCGAACCGCCGCCGCCCGCCATCACCTCGTTGCAGCACGCGCTGAGGGCATTCATCGAAAACTCGGACCTCATCGAAACCCAGGTGAAAAACTACGTCACCAACTACGGCGACGACGATGCGGAGGCGTTGCGCGGATTCATCACCGGGCCGAACATCACCAAGGCACGCCTCTCAACGGCCGGCTGGCAGGAAGGCTTGGACGCCACCGTGCTCGCTTTGAAAGCCAACGAAGCGATTACCAAAGGACAAGGCCATCGCGTCACGCTAGACAAACAGATGTTCGAGGTGTGAAAATAATTTGAAGGCCGGACCAGTGGGTTCGTCCAAACTGAAAAGAAATAATGTTCATGAAATCAAAAACAATTCTTCTAGCCCTGAGCGCAACCGCGCTGTTCGCGTTGACCGCCACCGCCGCCGACACGGTTCGTTACAAAAGCCGCCCGAGCAAGGTCAACATTGCCGGCACTTCCACGGCCCACGACTGGGTGATGGACGGCCAGATCATCGGCGGCTTCATGGAGGTTCCCAAAAGCGTGGAGTTCGACCAGAGCAAGCCGACGTTACCCGGCGCGACCGGCGGCAAACTCGCCGCGCAAGTCGAAATCACGATTCCCGTGACCTCGATGAACGGCAGTTGGCACGGCATGGACGAACCCATGCAGGATGCGATGAACGCCAAGGAACATCCAAACATCCGGTTTCACTTGCTCGAGCTGACGTGCAAAGAACCCCACGCCGCCGGGACGCCGTTTCAGTTCGACGCCAAAGGCGAACTCTCACTCCACGGCGTCACCAACATGATCACGATGCCCGTCAGCATTGAAACCGTGGACGCGAACAAGCTCAAGGTCGTCGGCAAAACTCCGCTCAAGATGACCGACTTCAAAATCCAGCCGCCCGTGAAGCTCGGCGTCTTCCGCACCGGCGACGAAATCACCATCAGCTTTGAATGGCTGGTGGCGCGCCCCAAAACCCCCGCCCCGCAGTGACTTTGGCAGGGCGCGTCACTCCCGTGCGCGCCGGGCCACCACTTTACAAGCAGCGGCGCGCACGGAGTGACGCGCCCTACCTGAGAAAAATTTGCCAGCTATAAAATCCGAATTTATGAGAACCAATTGCCTGAATAAAAAATCCCTGTCGCTGATCGCCTTGACCTTTTTCGCCGCCACCACGTTGCCAGCAGAGGAACTCGTGCCGCTGAAAACCAAGCTCCCAGCGCCCGCCTTCATCGGCACGCCCAAGGACATTCCCGCCGGCTCCAACATCGAGCCGCCCTCGACCAAGCCCCGTCCGCCATTGATGATTCCCGCCGACGCCAAAAACATCGCGCCGCAAAGCAAAGTCACCTGCACCGACAGCAACGTGATCCCCGCCGCGCTCGCCAAGATCACGGACGGCGACAAGGAAGCCTTCGACACCAGCATCGTGCTGCTGCGGAAGGGCGTGCAATACGTCCAGTTCGATCTCGGCGGCGCAAAGGAAATTTTCGCGCTCGTCGTCTGGCACTCGCACGACACGGCGAAGATTTTCAAGAACGTGATCGTCCAGGTCGCAGACAACGCCGAGTTCACCGAGAACCTCCACACGCTGTTCAACAACGATCTGGAAAACACTTCGGGCCGCGGCGTGGGCACCGACCGCCAGTATTTTGAAAACTACGAAGGCCGGACGTTCGACGCCAAGGGCGCCAAGGCCCGCTTCGTCCGGCTGTATTCCAAAGGCAGCACCGACGGCGCGTTCAACGAATACACCGAGGTGGAAATCTACGCGCGCCCGGCGAAGTAAAGCCGGTCTGCCGGATGCTGGAGCACCGCCCCGTTCATGCTTCCCGTGAACGGGGCGGTCTTTTCGGATTTGCTCCGCCCTTCCCTCCTTCATCGGTTGAGGCAGAAGGCGCGCCCAACCGCGGCCAATGACCACGCTTGTAACGCTGGCTCAAACCTGCGTAACTGGAGTTCATTATGGCCAAAGGCAATCGCAGTCAGAAAAAAGAAATCAAGAAACCGAAGAAGGAAAAGCCGAAGGCGGCACCCGCGACTTCCCGGCGGGGCACCTGACGGGACGCCCGTCCCTCCTCACCCAACCCACTGCGCGCTCCGCCGATCCAGTGACGCGCGCGTCCGCTTCGCGAATGTCCACGGCGGGATTTGGCAGACGGCCGCACAAAGTTGCGCGCGGCTGATTCTCCGGCAAACTCCGTTGCGCGGCGTGGGCAATCCTGTTTCAATTCAGCATCAACATCGCGATCATCGGCGGCGGTCCGGCGGGCCTGCGCGCCGCCGAAGTGGCGGCGGCGGGCGGAGCGTGCGTAACGCTGTTTGATGCCAAACCATCCGTAGGCCGGAAATTTCTCGTTGCCGGTCGCGGCGGTCTGAATCTCACCCACGCGGAACCACGCGAGCGCTTTGCCACACGCTACACCGGACCGGGACAACCGGATGATTTGTGGCCGGCGCTGCTCGCGGAATTTGATGCCGAGGCGTTGCGGCGCTGGGCGGCTGACCTGGGAGTAGAGACGTTTGCCGCGACGAGCGGCCGGGTTTACCCGCGCGAACTCAAGGCCGCCCCGTTGCTGCGGCGCTGGGTGCATCGGCTGCGGGCAGCCGGGGTGAAGTTTGCGTTGCGTCACCGGTGGACGAACCTCCGGCCGGGCGCGCGGTGGCAGATTAATTTTCAAGTGGAGGGTGAAACCCGCACCGTGGAAACCGATGCGGTGATTCTCGCATTAGGCGGCGGCTCGTGGCCGGAGACGGGTTCCGATGGCGGGTGGATTTTGGTGCTGGAAAAACTGGGCGTGAAAGTCGCGCCGCTGGCACCGGCCAATTGCGGCTGGGAATTTCCCTGGCCGCCCGCATTGCTCGCGCAAGTGGAAGGCAAGCCGCTTAAAAATGTCACGGTCCGCGCGGGCGAAACAACCGCGGTGGGCGAACTGCTCGTGACGAAATACGGACTGGAGGGTGGCGCGATTTACCAGCTCGGCCCGGCGTTGCGCGCGCTGGCGGAGCCGGCGATCGTCGTTGATTTCAAACCCACCCACACCATCGAGCAGTTGGTGAAAAAACTCGGCAACTGCCCGCGCAACTTTCTCGCCCAAGCCCGTTCGCGCTGGCGCTTGTGCGACGCGACATTTGCCATTCTTGAAAAGCTGCCGGGACACGGGTCGTTCGCCTCCGCCGAATCGCTTGCCACCACGGTGAAAGGCTGCGTGTTCAAACTCACCCGGCCGCGGCCGCTGGCCGAGGCGATCTCCGCCGCCGGCGGCGTGCGTTGGAGTGAACTGGATTCCGCGCTCATGGTGCGTCGCTTGCCGGGAGTGTTTGTCGCCGGTGAAATGATTGACTGGGACGCGCCGACCGGCGGCTACCTGATGCAAGGTTGCTTTTCAACCGGCACACGCGCCGCCCGTGGTGCCCTGGAATGGCTGACCGCTTCGTTGCCAACACAAAACAGGCGCGAATGCTGATGAAGCAATCCGCGCCTGCGCCGAACCGGCAATCAAAACATGACTAAGGTTTCTTCGCTGACGGCGCACCCGCGTCCACGCCCAGCGCCCACTTGATGCCGCCGAGAACGTGCGCTTGATAGGCGGTGCTGATCTCGACGGAGTTCTTGCGATCCTTGATGGCCGGGTCGGTGTCCCACACATCTTCGCGATGACCGAGCGAGGTGTAGAAGACTTTGCCACTGCCGTATTGCTTGGTCCACGCGACGCCAAAGTGTCCGTCGGCATTGCTCTCGGGATGTTTGTCGAGGATGAGCAGGTCATGCACTTTCGTCGGATCATAATTCTTGAACTGATAAATTTCCTCCTGCTGGACCGTCCACGACTTGCCGAGGTGCGCGGTGGCGGGATTTTTCGGATCCTGGTTCAAACACTCCACGCCCACCTGCTTGCCGTGATGCGCGAACTCGCCGCCCAACATTTCGGCAAACTCAGGCCAGCTGTGAAAGGTGTCGGCCGCGGCGTGGATGCCGATGAAGGCGTGCCCGGCCTTGATCCAGTCGAGGAACCCCTGCTTATCGGGAATCGGCAGATCGCCCGTGGTGCTGAGGAGCAGCACACCGTCGTAGTTTTTCAAATTCTCCGGCGAAAGTTTTTGCAGCGTGGATTTCAACTTGTCGTTCCAAGCGGCCTCGGCGGTGGCGAACGCGGCCTTGTCGGCCTCGCCGGCTTCCGGTTTCAACTTCGTCGGGAACCCCGTCGGCGCATGGCCGGGCGGTTGCTGGACAAAATCCACCGTGAACGCGCCGCTGTCCTTCGCCAGTTGCGCGAGAATTTTTTCGCCGGTCTCGATGGAGCTGTGGCGGAAGCCGGTCGTGGTGGAGACGACGAGGAGTTTTTTTGGCGCGGCCTGCAAGACCGTTGCGGTGAGCGCGACTACACAGAGGGATAGAAGTTTTTTCATTTTGAATTTTTATTTTTTAATTTCTAATTGGCTTTCAAGGTTCGTTGACGACGGGCACCGGACGGACCCAGATGTTGCGGAAGGAAACGGAGTTGTTGTGATACTGCAACGCGATCGGACCGGTCGGGCCGTGCGGGGCGTATTTGCCGGGCGACTTCCAGTTGGTCGCGCCCCGGAACGCCTGATGATTCTGCGTCACGACGCCGTTGTGAAACACGGTCACATACGCCGGCGATGTGACTTCACCCTTCTCGCCAAAGTGCGGCACGTTGAAGATGATGTCGTACGTCTGCCATTCACCGGGCGGCCGGCAGGCATTGGCGAGCGCGGGGTGCTGGCCGTAAATTCCGCCGGTCGCGCCGTCGGCGTAGGTTTTGTTGATGTAGCAATCGAGAACTTGGATTTCATACAGCCCCATGAAATAAACGCCGCTGTTCCCGCGCCCCTGACCGCTTTCCTTGGGCGGCGTGGGTTCGCGGAATTCGAGATGGAGTTGAATGTCGCCAAACTGATTCGTCGTCACGATGTCGCTCTTGCCGGAAACCATCACGCCGTCCTCGATCTTCCACGGCGCGGGCTTGCCGTCCTTGTCGCGCCACTGCGAAAGATCCTTCCCGTCGAACAACACGGTGGCATCACTCGGCGGCGGCGTCAGCTGGCTGAAGTTGCCGGGCGTGACGATGGGCGGCTGCGGGCGGGCGGGATCGTGAACATGCCACTTGCCATCCGGCTGTAGCGGCGTGTCTTGAAAGCCGGCCACGCCATCAATGGTGATCTCTACGTTGGCTGGCTTCGAGGCGGCGGGTCGGTTTGAAGTTTGTGCTTGAGCGGAATTGACCGCCACGGCGACCAGCAGGGAAACGGAAAGGATTCGATTTTTCATTGTTAGCTTTGGTTTCAGATTTTAACGAACTTCGTCCACTTCGCCTTCGACTTGGCGGACTTCACGGCGGTTTCCAGAAACGCCATGCCGATCACGCCGTCGTCCACGTTGGGGAAATCGTGTTTGTCCGCACGCTTGCCCTCGCTGCTGGCGCGAATTGCCGCGACCGCTTCGAGATAAATATTTGCGAACGCCTCAATGAACGCCTCGGGATGACCAAACGGCAGGCGGGTGAATTTCTTCGCCACGTCGCTCACGTAGCCGTTGCCGCGACGGAGGATTTTTGCCGCCTCACCTTTTGGAATAAACTTCAATTCGTTCGGATGCTCC
>JAYWBR010000449.1:0-3228 GCA_043781315.1 Verrucomicrobiota bacterium | reverse complement strand
TTCCCCGCGAAATAGATTTTTGCGGAGAAGGAACCGGTCAGCGTCTCGATCACGCTGATGTAGCCGCTGAGCGATGGATCGGCGATCGGGGTGATGATGCCGTTGTAGCTGCCACCCAGCGCGCTGAACGGCAAACCGATGCCGAGCGTTGCGGAGGTGCTGGGCTGCGTGCCGAGGTTGTTAGTCACCGTGACGGCATAGCTACCCGCGTTGGGTGCCTGGGCGTTGTTGATCACAAGAGTCGAATTGGTCGCGCCGACGATTGTGTTGTTGTTGAAAGTCCACTGGAACTGCATCGGCACGCTGCCGGTTGCGACGACACTGAATGCCGCGGTGCTGCCGGGGACGACGTTGAGGCTCTTGGGTTGTGTGACAATCGCGGGAGGCCCGGGAATAATGTTGACGGCGAGGGTGACCGGGTTGCTTGTGACGAAACCCCATTTATTGCTCACGCGCACGGTGTAGGTGCCTGCGTCGGAAGGCTGGACATTATTCAAGGTCAGATTCGCAGTGATGGCACCGGGGATTGGAGCGCCATTGAAGCGCCACTGGAAGGCGAGGGGCAACTCGCCCGTGGCGACCACACCAAACGAGGCGGTGTCGTTCACGTTCACCGTCTGGCTTTGCGGCTGGAACGTAATCACCGGGCGCGGATCGGCCAGCACGACGGCTGTGAAGTTGTCGAACACCAGATAGTTGTCCCCCGCGCCGAAGGTAAACGGATCGTGGATCGCCCATGCCGCGTCGATGTCGCCGAGGTTCAGCGGGGCTTTGATGCTGGTGATCGGCAGGTCGATTACAATCGGATTTCCATCCAGCGTGGCAGACCAGAGATTATGCACAAAATCCATCGTGATTTCGAGCTTGTAAATCGCGTTGTTGTCGAAATTTTTACCCGTGTAGATCAGGGTCTGTGACTTATCGAGCTTGTAGTAAATGCCCAGGTCCTGGTTGTCGAAACTGAGTGCGAATAACTCGTGCGCATTCTGATTGAAGACACGCCACTGGAAGCTGTCATAGACGCCGTTGTTCGAGTCAACGACACTCATTTCAACGGAGAATTTTATGATCGGTTGCGAGAGCGAGGGCGTGAAACCGAGCGGCCGCCACACGACCAGCCCGCTGTCGGGTGAGCGCGGCGGAGTGGAGCCGATGTAGGCCTGCTGGCCGCCGGTTCCGAACTCGTCCACAAGAATGCCGTTGCCGCCGCTGCCCTGCCGGAGCCAGCCGTTCTGCCCCCCGGCTCCCAAGGGCGGCAATCCCGCAAGCGGCAGTCCGCTGTCGTACCCTTCCGAAGTCTCAAAGCCGGTGTAGAAAAGCGATGTGACGGCACCCTGCTGGAGGACGCTCAACGCGATTTTTCCCGAGACGCCGTCAAATCCGTCCACGGCGATCTGGTAGGTGACGTTTTGTGTGGCGTTGAAGCGGACGCGGCTGGTGGCGACGCCGACGCGTTCGTCGTCATTTGAAGCGACCATGCCCAGGGCGCCGACGCTGTTGCCGGTGTAAACGGCAAGCACCGTGTCGAAGTTGCTGCCTTGCGTGGTGATCGCAAACGGGCCGGTCGAGGGCGCGGTCCATGTCCACCAGACCGAGTGGCCGCCGATGTTTCCGGCATGGTTCGGCTCGCCGGCTTCCCTGGTCGCGCCGACGTTCGAGCCGGCGACGTTGACAGTGGATCCGACAATACCTGAGCGGTTCACGAAGTCGTCGTTGCCGGGTTTGTTCGTCACGATGAAACTGGTGGCGCTGTCGGCGGTGCCAAGCTGTGTGACGACGGAAAATATTCCCGTCACGGCGTTCGCGGGGATGGTCGCGAAAATCTGGTTGTCGGAAAAAACAGTGAAGCCGCAATCGGTGCCGTTGATGAGCACCTGCGTCGTGCTCAGAAAGCCCGCCCCGTTGATGGTCACAATGGTTCCGGGGCTGCCACTCGCCGGCGTGAATCCGGTGACCGACGGGCTGAGTGTGTTCTTGGCCCAGTTGAGGGCAACACTGCCGCCCGCGCCATTGAATCCATCGACGGCCACGTAGTAAACCACGCCTCCTGTCGCACTGAACGAAACGCGGCTGACGGTGGCGTTGCCCATGTCGTCGTTGCTGGCGATTTCGGAGAGCAGATTGACGGCGCTGCCGGTGTAGATTCCCATCAGGGTGTCGAAGCTGCTGCCGATCGTGTCAAACGTGTAAATGCCGTCGCTGGGTGCTGTCCAGGCATACCAGATCGACTTGCCGCCCGCGTTGAGCGCGTGGTTCGGTTCGCCGGTTTCCTTGCCCGCTCCGATGTTCGATCCGGCGATTGTCCCCGCGCCGCCGCCAATCGGCTGCGCGTTCGCAAAATTGTCGTTCGAGACGGGGGCCAGAACAACGAAGTTCGCGGCACTGGTCGCCTTCGTCGGGCTTTGGGCCGCGAGGACATGGATCGGGCCGGTGATCGCGCCGAACGGAACGGTGGCGGAAATCTGCGTGTCCGAGTTGACGCTAAACAAAGCGGCCACGCCCCCGAAATCGACATTCGTTGTACCCGTGAAGTTGGCGCCGTTGATCTGCACAACCGTGCCAACGGTTCCGGATGCCGGGAAAAAATCGGTGATGGTGGGTGCGGCCGTGCTCTTTGCCCAATTCAAATGAACGCTGCCGACAGCCCCGTTGAATCCATCCACTGCGATGTGATAGGTGGTGCCGGGAGTCGCGGTAAATGTGACGCTGCTGGTCGTGCTGGTGCCGGCGTCATCGTTGGCGGCTGTCTGGGATAAAACGGGCAGACTGTTTCCCTGATAGACGGCGAGGAGTGTGTCGAAATTGCTGACTGCGGTGTCGAAAGTGAACACGCCGCCGGAAGGGGCCGTCCAGTTATACCATACCGAAGCCCCGCCATCGTTGCCGGCATGATTGGGTTCGTTCGGTTGTTTCGTTGCGCCCACGTTGCTGCCGAAGATCGTGCCGCCCGATCCGGTGATGACAAGCGCGCTGTTGAACATGTCGTTGGTGACTGGCGGGGTCACTGTGAAATCGGTCAAGCTGTCCACCGAGCCCTGCGGCGTGGTGATGCTGATCATGTTCGGCCCGACCGTGACGGTAGCCGGCACAGTGACCTGCACCCGGACGCCGGAGACGACGGTGAAGACTGGCGCGTTGATCACGTTTCCGTTATGGTCGTCAAAGACAATCGAGTCCACGCGGTTCAGGTTGGTGCCGTTGATCGTGACGACTGTTCCCACCGGACCG
>JAYWBR010000448.1:0-9777 GCA_043781315.1 Verrucomicrobiota bacterium | reverse complement strand
GAAGGCGTTGCCGCGCGCGATGGCGGCGGCATCCTGATTGGGAACGCGCAGACCGATGCCGCGGACGGCCGCCGGACACAACAGGAGGAAGAGCCACCTCGCGACCGGGAGCAGGGGGGTGAATTTTTTCCAACGGGACGGCCATTTGGTGGTGTTCATATTTTGTCCAACCTTGGCCCGGCCGGCCGGGGTGAATTATATTTGTGACCGCCTGAAAAAATGTTATTCATCGGCGGCAATAATTTGTCCAAGCTTGGCGGCGCAGAGGCGAGGCGGCCCGAAGGGAACATTCGTTGGAAAATAACTGATGCAAACACCCACACCAACCACTGCGTTCGCTGGTGAAGTGAACAACACTCCGGTGGACAATGGTAGGAAAAAAACGTCGGTCGTCGGCCGGACCCGCCAGGGCAAGGAGCTGCACGCCTCGCTGCTGCGGATAACCCGGTTCACGGCGGCGTTCGAGATCTCTCCGCCGGACACGTTGCTGCGGGCGTCCGAAGTGTTTGAGGTGTTCCAGATCATCGGCCCGGAACGGATGCTTTATTCCGGCAGCGCGGTGATTCGCAGTCTGGTGGACTTCGGTTCCATGATGGTCTGCGAGGCCGGGCTGGACGCGGGTGCCTGGAACGATGCGCTTCCGACCGACCCGGCGCGGACGTCGGCGCACGCGGGATTCAATCAATTTCTCCGCGAGTGGGAGGGCATCTACAAAATCCTGCCGGAGTTCAAGGTGGTGGTCGCCGACCTGCAAAGTTTTCTGGACGGGCTGCGGCGCTGGCTGGAATCCGTGGAAACTAGTCTGCGCCGGTTGCCGGCCGCCACCCGCGCGGCCGCCGAACAGGAAACTCTCCAGGAACTGATGACCACCGCCACACCCGCCATCGGCGCCATGTTCGAGCGGTTCGAGTTTGTCGCCGCGTCCGTGCCGGAGGAATTGATGCCGGCGCACCGCGCATTTTGCCGGCGGCAGCTCCTGCCACTGTTGTTGTGCTGCCCGTTCATGAACCGCATCTACACCAAGCCGCTGGGTTACGCGGGTGATTATGAGATGATGAACATGATTGTGCGCAATGCGCCCGAGGGCGACTCGCTGTTTGCCAGGCTGCTGCAGGTTTATATTTTGAGCCAGGCACCCGCCGTGGCGGTCAGAAACCGCGTGGATTATTTTGCCCAGAAATTCAGCACGGAAACCGCCCGCGTGGCCGCCGCCGGACGGTTGGTGCAGGTGTGCAGCATCGGCTGCGGGCCGGCCCGCGAAGTGGAAGAGTTCATGGCCCGCGACCCCTCGTCGAGCCACGTCCGATTTCGATTGTTGGATTTCAACGACGAAACCCTGGCCCACACGGGCGAACGGTTGAACGCGGCGAAAAGCCGGCACGGGCGGCAGACCGTGATCCAACCGGTGAAAAAACCGGCGCAGTTTTTGTTGAAGGAAAACCGGGGCCGGGCGCTGGGCGGGGAAAAGTTCGACGTCATCTACTGTTCGGGCTTGTACGATTATCTCAGCGACCGCGTCGTCCGCGCGCTCAACACCCGTTTGTACGAGCATCTGCAGCCGGGCGGGGTGCTGATCGTCACCAACTTCGATCCATACAATCCGATCCGGCACGTCATGGAATTTATTTTTGACTGGTTCCTGATTCATCGCGACGGACGGCAACTGGCCGCGCTGGCGCCCGAGCAGGCCGTCCGGGAACACTCGGCCGTGCGCGCGGAAATGTCGGGCTGCAATATTTTTCTGGAAACCCGCAAGCCCGCTTAATTTTCATGAACAGCGCCGAATTTCAACAAGCCTACGCCCGGCAAAACCGGCAAGATCAGGTTTATTATTCCACGCTGGCCACGGCCCTCTCGATCATCCTCAACCTGTCCTGTTCGGTGATGGATCATTTCATGTATCCCGACCTCGCCGGGCTTTTTTTCAAGGTGCGGCTGGCCAGTGTCTTGTTGCTGGCGCTGGTGTGGATCTGGTTCAAAAGTCCCTGGGGCAATGCGCACCACCGCATCTTCGGGGCGACCTGGTACGCGATCCCGCTCACCATGATCCTGTGGATGATCTACGTCGCGAACGATCCCGACTCGCCCTACTACGCCGGGTTGAACATCATTCTCGTGGCCGTGGGGCTGCTGTCACCCTGGACCTACCGCCAAAATCTGATTTCCGCCAGCCTGGTGGTGGTGATGTATGTGTTGGTGGGCCTGCTGATGCCCACGGCCCAGCCCCTCAACTACCTGATCAACAACACGACGTTTCTGCTGCTCACTGCCGTCATCGTGGTGGCCGGCACCGGGGCCGGCGCGCGCCGGCGGCGGCGTGAATTTGAATTGCGCTGGGAGCTGGATCAAAGCCGGAAAGTGACCGAAGCCAGCCTGCAACAGCTCAAGGAGAACGAACTGCAGTTGGTGCAAAATGAAAAGCTCGCCTCCCTCGGCCGGTTGAGCGCCGGCATCATCCACGAAATCAACAACCCGCTCAACTTCGCCACCACCGGCCTTTACACCTTGCGCCACAAGGAAAAATTCCTCGCGCCCGACCAGCAGGCGGAATATGCAGAAGTTTTGCGCGATGTGGAGGAGGGAATTCACCGCGTCAAAACCATCGTCGCCGACCTGCGGACTTTTTCCCACCCGGACACCGACCGGGGCGAGCCGGTGGAGGTCGCCGGGGTGGTCACCCTGGCGTTGCGTTTCCTGGGCAACGAATGGCGCGAGCACGTCCAGATTGAAACGCAGATCGAACCGCATCTGACGATGCATGTCGGTCAGAACAAGTTGACGCACGTACTCGTGAACCTGCTGCACAACGCCCTAGACGCCCTGAAGACCAAGGCGTTCCTGCACGAAAAACCCACCATATGGATCACGGGTTCGATGGCGGCGGGGCGCAGCCGGTTGAGCATCCGGGACAACGGCCCCGGCATTGCGCCGCAGCACTTGGGCAAAATTTTCGACCCCTTTTTCACCACCAAAGAGGTGGGTGAAGGCATGGGGCTGGGGCTGAGTATCTGCCATCGGATTGTCGAATCGAGCGGCGGGAAAATCTCCGTGCGCACCGAGCCTGGCTTTTTTTGTGAATTTGTGCTGGAATTTTCCGCGAAAGCGTGAGATTTAACGGCGGGCCTGAGGGAAACCATCATGGAACAACAATACGATTACAAACGCTTCGCCATCCTTTACGTGGATGACGAGGAGAAATCGCTCAAATACTTCGCCCGGGCGTTCGGCGAGCACTTTGAGATTCTCACGGCCACCAACGCCCAGGACGCCCTGCAATTGCTCCGGCAGCACGCGCGGAAGATTGGCATCCTCATGACCGACCAGCGCATGCCCGGCGAAAAAGGCGTCTGGCTGCTCGAACAATCCCGCCGCGAGTACCCCAACCTCATCCGCATCCTCGCCACCGCCTACGCCGAAATGGACACCGCCATCGCGGCCGTCAACTCCGGGGCGATCTACAAGTACGTCACCAAGCCTTGGGATCCGGTGCAGCTCGAGCAGACCCTCAAACGCTCGCTCGAATTCTTCATGATCCTGCGGGAGCGCGACCAGTTGCTGCGCGAAAAAATGTCCGTCCTGCACAACATGATGATCGCCGACCGGATCGTCAGCCTGGGCCTGCTCGCGGCCGGCCTGAGCCATCACATCCGCAACTCCCTGGTGGCGGTGAAAACTTTTCTGGATCTCGCGCCCGCCAAGCTGGCCGACGAAAAACCTCCGGGGGCCAGCCTGTGTCATCCCGATTTCTGGCAGGACTATTACCAGAACGCCCAGTTCCAGATTGAAAAAATAAACCATCTCCTCAAAGACCTGTGGGCGGCGGCCGAACCGTCCGGCTATGAGTTTTCCGACACCGTGCAGATTCGTGACGTGGTCGCCGCCAGCCTCGCCGCGCTCCAGGCCGGTTTTGACGGGAAAAAAATCGAAGTCCGCAACGAGATTCCCGATGGCCTGCCCGCGTTGAAGGTCAACCAGGTCAAAATCCTCCGCCTGTTCGACCTCCTGTTCCGGGATGAACTCGCCAGCCTGCCGGCCGGCAGCCGGATCACCCTTTCCGCGCACGCGGTTACCAGCGCGAACGCCAAGCCGGCGTTGGAAATTCAAGTCTCCGACAACGGCCCCGGCCTGCCCCTCGAAGCCCTGCGCATCGTGTTCGATCCCTTCGTTGTTCGGGCTGACAACCCGATGGAGTACGGCATTCATCTCATGGCCTGTTACTTCATCGTCCACCACCACGGCGGCCGCATTGATGCGCGGAACGAACCCGGTGGCAGCACCTTCACCATTCGCCTGCCGTTGAATCCGGCCGACGCGCCGTCGTCCCCGAGCGCCACCGAATTTTTTCAAAAAGCGCTGTCCAGCGACCACCTCTGGCGCAATGTGGTTTCCCACTGACGCGGTCTACAACCACCCAAAGATTAGGGAACGCCAAAGATTAAAAGGCGAAACCCATCTTTGTCTTTCCCCAATCTTTGGGTTTTCCTCCGCCGGTTCAGTGAAACAAATCGCGAGCCTCAACGGCTTGAGGAATCTCTCCCGGCAATTCCCCTGTGCGCGGACGTAATCTTCCCAATGCCAGATTCGGTAGTACACCGCGTTGCATCCGGGCACCGGGAAACTTACCTTGGTGAACAGTGTTAATAACAATGCTTTGACGGGACGCAAATCGTATGGATCATGTCACAACAATGACGGTGGCGGGAAAGTCATTTTATGTTTCGAGTGACGGGCGGGGTCGCAGGCAAATCGTCAGACGGGAGAAAATTCTGACGACCACGGGAACCCAGACACCCAATCCTCAAAGCAAACGCCAGCATCTTTACCTGACGCTGGCGGGCCGCTGATGAAATGAAAACAATCTTAGTGCTGGCCCCGCACCCGGAACTCGCCGAGAGCCTCCGCGCGGGCCTCAGCCCGGAACAATATCGCGTCGTGCATCGCGTGCAGGTCGAGGAGGCCGAGCCTTTGCTCACCCACGGCTTGGCCAGTGCGTGCATCGTGGACGTGGAGGTGACCAGCGTGCAAGACGTCTGGATCATTGAGAAACTCCGTCGCCGCGCTCCGCGCTGCCCGATCATTTTATTCGCCGCCGTCAAGCAATGGCAGTGGGAGGAAGAAGCCTATCTCAAGGGCGCCACCTACGTCCTCAACAAACCCGTCCGCATCCGCATGTTGACCGCGCTGCTCGAACGCCTCTGGCTTTCCACCACCGCCACCCAGCTTCCTGCCGCGCCGCCGCGCCCGCAGTCGGCCCCGCCCGAACCCGTGGCCGCCCCGGCCGTCACCAGTTTTTCCAGCCAGCAAAACCTCGGCGCGCTGCGCGGCTTCTCGGCCATCCTCACCCACTCGCTCGATGCCGGCGCGATGCTCAAACAATTTCTGCTGCAACTGCGGGAAATGATCGGCATCAACCGCGCCGCCATCTTCCTCCGCCAGCCCGGCAGTTGGATGGGTGAGCGCGCCACGATGAATGAATACCGCCGCCTCCGCGCCACCTGCGCCATCGGCGTCCCGCCCGACCTGCTCGAAAACATCGAACTCTCCTTCGACTCCGGCATCGCCGAACAGACCGCGCGCTTCGGTCGCATTCTCCGTCGCAACAGCGAGGAAGCCCGGCAAGACCTCGACACGCAACGCGAGTTTGAACTTCTCGGCGGCCAGGTTGCCGTGCCGATCCTGGATCGCGAAACCGTCATTGGCGTGGCGATTTTCGACGGCCACATCACCGGCGAACCGCTGGGCAACGCCGAGCTGGAACTAATTTTTCACCTGCTGGAAGAAGTCGGTCTCGCCATCAAAAACATCTGGCTCCACTCGCAGGTTGTCGAGAGCCAGCGTTTGATGTCGGAAATTTTGCGCGAGCTGGGCAGTGCTTGTGTCGTCGTCAGTCGCGACCTCGCGATCCTCCACGCCAACAAGGCCGCGCGGCAGTTCTTCACCGTCTCCAACCAGCACACCCGCGAACTGGAATTCAGCGACCTGCCCCAGCTCATCGGCACCAAGGTCTATATGGTGCTCAAGACCGGCACCGCCATTCCGACGTTCAAATTTGAGCCGGAAGATTCCCCCGGCAACACCTACAACGTCACCATCGTCCCGACCCACGCGCAGAATTCCCCCATGCCCGGCTCGGCGCTCGTGATGGTGGAAGACCTCACGCAGAACGAGCGGTTGCGCCGGCTCGAGATCGAAGCCTCCAACCTCCGCCTCATCCGCAACATGGCTGACCGCCTCGCGCATGAAATCGGCAACGCCATGGTGCCGCTCTCCACCCATCAGCAGTTGCTCGCGGACAAATACAAAGACCCGGAATTCCGCGTGTCCCTCGACGCCGCGCTCGCCGATGGCGTCAAGCGCGTCACCCGCCTGCTCAATCAAATGCGCTTTCTGGCGCACGACTCCGTCGGCAGCGAAGAAACATTTCCGCTCCATCTGCTCATCAAGGAATCGTTCGAGGAAGCCCGCAAACATCACTCCGTCAAAAACGCCCAGCTCAAGTACGAGGGCGAGGACAAACCCGCCTTCGTCACCGGCGACCGCTCGGCGCTCAAACATGCGCTGACGGAAATCCTCCTCAACGCCCTCCAGGCCAATCCGACCGAGCCGAAAATCAGCGTGCGTCTGGCCACCGACATCAATGGCAAAGGCAGCCACCATCTGCACATCGAAGTTCAGGACAACGGCGTGGGCTTCACCACCGAGACCGCGCAGAAAGCGCCCGCGCCCTTCTTCACCACGCGCAACGTCGGCCTCGGCCTCGGCCTCACCGTGAGCCGAAAAATCGTCGAAACCCACCGCGGCAAACTGGAAATCGTCCCGCCGAAAACCGGCCAGTCCGGCATCATCCGCATCTCGCTGCCCGTGGACACCACGGCTCCGGCGCGCTCCTGATCCGTAGTGGTGGCAGGCGTCCCGCCTGCCATAGAGCCGGGGCGTCGCGCCCGACGGAACCAACCGTGCGCAAATCCCGCTGTTCGATTCTTGCGTAAGTCGCCGTATTCTTGCACACCCTTTCCAGGCGGCGGGACGCCCGCCGCTACTAAACGCTCACGAAATCAGCCCGCGCTTTCGCAGCAGCGCCTCCGTCGCCTGCTCCATCAGCCAATCCGCCAGCGGCTTTGTCACCTCGTCCAGTTCCGCGCACACGGCTTGCAGTGACTTCGGGTCGCCGATGTTCGTTGCGGGATTTTCCACAGCCAGCGCCGTCTGCACCTTGAGCAACGCCGTCTCCACTTGCGCCGTGTAGTTTTCCTCCAACGCTCCAGCACCCGCCGCCAGACCTTTGCGCGTCGCCTCCACCAGCGCCGCCGCCTTCAACTTCGCCTCCACCCAGCGCCGCGCCGCCAGGTCTTCAAAGGCGTGCTCGACGGATTCCTCCACCATCTGCTGCACCGCCGCATCGTCCACATCCACGGCGGATTTCATCTGCACTATTTTCTGTTTGCCGGTTTTCACATCGCGCGCCAGCACATGCAAAATCCCGTTCGCATCAATTTCAAACTGCACGCCCACGCGCGGCACCCCGCGCGGCGCGGCGTCGAACTCCAACGTGAATTTCCCCAGGCTCCAGTTGTCCTTCACCCGCTCGCGTTCGCCCTGCAAAACATGGATCAAAACCTCGCGCTGCTGATCCATCGCCGTCGTGAACATCTCGCCGGCCTTCAACGGAATCGTGGAGTTGCGCGGAATCAGCACGTTCATCAAACCGCCGAACGTCTCGATGCCGAGCGACAGCGGCGTCACGTCGAGCAGCAAAACATTTTGAAAACCGCCGCTTAAAATTTCTGCCTGAATCGCCGCGCCCAGCGCCACGGCCTCGTCGGGATTCTGGGAGGTGTTCAACTGCGGGCCTTTGGGCTTGTGATACTCCGCACCAAGCCGCACGCCACCGCGCGTCTCCTCAAACTCCGCGCAGCCAAACCATTCGCTGACGAGTTCCCGCACCAGTGGCATCCGCGTCTGGCCGCCGACGAGGATGACCTGATCCAAATCTTTGGCTTCGAGCTTTGCATCGGCCAGTGCGCGAAAGCAGTGCTGGCGCGTGCGTTCGACGATGTCGCGCGCCAAATTTTCCAGCTCGGCCCGCGTGAGTGTGTAGCTGAACGAAAAATCCGGCGTGAGAAACGGCAGCGCAATTTCCACTTCGGTTTCCGAGGAGAGTTTGATCTTCGCCGCCTCGGCCGCTTCCCGGATGAGCGACATCATTTGAAGACTGCGGCCGTCTGCACTTGGACGTTGAATGTTGAATGTTGAATGTTGAATGTTCAACTCCGGCCCGCCCGCCGCCTTTACTTTCTCCACCAGAAAATCCACGAGACACTTGTCAATGTCATCGCCGCCCAGCCGCGTGTTGCCGTTCGTCGCGAGCACTTGAAAAACCCCGCCGCTCAATTCGAGAATCGAAAGATCAAACGTCCCGCCGCCCAGATCGTACACCGCGATCTTCGCGCGCTCGTGCAGCCGGTTCAACCCATACGCCAGCGCGGCGGCGGTCGGTTCGTTCACGATGCGTTCCACCGTGAACCCCGCCAGTTCGCCCGCCTGCTTGGTCGCGTTGCGCTGCGCGTCGTTGAAATAAGCCGGCACCGTGATCACCGCGCGCGTGACCGGTTCGCCAAAATAATTTTCCGCGTCGCGCTTCAGTTTCTTCAAGACCTCCGCCGAAATTTCTTCGGGCGAATAGTTGCGGCCGTGAATGGGAATGGTGACTGGCCCCGCGCCTTCGCCTTGGACGGGATAGGTGACGAGCATTTCCTCGCGCGCAATGTCCGCACCGCGCCGACCGATGAAACGCTTTACGGAATAGGCCGTCTCCGCCGGCTTGATGACGCGCACCCGGTTCGCCGCATGACCGACGACCGGCTCGCCACCCGCCGGAAAATGCACGACCGACGGCGTTAACCGCCGTCCATCCGCATCCGCGATGACGAGCGGGATGCCCGAATCCACCGTGGCCACGAGGGAATTCGTGGTGCCCAGATCTATGCCGACAATTTTGCTCATGTGCGGCGGAGATTGAACCACGAATGGAGCGCGATGAACACGAATTCTTGGCCGCCGGGCCGGGTTGAATTTCACAGATGGTGACAGACCTGGCGAAAGCTACGCGCAAACCCGCCAACGTCTTGGACTGCGGGGGCAAGCGCAGCGCGACCCCGCTTTGGGGAGGGCGCTCAAGTTTTCGGGTGCGTCACGCCGTGCGAAAGCGCCGTCGCCGCTGCCGCTCTGCCGGCGCAGTCCAGGACACCAACATGTGCCGATGACTCACCACCAGCACCGTCGGTGCGGAATCTTTGTAGAACGTGAACTCACCATTTCCCCAAGCTCCAGCGGAGCGACATTGGGGAATATGCCGATCCTGACGGAGCTTGCGGATGTTTTGGGTGGATGATCTACAAACATGTCGCGCCGCTGGTGCTGGGGGAAAGCGGCGGTGAACGCGCCGCAGTCCAGACACTTCGCGAGGTTCGAGGACGCCAGGCCAGCGCGACAGCGTTTGGACTGCGGTGGCTTTAGCACCGCTTTCGAGGCGGGGGGAGGCATTAACGCAAATCCGCAAAGAAGGTTCTGCTTTAGCTGCTCAAGGACTTGGGTAAGAAGAGCCCTGGCCCAACGCTGCTCAAACATCTTCGCCGGGTCTTGCGTGTCCACGGGACTCACCCCGTAACGCTGTTCGGTTTCGGACACGTCAATGGAAACAACTTCAACTCCGCCACCCCGTTTTTGAGATCGTTCCTTGTCCCATTCGTTCCGGACGTAGTTGTTCAGGCAGGCCAG
>JAYWBR010000447.1:0-3253 GCA_043781315.1 Verrucomicrobiota bacterium | reverse complement strand
TCGAAACTCGCGGCCATGACGCCCGCAACGGCGGTGAATTTCCTCGTGGATTACGAAACGATTGATGACAGTTTTCTCCCCGCGTTCCAGCCTTCGGGCATTTATCCGAACGGCTGCAAGCTCGCGCCGCTGGGCGACGCGGTGGAGGACGTGTTCGCCACCGGCAAGGCTTATGGCATTCCCGCCGCGCGCGAAGGCGATCTGCCGTTTCAGCCGGTGGTGAATGAGTTCTACACGCTGCTCTTCAGCGAACACGCGGAGATGCTGCGCGCCAGTCAATGGTGGGCCAACCGGATGCTGATCACGCCGCGTCCGTGTCAGGAAAAACTCACGCTCTTCTGGCATGGCCATTTCGCCACCAGCCAGGAAAAGGTGACGAACTACGAACTCATGCTCGGCCAGATTGAAACCTTGCGCCAGCACGCCAACGGAAATTTCCGCGAGCTGCTCCGCGCGATGGCGCAAGACCCGGCGATGCTCATCTGGCTCGACAACCGCGAGAACGTGAAGGGCAAACCGAACGAGAACTTCGCCCGCGAGTTCATGGAACTGTTCTGCATGGGCGAAGGCCAGGGCTATTCCGAAACGGACATCCGCGAACTGGCGCGCGCCTTCACCGGCTGGACGTTGCGCCCGATCAAAACCACGAACGACGCGGCGCGCTTCATTGCCGATCCCAAGCTGCATGACGACGGCGCAAAAACCTTTCTCGGCGAATCCGGCAAGTTCAGCGGCGACGAGGCCATTGAAATTATTCTCAAGCAGTCGGCCACTCCGCGTTTTATCACGCGCAAAATTTATCGGGCGTTCGTGCGCGACGAGCTTTCGCCGGAACTCAACAACCATTTCACGCAGTTGCTGGTGAAGTCGAACTACGAATTGAAACCGCTGCTCAAGACCATTTTTCTTTCCCGCGATTTTTACTCCGCGCCGTCCGTCGGCACACAGATCAAGGCGCCCGTTGACTATCTCGTCTCCACCTGGCGCAAGCTCGGACTGCGCGCCATTCCCACCATGCCGGACTTCAATGAAGCGGCGGGCGCGCTCGGCCAGGTGCCGTTCTATCCGCCGAACGTCGCAGGCTGGCCGGGCGGACGCTCGTGGATCAATCCGGCCACGCTGCTCACGCGCGGCAATTATCTGCACGGGTTGCTCTTTCCGAAACCGGACACCTTCATCGCGCCCGACAAGGTCGTCCTCGAAGGCTACCGCAACATCCCGGAAATGTTTCCGCAATACGCCATCCAGCCGCAGCTTTGGAACGCCAAGGCGCAGCGCATGGAACCGGTTTCGATGAAAGATTATCGCGCGTTTCTCGCCCGCCTCGATTCCGGGCCGATGCGCGCCAAGGGCGTTGACACCGGCCCGATGCCGGCTTCCGGCTCGATGACGATGACCGGCAGCGAGTCGAAGTCGCAGATGAGCCAGCTCTCCGACAGCGAATGGTTCAATCTGGCGGTGGGCGTGTATGCCGGCTTCGTCGAGGCGTTCAACCGCGTGAAGCCCGTTCCGCGCGCGCCGGCGGAGATTGATTTCGTCGCGATGCTGCGGACTTCCAAAGCCGCCAGTGTCAATCAGGCGGTGGATTATTTCTGCCGCCGTTTCTTGAGCGTGGAGTTGCCGCCGGATCGCCGCGCTGCCATCGCTGATTTTCTGAAAGCCGAGTTGAATTCGGAGCAACTGGACTTTAACAACAAGCAATTGCCGGACGCGCTGCGCCGCACTGTGCATTTGATTTTGAGCGCGCCCGAATACCAAGTCAGTTGAACCAGTTTTTTGAAAGGCCAAACCATGAACATCCTCCATCGTCCGTTGGTCAGAAGCCGCCGCAATTTTTTGCGCGCGGGAATGTATGCCGTCGGCGTTTCCGCCGGGCTGCCCGCGTTGTTCCAACAACTTTGTTTCGCCGAATCAGTGCGCGCCCTGGACGGCGGCCCGGAGAAACATCCGAATCGCATCCTCGTCGTGCTGGAATTGAGCGGCGGCAACGACGGCTTGAACACCGTGGTGCCTTATGCGGACGATGCCTATCATCAGGCGCGACCCAAACTGGCCATCCGCGAGAACAAGGTTCTGAAGCTCGACGATCATTTCGGCCTGCATCCCGCGTGTCAGGGATTGGAGCGGATGTTCAAGGACGGCGAACTCGCCATCGTGCAGGGCTGCGGTTATCCGAATCCGAACCTGTCGCATTTCACCGCGATGGAATGGTGGCACACCGCCGTGCCCCACGGCAACGATCCCTATGGCTGGCTGGGCCGGTTCGCCGACGCCCAATGGCCGCAGTCGCAGGAAAATTTGCTGGTCAACATCGCCTCGCAGCAGTCGCGCGCCGTGACCAGCGCGCGACATTCGCCGGTCGTGTTCAACGATCCCAAGAAATTTGGCCGCCTCGGCACCGATGCCCAGCAGCGCGTGTTTGAAACGTTCGGCAAGCTTTACCCGACCACGAATCCGGCGCTGGATTTTGTCAACGGCGTCGCCCGCACCGCGACCGTGGGCGCGGGAAAAGTCCGCAACGCCTGCGCCGAATACCGCACGCTCGTGGATTATGGCAGCGACAACAACCTCACGCTCGATCTCAAAAAAACGGCGGCGATGATCGCGGCGGGACTGCCCACGCGGGTTTTTTATTTGAACCAAGGTGGCTTCGACACGCACGCGGCGCAGGCCGACACACAGCAGTTGTTACTGATTTATTTGAGCGATGCCTTGCGAGGATTCATGGATGACCTGCAACGCATCGGCCGGGCCGACGACGTGGTCGTGATGGTCTTCACCGAATTCGGTCGGCGCGTGCGCGAGAACGCCAGCAACGGCACCGACCACGGCACGGCCACGCCGATGCTCGTGCTGGGCAAACCGGTCAAGGGCGGCTTTCACGGCACCGCGCCCAGCCTGACGGATTTGGACGATGGCAATTTGAAAATGACCACCGACTTCCGTTCCGTGTATGGCACGATGCTCAACGGCTGGATGGGTTTTGCGGACACGCCGTCGGTGTTGAAGGGAAACTTTCCGTCGTTGCCATTGTTCGGATGAAACGAAGCCGGTGTCTGTGTGACCGTTGATGGGCGAAAATTTATTTATGAATATCACAACCAAAAAAAAGCTCGTGAAGATCGCCAAGATTGTCGCCATTGCCGCCGTGGCGCTGCCGTTGATGCTGATTGGCTGTGTCAAACTCGCCGTAAAAATATATGCGCCGAAGCCGCCGCCCTATCCGTATTTTCAGGATCGCCAGGCCGTGATT
>JAYWBR010000446.1:0-9864 GCA_043781315.1 Verrucomicrobiota bacterium | reverse complement strand
GAACGCGCCGGCGAGCACCTGCTTCGGCCGTGCCAGCACCCAGTCGAGCAACGGGCGATAGGCGCGCATCAGCCAGCGGTTGAGCGGGTTGTCGTGCTCGGGGCGGATGCGGCCGCGGATGAGGTAGCCCATGAGCACCGGCACCAGCGTCACCGACAGACCGGCGGCCGCGGCCATGGCGTAGGTCTTGGTGAAGGCGAGCGGTGCGAACAGCCGGCCTTCCTGCGCCTGCAAGGCGAACACCGGCAGGAAGCTGACGGTGATAATGAGCAGCGAGAAGAACAGCGGCGGCCCGACCTCTTCGCTGGCCTTGCGGATCAATTCCCAGCGGTTCTGGTCGGTCACCTTCTCACGCTCGAAATGTTTGTGCACGTTCTCGATCATGACAATCGCCGCGTCCACCATCACGCCGATGGCGATGGCGATGCCGCCGAGCGACATGATGTTCGAGCTGATGCCCTGGCCGAACATCACGAGAAACGAAATCAACACCGCGATCGGCAGGATGATGATGGCCACCATGGCGCTGCGGAGGTGCAGCAGGAACGCCAAGCAGACGAGCGCGACGACGATGCTTTCTTCCAGCAACTTTTCTTCGAGCGTCTTGACCGCGCCGTCAATCAGCGTGGTGCGGTCGTAATTGACGGTGACTTTCACGTCGGCCGGCAGCGCCTTCATCGCCTGCTCCAGCCGTTGCTTCACCTCTTGAATCACCTTGCGCGCGTTGGCACCGTAGCGCACGACCACGATACCGCCGACGGTTTCACCCTCGCCGTTCAGTTCCGCGATGCCGCGCCGCATGTCGGGACCGAACTGGATGTTCGCCACGTCCCGCAGCAGAATCGGCACGCCTTTGTCGCCAAGGCCGACGGCAATTTTTTTCAAGTCGTCGAGGCTGGCGATGTAACCTTTGACGCGCAGGATGAACTCGCGCTCGGACAGTTCGAGCGAACGTCCGCCGACTTCGCCGTTGCTGCGCTCGATGGCCATGCTCACGTCCTTCAACGCGAGGTTGTAGGCGCGGAGCTTGGTCGGATCCAGCGTCACTTGATACTGCTTCACGAAGCCGCCGACCGATGCGACTTCCGAAACGCCCGGCACGGAAGTGAGCTGATATTTCAAATACCAGTCCTGCATCGAACGCAACTCGGCGAGGTCGCGGTTGGTCGAGTTGATCGAATACATGAACGCCCAACCGACGCCCGTGGCATCGGGTCCGAGCGAGGGCGCGACGCCCTTGGGCAGTTGATTGCCGATGCTGCTGAGATATTCGAGCACGCGGCTGCGCGCCCAATACGGATCGGTGCCGTCCTCGAAAATCACATACACGAACGAGAAACCGTAGAAGGAATAGCCGCGCACGACTTTCGCCTTCGGCACGGACAGCATCTTCGTCGTGATCGGATACGTGACCTGATCCTCGATGATGTTCGGCGCCTGGCCGTTCCACTCGGTGTAGATGATGACCTGCGTGTCCGAGAGGTCGGGGATGGCGTCGAGTGGCACGTTGCGCACCGCGTAAACGCCGCCGAGAATCAAGGCCAGCGTCGCCAGCACGACGAGGAACTTGTTCCTCAGCGAGAAATCAATGATGCGCGTGAGCATGGGGATCGTTCGAGTTTTAGAGTTTCAGTTTCCGCCGCCGCGCGTTGCCCGCCGCTTAAACGGAACTGAAGTTGTTCTGGGATCAGTGAATTTTCACCCGGCCATTGACTCCATTCTTGGCCAGCAAGGCCGGTTTGGCGGACGGCGGCGGGCCGCACCACACGTCGTCCGACAGCGTCCGCAGTGCGGCGGTCTTCGGCAAATCTTTCGGCAGCTCGATGCCGTCATGTTTCATATCCGCCTCCGACGCGACATCCGCGACCGTGCCGGGCGGTGCTTTATACCAGCCCGGATCGGAACCATCAGCGGGCAAATCCTCGCGCACTTTCACGATCGTGAACATGCCGCCCATCGTGATGTAATCGTATTGGCCGCGCCCGCCGACCATCGGCAGGGAATTGGCCGGGACGGGCATGCCCATGTCGCCCATGTCGGCCATGCCGTCCTGCCCCATCGTCATGTAGCCGGGAACGAGCTGGCGAATTTTCTCGTTCAAACCCTCGGTGTTGATGCCGATGAGATTTCCGAACCTGTGCCCCATCTGGTTCATGACATGATGCAGCATGTGGCAGTGCATCACCCAATCGCCCGGCGCGTTCGCGATGAACTCCACCGTGCGCGTGCTGCCCGTGGGCATGTGAACGGTCGTCTCCGGCCATTGACCCGCCTCGGGAATTTCCCCGCCGTCCGTCGCCACGACTTTGAAATAATAGCCGTGCAGATGAATCGCGTGATGGCTCATCGTGCTCAAGTTGCCGATGCGAATGCGGACGCGCTCGCCGGTTTTGGCCACCAACGCCTCCGTGCCTGGAAAGCTGCGCCCGTTCATCGTGAAGATGTTGAAGTCCGTCATCTCGTTCGGATCGGGCCGGCGTGCGCCGACTTCAATTTTCCATTCGCTCAACATGATCGCGTAATCGCGGTCGGGCGGCGGTTGCGCCGGATTCTTTGGATGCACAATGAACATCCCGATCATGCCCATCTGCATCTGCGTCATCTCGTCGTGATGCGAGTGATACATGTAAGTGCCGTGCTGCTTGAGCGTGTATTCGTATTTGAACGTCTCGCCCGGCTGAATCGCCCGCTGGCTGACGCCGCCCACACCGTCCATGCCGCTCGGCAAATAGAGCCCGTGCCAGTGAACGCTCGTTGACGCGGACAATCGGTTCGTGACGTAGATGCGGATGTGATCACCTTCGACCGCCTCGATGGTCGGCCCGTGAACACGCCCGTTGTAGCCCCAGCACTCGGCGACCAGGCTGGGATGTTCCTCCATCGCGGGAATGAATTCATGCATGACCGGCTCGGCGATGAGATGAAACACCTTCACGCCATCCACCATCTTCCACGGCAAGGTTTCGCCGTTGGGCGTGATGACGGGTTTGTAGCCCAGCCCGCCGGGATTGAACGGCGCGGTCTTGCCGGTGCTGACCGCCGCCTTGCCCGGCTCGGCGGCGACGGCGGTGGGAACGAGGCGCGTGAGCAGCGCGCTGCCGGCGACAGTGGCCGCGCCCGTGAGAAAATTTCTACGATTCATAAATATTTCTTTCGTTTCAAATCAATGGTGGTGGTGATGTTCGCTGGTTGGAGTCGCCTCCGGCGACTCCGGCGGGGTGGCGGCGGACGACAACCCTTCGCCATGCAACCGGCCGCCGACGGCCCGTTCCAGTTCGGCGCGGGCAATCCAATAATCCCGCAACGCCTCGACATAGCCGCGTTCGGTGAGCTGTTCGCGCTCCTTGGCGGCGAGCAGTTCGTAGCTGCTTTTCTGCATGGCGTTGTAGTGGCGCAACGTCTCCCGCAAAATTTCCTGACGCTGCGGCAACAGGATTTTTGCGTAGTGTTCCGCCGCCGCGCGGGTCGCGAGCAGCGTGTCCTGCGCTTGCCGCACTTCGGAACGCACGTTGACTTCCATGGCCGCGTAGTTGTTCTGCGCCTGCCGGTACTGCGCGGCCAGTCGCGCCACGGCGGGCTGGCCCTGATCAAACAGGGGAATCTCCAGGCTCAGGTTTGGCCCGGTGACGCGCTGGCCGTCGGGGCTTACCTCCGTGCTGACGCCCAAGGCCACGCCCGGCAGGAAGCGGGTGTTCTTTTTCAGCCGCAACGCGCCGGCGACCGATTCGGTTTCGCTCCGCATCGCCGCCAGGTCCAACCGCTGACCAACCGCGAGTGCTTCGAGATTTTCCAACGGCGCTTCCGCGATCGGCAGGCCGGGCAGTTCATTCCCAACCTGCCAATGTGTCTGCACGCCGGACAACCCCAGGAGGCGATTCAACCGCTCACGATCCGCGCGCGTCTGGGCCTGCGCCAGCATGAAGTCGAGCCGCGCCTGGGCGGCCGACGCCTGCTGGTTTTGCAGTTCGAGCGCGTTGATGTTGCCCGCGTCGAATTGCCGCTGCGCCACCTCCGCCCCCGCGTCGTTGATGGCCGCGATGACGCCCAGCCGCCGGGCCAGTTCTTCGCCGGCCTGCACGGTGTAAAATGCGGTCTGCGCTTCGGCGGCCAGGCGCAGGACGCTGTCGGCCACGCGCAGCTTGGTCTGCTCCAGTTCGCGCCGGGCAATTTTCTTGCGCGTCGGCAGCGTGAGCAGGTCGAGGAAATCTCCGGCGGCGGAATACGCGGCGTTGACCGCGTTCGCCGGCCCGTCGGTCCAGCGCCAGCTTCCGGCGATCTCGATGTTCTTCAACCGCGCCGCCTGCGCCAGATCCGCCTGCGAAATGCCGATGTCCTCGAACTCGGCTTGCAGCGTGCGGTTGTTGAGCAACGCGATGGCCACCGCCGACTGCGCCGTGAGATTAGTGGCAAGCAATGCGCTCACAGCCTCGGTGGTGACTTTGCGTTGCGCGTCATCGCGCGGCCAGCTCACTTGCTGACCCGTGCGCGCCAGCACCGTCTTGTCCACGTCGCCGAACGCGGCATTGGGATTTGTGGTGGTGCAGCCAACGAACAGCAGCGGCAGCGTTGCCACCAGGAGGATGGGTTTGATCAGGGTTATCATTTGTTTGTGGTTGCGTATTCAAACTTCTCGTTGTGTTCGGTATGGTGTTCTGCATCACCGGGCGGCGGCGCGGCCTCGCGAAATTCAGGATGACGGATTTGTCCGCCCGCCTTGCTGATCCAACCGCCCGCCCCCAGCGACGCGATGGCGGCAACCAGCGTGACCACCGCCAGCGGTGTGGCGGCCTTGGGAAATTTCTTCAAGCTGACCAGCGCCGCCACCCCGAGCAGCGCCGTCGCGTAGAAAAAGTAAATCAACTTGTCCGCGCGTTCCATGTGTTCATCCAGCGCCACCTGCCCGGCCTCGTCGGCGAGTCCGCGGATCTGTTTGTAGGCGCTCTCCCCGAAATGCGCCACCGGCCACGCCGACGCCGCGGCCAGGATCACCAGGCCCAGCCCAATGACTTGCGCGGTCTTGTTGCGCAGTAGCAAGGCCGCACCCAGAGCGAGAATGCCCATCGCCATGCCATAGACAGGCATTGGATTTATCAGGATGTGGACGTATTCCGGCGGCAAACCGAACAAGCCGCCACCAGACGCGTGAATTTCCCCTTCCTGCGCCAGCGCGACAGAACTTGCCACCGACACCACGCCCAAGAGTGCGATGATTATTTTCAATGATTTCATGTTCATTTTAATGTTGATGGGTTGCGGGGTGTTTCTTGCGCCAGTTGTCTTCTGCTATTTTGCCATGCGCAACGGTTGTGGTCGGCACGAGCGTCATCCCACATTTCGGGCAATTACCCGGCTCGTCCGAAACGACATCGAGGTGCATCGCGCAGGTGTAGAGCGTAAGCGGAGCGGAATTTGTTTCCGGCTGGCTGGCGGCGGCGGACGGGACGACGGACTGCGCCATCACCGGGATCAGCGTCATCGCGCACAGCGGACATTTACCCGGCTTCGCCTCGTGAACGCTCGCGTGTTCCGGCATCGGGCAGGTGTAGTGAAGCACCCTGCCGCCCGGCTGAAGCTTTTGCAGCGCCGACGGCGTGACCGGCACGAGGGCCATGTTGCAGATCGGACACTTGCCGTGATGGTCGTAGATGATTGAAACATGCTCGGGCATCGGGCAGACGTAAACCACCGGCTCAGGCGCGGACTTTTCCGGCGCGGAGGTGCTGACCGGATTCGTGATCGAACCGGACTGCGCCGCCGCCGCCGCCCCGCCCGACGGACCGCGCATTTTTTCAATCGCCTCGCGCAACTGGCTTTCCGAATCCAGCATGAATTGTCCGCTGGTCACGACGCGCTCGCCTTCCTTCAATCCGCTCAACACTTGGGTCATTCCGTTCTCGCCCTCCGCGCCGAGCACCACGGTGCGCGCGTCGAACTTCCCGCCGTCGAGCGCGAGGAACACCGTGTTCTTTGTGCCGCTGCGCAGCACGGCGGAATCTGGCACGAGCAACGCCGACGAGTCCATTTCCGAATGAAGTTGCACCGAGACAAACATGCCGGGCTTGAGGAAGTAGCCGGGGTTTTCAAACTCCATCCGCACCCGCGCCGTGCGGGTCTTCTCGTCCACGGTCGGATAAACAAAAGTAACGCGTCCGCGAAACTCGCGGTCGGACAGCGAGGACAGTTTGACGACCGCCTCCTGGCCGAGCTGCACGAACGGCAGATCTTGCTCGTAGATTTGCGCGATGACCCAGACGATGCCCAGGTCGGAGAGGCGATAGAGTTTCATGCCCATGTCCACCATCTGGCCTTGCACGACCATCTTCTCGGTGACGAACCCGTCCATCGGCGCAACCACCGTCAAGGTTTTCAACGGCTTGCGCGTCTGTTCGAGTTCAGCGATCTGCGCGTCGGAAATGTCGAAGAACTTCAGCTTACTCATCGCCAGTTCGCGGAGCAACGCACCGCTGTTGGTGGACGTCTGGTTCAGTGCGAGCAGGAATTCCGCCTGCGCGCTGTAAAGCTCCGGCGAATAGACCTCGAACAGCGGCTCGCCGCGATGCACCAGCTTGCCCGTGGCGTCGGCGTGGAGTTTTTCAATCCAGCCTTTGTACTTCGTCGTGACCTCCGCCGTCGCCGTCTCGTTGTAGTCAATCGTGCCGACGGTGCGGATGACTTTGCGCAACGGGCCGCGCGCGAGCACCGCCGTCCGCAAGTTCATGTTTTGAATCGTCACCGGATCAATGGCGATGGCCGAAGCATTGGCCGCCCCGCCCGCGTCCTCGTACACGGGTGCCATCTCCATGCCCATGCTGTCCTTGGCCGGCGTAGGGCTGGTTTCGCCCGGATTCATCGTAGATTTGTAGAACTTGATTTTGCGCTCGCCCGTTTGCGCCTCGCCGGCTTGCCTGCGGATGGGCGTGAGCTTCATGCCGCAGATCGGGCAGTTGCCGGGATGATCCTGGATGACCTGCGGATGCATGCCGCAGGTGTAGAGCGTCTTGGTTTCGGCGGCGGTGGCAAGGTTCATCCATACCAGGGCAATCGCCGAGGCAAAAAATAATTTTAGCAGCAGTGGTTTCATTTTATTTCTTTTCAGGTTGAGCTTCCGGTTCAGCGCCAATCATCGTCAGCGCATCCAGGCTGCCGGCTCCGCAGCACAGCACGAGTTCGGAGAGCATCTGGTATTGTTCGGCCACGGCGCGGACGAACATCAGGCGCGCGTCGAGCAACATCCGATGCGTGTCGAGCACTTCGCGGAAAGTATTCTGTCCCGTCTGCCAGCCGGTGCGGATGGTTTCGAGCGTGGACTCGGTGCGCGGAATGATCTGGTCGCGGTACAGCAGCGCCTCGCGCCGGGCGGCATCGGTCTTCACCGTCAACTGATGCACCTCCTCGCGCACGCCGGTCTGCATGTCGGCCAGTTCAAACTGCGTCGCCGCCAGCCGGGCCTCGTCGCGCCGGACATCCGCGCGGATTTTGCCCGCGTTGGCCCACGGAAAATTCATCCGCAAAATGAACATGCCCTGGCGAAAACTTCCGTCCCCGCTGTAGTTCCGCGCTTCGACGCCGGCGGAAATGTCGGGATACTTTTGCCGCCTCGTCACCGCCACCATCGCCTCGGACTGTTTGACCTGCTGCTGCATTTTGACGGTCTGGGGTTCGTACTTGAGCGCAAAATCAAGCAGGCGAGCATTGAATTGAACGGCTCCCGCCACCGCTGGCAGTTCAAGCCGTGGCCACGGTGAATTCACGTCGCGATTCAAGAGCCGGTTCAAGCTGACTTGTTCGTGGGTAAGCTGGTTGCGGTCGGACTGTAACTGGTTCAGGCGCTTCGCCCGCTCGTTTTCGAGCTGCAAGACCTCCACCAGCGACGCCTTGCCGACACGCGCATTTTGCTCCAGCAACTGCTTCATGTCATCCAGCCACGCGAGATCCCGTTCGCCGATGACGACGACACGATCCGCCAGCGCCGCGCGAAACGCGGCTTTGGCCAGCTCCACGCGCCGGGCTTGAAATTGAAATTCCAAGTTCGCAGATTCGACCGCGAGTTCGGCGCGGGCGACGTTGCGCTCCAGTCCGGGCTTGCCGAACAGCGGAAGCTTTTGTTCGACGCCGTAAATGATGTCGCCGTCACTGGCCCGGAAATCTTCACGCGCAGCCATGAAACCAGCCATCACCCTCGGGTCTTCCCAAGTGCGCACGGCGGCCACGGCGGCGGCGGCGGCATTCGTCATGGCGGCGGCGGCGCGGAGGGCGGGATGGTTCGTCCGCATTTCGTCCGCGAGCTGGCTGAGGTACTCCGGCGTGACGATCACGGTGGTTGCGTTGGTGGACGCGGCGCGCGCCGGTTCCCCCAAGGCTCCGGCGAGGGCGGTCAAAATCGTTATGACAATTAGTCTGTTCATGGTGCAACGGGGAATTATTTCGCGCAGTCGAAGCCGAACCCGGCAACGGAAAAAAAGTCCACCCGTGTGCCTGCGCGTACACACTGCGGGCGGGGAAGGCACTCAGTTCAGATGAGCCGGACGCAATTGCGGGAGAAAAGCGGAGTGGGGAAAGCGGCCGATACGGATGCAACCGCCCTGCCCGGCTGCGCTGATGCCGCCGCTGGAACCGCCCAGAGCAGGACAACGGATGCGGTCAGGGAATTTTGGTCGGGGCCGGAGACCGGGATGGTCGCAGCGGCGGGACGGGATTCGGAATCGGGAGGGCGGGCGCAGCAGGAACTCGGGCGGCAAGCTTTGCAACAACGGCAAACCGCCGCCGCCGCACCGACACCGGGCGACTGCGACTGCGACTGCGCCGGAACGACGGGCGTCCAGACGAGCAGCAGGATGCAGAGTATGCCCAGTATCGGTTTCACAAGTTTAACATTGGCCACGCCGGGACAAGATTAAGCCGGGCGAAGGTTTGCACCAATCCTCCCGTGGCCAGGACGAACTATTTCTTGGCGGCTTTGTCGGCAGCAGCTTTCTTTTCGGCCTCGGCGATTTTCTTCAGGAACTTTTCCGGGTTCTTCACGAAATCCTTTTTGCAGTCCTTGCAGCAGAATTTGATTTCGCGGTCCTTGTATTCGAACACGACGAACTTACCCATCTCGCCGAGCTTTTCGCCGGACACGGGACAAGTTTGGAGGGTGTAGGGGATGAGTTTCTTGGCCTCTTTCTTTTCCTCGGCAAAACCGGCCAGCGGCGCGGCCAGAGAAGCAGAAAGGGCAATGATGGTGAGTGTTTTGGTGATGTTCATGATATTTAATTTGTTCAACTGTCCTTGATAATACCCCGCGCCGGGAAAATCCACTCAAATATTTATTGCACGCCGACGCGGTAGAAGTAGGGGCCGCCTTTCGTGGCGGGGTGGTGCAATCATTTCCCGCTCGCCGTCTGCGGCGTGGTTTGTTAATTCAACCCCGTGAATCAACTTTTCTTTGGCTGCTTTTGAATCGGACACTTCGTTATACCAATCTGAAAATTACAAGTGGTCTTGGAATGAGGATGACAACTTGGAGGGCTACGAAGTCCGCCCCGACAAAACCGAGATTCATAAATTCACATGGCAACCTCACGGTTCTCAATTCACAATCATCGAAGAAATTCCGCCAAACCGTCTTGCGATTAAAATTCGGAAGCCTCCGGAATTAGACAAAGACGCGGTTCTGAAAACTTTGAAGTTTGATGCTTCTTGGGTCGAGGTTATCAAATAATAATTCCCCCGCGTGCAACTGCTGACCATCCAAGGCTTGCTCTCCGGCCATGCTCGCTGACTTGACGAGTTTCGACACCAAGTTCGCCGCCTACAAATCCACGCTCACGCCGGATGACATCAAACGGCTGGCGAAATTTTCCGCAGCGGACATCGCGTATC
>JAYWBR010000445.1:0-3274 GCA_043781315.1 Verrucomicrobiota bacterium | reverse complement strand
CAATTGCGAGCGGCGGCGGCATTGGTTCATATGGATTTTTTCGCCACTGGAGTCGAATTGGGGAGGGATATTGAGATGATTGGGGAACTTAGTGAGGGCGCCCGGCGAATCGTCATGACACACAAACAGTCTGTGCCGGGCGGGTGTCGGGTGTTGCCGGAGTCGCCAGTCGGAAATCTGGCCTGGTATTGCGCCCGGACCAAACCGAAGCATGAACACATTGCGGCGGCGCATCTGCGCAAAAACCTGAATCTGGAAGTGTTTCAGCCGCAGTTGCGGGTGGAGCACGCGACCCGGCGCGGGATAGTGCGGCTCATCGAGCCGCTTTTCCCCGGTTATATTTTTGTCCGTTGTGTGCTCGAACAGTGCCTTAATGAAATCCAATATGCGAACGGGGTGCAGAGTCTGGTTCGTTTTGCCGATCGCATCCCCACGGTGGAGGATTCCGTCATCGCCGAGTTGCAGGAATGTTTCGGGGCGGAAGACACCATGACGGTGCATCATCGAATTTCGCCAGGGGATGAGATTACCATCGGCGAGGGAGCTTTTGCTGGCATGCATGCCTTTGTTTTGCGGTTGATGCCGGCCGGAAAACGGGTTCAGGTTTTGATCGATATTCTGGGCGGATCAACGTCGGTAGAAGTGGACCGGAGTTCAGTGATCCTGAAAAACAACACCATGGCCGCGATGGTGCCGATATTGGCGGCAGCGCGTTAGAATAATTGCTTAATCGTTGCAGGGAAGATTTGTAGTCGGTTCAAAAATCAAGTTCCTGATTTTGGTTTCGGGACAAAGGAGTGTCGGAATAACTGGAACCAGCCAGAGAGTCTGCAAGTGCGGAGCTTTGGATATTTCTGGGAGACGGATTTAGTAACGCCGACTCTGCCAGTGCTTAATTTGTTATGAACTTTAACTTAATATTTCAAATGAAAACTGACCCTTTTAATTCGCGGTTGATGGCAACATCTGCCTCCGTTTTGGATCATATTCCGAACTGGAAACGTGCGTTGGACATTTTCATGATTGTTGCGGCCTTCCCTTTGCTGCTTCCGCTGGCACTAGTGATTGCGGTTCTAATCCGGGCCGTCTCCGCCGGGCCGGTGCTGTTCAAGCAGGAGCGGGTCGGCCATCGGGGCGGACGATTCCAGTGCTACAAGTTCCGGACCATGTTTGCCAATGCTGACACTACCGTTCACCAAGGGCATCTGACTCACCTAATGAGCGCGAATGTCCCGATGGTGAAAATGGATGCGCAGGGTGATCAGCGGGTGATTCCTTTCGGTTCGTTGCTGCGCTCATCCGGACTGGACGAGCTGCCACAATTAATCAATGTGTTCCGGGGCGAAATGAGTTTGGTCGGACCGCGCCCGTGTCTGCCTTACGAATACGACCACTATCTTCCTTGGCAGAAAGAGCGGTTTAATAGCGCCCCCGGCCTGACCGGACTCTGGCAGGTGAGCGGGAAAAATCGGACGACTTTTGTAGAGATGATTCGGCTAGACATTGCCTACGCCCGGAACCTGAACTTCTGGCTGGATCTCAAGATAATCTTTAAAACCATTCCGGCACTGGCGGCGCAAATGCTGGATCACAGGCGAGAGCGCAAGGCGTTTCCGCCGCCGGCACCAGCGGAGGCGGCGGATTTCAACGCAGTTGTGGATAATCAACAGATAAGAATTGTTTCTAAACATCAAATACGAGCAGGAAGTGCCAGATGAAAAAACGAATAAAAGTCGGAGTCGTGGGCTGTGGCTATTGGGGCCCCAACCTTGTGCGCAACTTCAGGTCGCTTGGCGATTGCGAGTTGAAAATGATGTGCGACATGAATGAGCATCGCTTGACACATCTTAAGACGCTCTATCCTGAAGTCGAGGGATCGGTAGATTACGATCATATGTTGAACGGCATCGGTCTTGATGCGGTGGTCATCGCCACCACCGTCAAAGCGCATTTTCCGCTGGCCAAGGCCAGTCTGCTTGCCGGCAAGCACACCATGATCGAAAAACCCCTCGCCAGTTCCACGGCGCAGTGCGAGGAGCTGATTGAAATCGCCAAAAAGAACGGCTTAGTCCTGATGATTGGGCACACGTTTCTCTACTCGCCAGCCGTCCGAAAAATCAAGCAGATCGTGGATGCCGGCGACATCGGCGACATCCGGTATATCAGCGCGCGGCGACTGAATCTGGGGCTGTTCCAAAAGGACATCAATGTGGCTTGGGATCTGGCCCCACACGACATTTCCATCATCCAATACATCATGGGCGAACAGCCGGTGACGGTGAACTGCCGGGGCAGCGCCCATATCACGCCCGGTGTGGAGGACGTGACGACCATGTGCCTCAGCTTCCGCAAACAACAGACGGCCGTCATCCAAAGTAGTTGGCTAGATCCGAGAAAAGTGCGGGAGATGACCATCGTGGGCAGCCAGCGGATGATTGTCTATGACGATGTTGCGCCGTTGGAAAAGATCCGGATATTTGATGCCCGGGTTGAATGTCCGCCGCACTACGACACGTTCGCTGAATTCCACTATGCCTACCACCACGGTGATGTGTATGCGCCCTACATAAAGCCGGAAGAACCGCTCAAGGTTGAGTGCCAGCATTTCCTCGACTCCATCAGGAATGGAACTGCTCCGCTGTCCGGTGGCTGGGAGGGAATGCAACTGGTTCAGATACTTGAGGCTTCCTCTGAATCCCTGCGGCGGGGTGGCGGCCCCGTGGAACTGCCTTTTCGACCGAATGGCAGTCCGGGGGCGGAGGTCGAAATTCGAAGCAATGGCCACGCCAAATCAAATGGCATGGGCGAGTTGTCTCATGTCCCAAGCTCAATGATCCCGAAGTTGGAAACTGTTAATTTATAGTGAATATATTTCCATCTCTATTTTCTATTCAAAACCTTGTAATGAAGTAGAAACCAGACCTGGAAATATCTTTGTAAACTTTCTTTCACAGGTTCCAATGAATATAATTAATATGTCGCCGCCGCCTTCTTATCAGCTTATTGCCCCGGATGTCAAACTGGGCAAGAATGTCCGCATCTTTGCTTTTTCTAATCTCTACGGTTGCGAAATCGGAGACGATGTGAAGATAGGCACCTTTGTAGAGATTCAAAAGGGAGTTAAAGTCGGTGACCGCTGCAAAGTGTCAAGCCACACTTTCATTTGCGAGGGAGTTACCTTGGAAGACGATGTCTTCGTCGGCCACAATGTCACTTTTATAAACGACCGGCATCCGCGTGCCACCAATGGATCGGGTCAGTTGCAGACTGAATC
>JAYWBR010000444.1:0-3278 GCA_043781315.1 Verrucomicrobiota bacterium | reverse complement strand
GCCCACGCCGAAGGAACTTAACATCAGCGGATTCAAAAAAGGTTTCGGCGGCGACACCGTGGTACGGTTAGAAATTGTTTTGAAGAAATGAAAATTGCGATTCTAGGCTGCGGCTCGATTGGCCGTCGGCATTTGCGCAATCTGCAAGCGCTCGGCCAGACCGACCTCGTGGCATTCGACCCCGTGTCGGCGGCGCGGGAGCAGGTGGCGTCCGAGGCGGGCATCCGGGTTTATGCCACCACCGCCGAGTTGTGGCGCGAGGGGCCCGAGGCGGCGCTGATCACCGCGCCCAGCAACCTGCATGTGCCGCTCGCGCTTGAAGCCGCGCAAAATGGCTGCCACGTCTTCATCGAAAAACCGCTCGCGCATTTGCTGGACGGCATTGAGGAATTGAGCGGCGAGCTTGACCGTCGCACCCTTCTGAGCATGGTGGGTTGCAACATGCGCTTTCATCCCGGCCCTGCTTTGATCAAGAAACTGATCGAGGAAAAAGCCGTCGGAGAAATTTTGTCCGCCCGCATTCAGGTGAGTTCATACCTGCCCCGTTGGCGGCCCCAGCAGGATTACCGGCAGAGCTACAGCGCCTCGACGGAATGGGGCGGCGCGATTCTGGATTGCATCCACGAAATTGATCTCGGCCTCTGGTACTTCGGCCCCGCCGCGCTCATGGCGAGCGCGCATCTGCCCGCCACCAGCCTTGGCCTGCAAACCGAAGGGTTGGTTGAAATGATTTTGCGCCATGAATCGGGCGTGTTGAGCAGCATCCATCTGAACTATATGCAACGCGATTACCGGCGCGGCTGTCAGGTGATTGGTACCAAGGGCACACTTTACTGGGATTTCTCGGAACGTTCCGTGCGGGTGTTTGGCGAGGACGGAAACCTGAAATCCACCATTCCCGAACCGGAAGGTTGGGAGACGAATCAAATGTATCTGGAAGAAATGAAACATTTCCTCAAAGCGTTGGCGACGCGCACACCAACCTCCAACCCCATCAGCAGCGGCCTGGCCGCGTTGAAAATTGCGCTGGAGGCCAGACGCTCATGAAAACTGTCGTCATCCTTCAGGCCCGGATTGGTTCCACACGGCTCCCCGGTAAAGTCCTGCTCGACTTGGAAGCCCGGCCCATGCTCTGGCATGTGGTGGAGCGGATTCGTCGCGCTCGCAATGTGCAGCAGGTGGTCGTCGCCACCACCACGTCCAAATCGGACGACGTGCTGGAACAATTCTGCCGCGCGCATGACATCGCATTTTTTCGAGGGAGCGAGCCGGATGTACTTGACCGTTACTACCAGACCGCGAAGGCGTTTGCCGCCGACACCGTCGTGCGCATCACTTCGGATTGTCCGTTGATTGACCCGGAAGTCATTGACCGGGTGACAGGAATTTTTCAACAGGGCGGTTTTGACTATGTGTCCAACACCATCGAGACCACCTATCCCGACGGACTGGACACCGAAGTATTTTCCTTCGCCGCCTTGGAACGTGCGTGGCGGGAAGCGACCCAGATTTCTGAGCGCGAACATGTGACGCCCTACTTGCGCAGTTCAGGTCAGTTTCGTGTGCGCAATGTGGAGATTGATCACGGAGCTTCGCTGGCCGAACTGCGCTGGACTGTGGATGAGGCCCACGATCTGGAATTCGTCCGCGCGATTTATAAACATTTGAAGTCCCGTCCCGCGTTCGGAATGCGGGACGTTTTGAAACTGCTCGAAGAAAAACCTGAACTACAGAAACTGCAAGGAACCGCCATTATGAACGAAGGTTACTACAAGACACTCTACGAACAAGCCGGAGCCGGAGCCGCGCCGAAACGTTGCGTGGAAAAATCGCAGACGTGGTTTGCCCGCGCGCAGAAAGTCATCCCCGGCGCGTCGCAGACTTTCAGCAAAGGCTACACGCAATACGTGCAGGGCATCTCGCCGATTTTTCTCCAGCGCGGGAAAGGCTGCCGCGTCTGGGACGTGGACGGGAACGAATACATTGATTACGTGCAAGGTCTGCTGCCGAACATTCTCGGCTACGCCCACGATGAAGTGAACGCCGCCGCGACCGCGCAACTGGCGCAGGGTCACAGCTTCTCCATGCCGCATCCGCTGGAAGTCGAACTGGCCGAGCGCCTCACCAAAATCATTCCCTGCGCGCAAATGGTCCGCTTCGGCAAAAACGGATCGGACGCCACCGCCGGTGCGGTGCGCGCCGCCCGAGCGTTCACCAACCGCGACCGCGTGGCCTGCTGCGGCTATCATGGCTGGCAGGATTGGTACATCGGCTCGACCATGCGCCATCGCGGCGTGCCCGGCGCGGTGCGGGCGCTGACACACTCGTTCCCGTACAACAATCTGGCGGAACTCGACAAAATTCTGTCCGCACACGCCGGTGAATTCGCCGCCGTCGTGATGGAGGCCGTGAACTTCGTCGAACCCGCCCCGGGATATTTGCAAGGCGTCAAGGACCTCGCGCACAAGCATGGCGCGCTGCTCATCTTCGACGAAATTTGCACCGGCTTTCATCTCGGTCTCGGTGGCGCGCAGAAAAAACTGGGCGTGACCCCGGATCTGGCGTGCTTCGGCAAGGCGATGGGCAACGGCTTCCCCATTTCGTGCATCGTGGGCCGCGCGGATGTGATGAGCATCTTTACGGAAATATTTTGCAGCTTCACGTTCGGAGGTGAGACCGCCGCCATCGCCGCCTCGTTGAAGGTGCTCGACATCCTGGAGCACACGGACGCGCTGATGCGGATTGAAGCGAATGGCCGGCGATTGCAGGATGGTTTCAACGCGCTGGCCAAACAGGCCGGGTTGTTTCCGCGCTTTCAGTGCGTTGGCTATCCCAATTGGTCGCTGCTGAAATTCCGCGACGCGACGGGCAACGACAGTTTCCTTGAACGCAGCTTGTTCCAGCAGGAATCCATAAAACGCGGCCTTCTGCAACTGGTCACGCACAACATGACCGCCGCGCACGACACCGTTTCTACCGAGCAGACGCTGCAAATTTACGCGGCGGTTTTCAAAACGTTGGCCGTCTGGCTGGCCAGTCCGAACCCGGCGGGCTTTCTGGAAGGCCCGATGATTCAGCCCGTCTTTCGCCTGCGATGAAATTGCTGGTTCGCGCAGACGCCAGCCCCCGGATGGGCACCGGCCATGTGATGCGATGCTTGTCGCTTGTGCAAGGTCTCCGTCCTTCCGACGGCCCGGTCATGCTGGTGGCGGCGGAAATCACGGCGGCGCTGGAACCGCGTTTGCGATCCGCTGGTGTTGGGCTGACGCGGCTGAGCG
>JAYWBR010000443.1:0-3278 GCA_043781315.1 Verrucomicrobiota bacterium | reverse complement strand
GTCGGGTTTGATGACGCACATGCCGATGGTCAGCACGAGGAAAAAGGTGCCGATGAATTCAACGATTTATTTTTTCATGTTCTAAATTCAGGTGGATTTGTTTTGGGTCTAAAGTTCTGAAAGTGGAAAAGGGCGCGGAATAAATCCGCGCCCTTGATTATTCGCATCTGCTTACACGTTGTAAGTGCTGGACGAAGTGGTTCCGCCCTTGCCGGTCCAGTTGGTGTGGAAGAACTGGCCGCGCGGCTGGTCAACACGTTCGTAAGTATGCGCGCCGAAGTAATCGCGTTGCGCCTGGAGCAGGTTCGCCGGCAACACCGCCGAGCGGTATTGATCGTAAAAAGCGAGCGCGGTGCTGAACGCGGGAACGGGGATGCCTTTCTTGGCGGCGGTGGCCACGACGTTGCGCCAGCCTTTCTGCGCCTTCTTGATTTCGCCCCGGAAATAATCGTCGAGCATCAGGTTCAGCAGCTTGGGATTGGTGTCATAGGCTTCCTTGATCTTGCCGAGAAACCGCGAGCGGATGATGCAGCCGCCGCGCCACATGAGGGCGATGCCGCCGTAGTTGAGCGTCCACTTGTATTCCTTGGCCGCCGCGCGCATGAGCATGTAACCCTGCGCGTAGCTGACGATCTTGGAGGCGTAGAGCGCGCTCTTGATGTCTTCGATGAAGGCCTTCTTCTTGTCCGCGTTGGCGGCGATGCTCGTGAGATTGGGACGCGGGCCTTTCAACTTGCGTGCGGCCTTGACGCGTTCGTCTTTCAACGCGGAGACGCACCGGGAATAAACGGCTTCGGCCATCAACGTGATCGGGATGCCGAGATCCTGCGAGTTGATGACCGTCCATTTGCCCGTGCCTTTCTGGCCGGCGGTGTCGAGAATCTTGTCCACAAGCGGCGAACCGTCCTCGTCCTTCTTGGCGAGAATGTCGCGGGAAATTTCAATCAGGTAGCTGTCGAGATCACCCTTGTTCCATTCCTTGAGGACTTCGTGCATCTCGTCGGCACTCAGGCCGAGGCCGTTCTTCATGATGTTGTAAGCTTCGCAGATTAACTGCATGTCGCCGTACTCGATGCCGTTGTGAACCATCTTCACGTAATGGCCCGCGCCCATTTCGCCAACCCAGTCGCAGCACGGCACGCCGCCGTCCACTTTGGCGGAGATGGCCTGGAAAATATCTTTCACCAAGGGCCACGCAGCGGGGGAACCGCCGGGCATGATGCTCGGGCCGTGCCGTGCGCCTTCCTCGCCGCCGCTGACGCCGGTGCCGACGTAGAGGAGACCTTTGCTCTCGACATATTTCTGGCGGCGGTTGGTGTCGTCGAACAGCGAGTTGCCGCCGTCAATGATGATGTCGCCAGGGGAGAGATGCGGGAGAAGCTGCTCGATGAATTCGTCCACGGGCTTGCCGGCTTTGACGAGCATCATCACACGGCGCGGCGACTTGAGCTTGGAAACCATCTCCTCGATCGAGTGCGCGCCAAGGACTTTCGTGCCCTTGGCTTCGTTGGCGAGGAAGTGATCCACTTTTTCCGTGGTGCGGTTGTAGGCGACGACGGTGAAGCCGTGGTCGTTCATGTTCAAAATCAAATTCTGGCCCATCACGGCCAGCCCAATCAGTGCGATGTCAGCTTTAGGTTCCATTTATTTTTCTTTCGGTAATCGGGCGTGTGCCCGAGGTGCGTGGGGGCACGATACAAAACCTTCCGGTAGCGGCGAGAACAATTTGCGGAGGGAAAATGGCGAGCCGTATCAACAGAACGACACCCGCGCCGGGTTGAAAACCAAACCGCCGCCGCAGGTTAATAAACCTCGTCGTGTGTCCCAATGCCTTCCAACAAGATGGCCTCCGTGCCCTTATGGTGTACGAACTGGAAAACCACCCGCAAATCATAGCCCGCACTGGCCGCCCAAGAGCCGGTGAGTTTTCCCTTGAGTTTGTGCGTTTTGAGCCGGGGATGAAAGGCGTCTTCTGTCAGCAGCACCAGCATGGATTGCAATTCCGCCCCCGCCTGCGGCTGCTTGCGGGCAAACCGTCGGCCAGAACGGATAAATGCCGTGGAAGGCAGGAGCAACCGTTTCACGCGAAGAGGCGTTTGACGATTTGAGCGGGGGTGGCCGGGCGGCAACGGCCCGCCTTGAATTCGCGCCGCGCGGATTTTACTGCCTCCACCAACTCGGCGCGGCGATGCTCTGCCAGCCGATGTTGCAACACCGCCACCAGCGATTCTTGTTCATCCACCGCCAGTTCGTCGGCTGAATCCAACACTTGTGCGAACGTAGTCATACCCGAAACGTAACCGACCGCCGGTTTTTTGGGAATGATGATTTTCGTGCGACCCAAATAAAAAAACCGCCGCCACAGTTGCCCGCAGCGGCGTTGATGATTGTAGCGGCGTTGATGATTGTAGCGGCGTGTCGGCAGACCGCCGCAAATTTCTTTTCCGTTTTAGAAATGCGGCTCTCTGCCGAGCAGCCGCTACGCCCCCACCGTCACACTCACCGACAAACTCCACAGCCCGACCTGTGAGTCACCCACGCGGTAGATCGCGCGGTAAGTCCACTTGGTTGGCGCGGCGGGGAAAGGTTGCGTGTCCGTGTAATTCGGCGTCGTGTCGTAGGCGAGGAGGACGAAGCCTTTGGCATCGCCGCGATCCACTTGCAGTTCGCACATATCGAGATACGCGCTGTTGCCGCCCCAGCCCCATTTCACGTTCACATGATTGCCGGAAATGATGGCGTCAATCACCGGCTGGAGCGTGGTCAAGTCCGGGCCGGTTTGTTCCGCGCCCTCGATGCCGAGCGCCTGGCCGATGGCGCTGTTGTAATTGGGATTGGCCTTGATGAGCTGCACCAGCGCGCGGAAACGCGCCTCGATGCCCGGAGCCACGGCGGGAACGGTTGCCGGAAAGACCGGCGCCACTGGCGCACCGCTGGCGGGTGGCGTGCCGCCGCCGCGCTCGATGTTTTTCCACGCCGTCCACTGCTGCGCGCCATTGGCCATCACGTTCATGCACTTGAGCGTGAAGTCAAAGTAGCTGGCATCGCCCGCTTGCGCGGCGAGTTGCCCGGCGGTGAGGCCGAGCACGCCGGAATAATTCCCGACGTTCAGCTTGAAGGTTTGCTGCTGCGCGTTGAACGCGTCATCGTTTTGTTGGATGTAATCTCCTTTTGGCATAACTGTCCTTTGGTTGATGGTTCATGTTGTTTGTTTTTACTGCACGGACATTGGTTGAAATTTACTGCACCAGCAGGACGCGGTAGAAGCGTTGCCGGTC
>JAYWBR010000442.1:0-3279 GCA_043781315.1 Verrucomicrobiota bacterium | reverse complement strand
CGGCATCGCTTTTCAGCAGATAGCCGTGGGCGCCGGCCTTGAGGACTTCTTCCACCAGCGACTCCGAATCGTGCATGGTGAGAATCAGGATGCGGGCGGCCGGGCATTGCAGCCGCAACAGCCGGGTGGTATCCAGCCCGTTTAATTCAGGCATGGTGATGTCCATGATCACGATGTCGGGTTTGTGTTTAACTGCCAGGGCGAGCAGGGTGCGGCCGTTGTTTGCTTCGCCGCAGAATTCCCAGGCGGGCTGGGCGGCGATGACCGCTTTGATTCCCTGCCGGATCATGCTGTGATCATCGGCGATGAGGATCCGGATTTTGTTCATGCCGGCGGCGCCTCCCGTCCTGGCGGATCCCCGGCCGCCAGCGCCACCGCGAGGGGGACGGAGGCGAGAACCGTGACGCCTTCCGGATCGGATTCCACATTCAACAGGCCGCCGACGAGGGTCAGCCGTTCGCGCATGGCGGCCAGGCCGACGCCGGAGCGGTGCAGAAATTTGGTGTCGCCCAGGGTGGGTTGAACCGGAAGTCCGTGCCCGAAGTCTTGAATTTCAACCTGGACTTCCTGCGCGTCGCGGACGAGGCGGATATGAATTTGTTTGGTGCCTGAATGACGGACTGCGTTGGCGATGCTTTCTTGAATCACCCGGAACAAGGTGAGTTCGATGGGGCTGGGGAGGCGGCCGGAATAATCTTCCGCGGCCACCAGAATGTGTACGCCGCTGCGCCGGGTGACCCCCAGGGCGAAATCCTGGAGCGCGTCCACCAGGCCGAATTCCTCCAAGACCGGCGGATGCAGGACGTAGGCGAGCGTGCTGATTTCATGGATGGCCACATCGAGCAGGGCACGGCTTTCGGCCAGCACGCGGGGGCTGGGCGGGGCAGCCGGCCCGGCCCAAAAACCGGCGAAGTTTATTTTCAACGCCGCGAGATGTTGCGCGGTGGTGTCGTGCAGTTCGCGGGCGATGCGCCGGCGTTCATCCTCCTCGGCATGGAGCAGGCAGGCGAGCAGTTTCTGGCGTTCGGTCTCGGCGAGTTTCCGCGCGGAAATATTTTGCACAATGCCGGCCAGCGCCGTCGGCGTGCCGGTGGCGTCGCGGCGCACTTGCCCGTGGTGGGCCACCCAAACCAGGTCGGTGCCGTTGGGGGCGATCCGGTATTCCACCGAGAAAGCGGCCAGCTTTTCGGCGGCGGCTTTGACGACGCCCAGCACCGGGTTGGCATCTTCGGGGTGAATCAACTGGCCGAAGGATGCGAGCGAAGTCAGCCGGGTGGGAACACCAAAGACGCCGGTGTTTTCAACGGACCAGGAAACGGCGTCGGTTTGAAAATTCCATTCCCACACGCCCATGGCGGAGGCGGAGAGGGCGAGTTTGAGATGGCTCTCGTTCTCGACCAGGATCCGGTTCTGGCGCTCGATTTCCGTGAGCATCTGGTTGAACGCCGCGACGAGCGCGCCGATTTCATCCGACGACGAGAGGATCGCCCGGACGCGGTAATCGTTGTGCTGGGTGATGTGCTGCGCGACCTGGGCCAGTTCGGCGATGGGATTGGAGACGAGCCGTTGCAGCCGGGCGGCCAGCAGCAGCGCCACGCCCAGCAGCCCCGCCAGCGTCAGCGAGGCGATCCCCAGGAAGGTCCGGGAACGGGCGGACTGTTGCTGCAAGTTCGCGTAGATGACGAGGGTGCCGACCGTGTCCTGACCAAACTTGACCTTGCGGTTGACGAGCCAGCGGCCGTTTTCAAATTGGTGGCTTGCCTGTTTGAGTGTCGGCACCGCAGCCACGGGTGGCTGGCCGTCGCGGATGAACGTCACGAAGGGCTGGCCGTCGGCAAGATAGAGGCCGGCAAAATCAATCTCCTGGCGGGCGCGGAGCGAATCCAAAGTCTCCTGGGCATCGCCGGAGTTGTGGAACGCGAGGGCGGCGGCGCTGTTCGCGGCGGTGATCTCGGCAATGGTCTCCACCTGGGAAAGCAGATTTTGCCGGGAGTTGAGCGCGTCGTAAATGCCCACGGTGACGGCCGCCAGCACCAGCACCACCGAGCTGGTGCCGAGGATGACCAGCGTCAATTTCCATTTGATTTGTTTGAAGGGACGCAGCGGCATGGTGCTATTTTGGATTTGCGGGCGGAGAATTGGTAGTGCCGCCAGTCAAGGGGCGGAGGCTTTTGTCGAGGCGCGTCAGGCGCGAGCTGAACTGCAAGCCCGACCGGGTCGCGGCCTCCAGATTGATCCGCAAATCAAGCGTGTCGTTGACCTTGACCAGCGTGATCATCATCCGGGGATCGCCGCCTTTGAGGTCGCTGACGGTGAGGATGGGTTTCCCCTGCAAATTTTCCAGGATGAGATCCAGTTTGCGGCGTTCCGATTCGCAGATGAACAACACCTGGCAGTTCGTAACCTGTTCAACGGTTTCAAAGCGGGCCGCCTGCAGCCGGCGTCCGTTGACGGAACGACCGGCCAGAATTTTATTCAGGTCATCGCCGAAGGGATCATGGCCAAGCACGCCGACCACGAGGGGAGCCGCGCTGTTGGCAAAGGCATTCGTCGGCCAGGTCACCAGCTTGGTGAAGTTGTAGAGAAACGCCGCCTTGAGTTTGTACTCGGGGGCGGTGAGTTCCTGCGCCGGCGCGGCCAGCGAGTTGAGGAAGGCCAGCCCGCCCACAATCAGTGCGCACCATCGGGCGGTGCGCCCGGGCCGGGGTCGCGCAGTCGGCTGCAAAAAAATGTGGCCTAGAAGCGCCATGTGATTTTCCCGAAGACGCTGCGGCGGACTTCCCGCAGCGGGGTGTTGATCACCTGCGGGGCGAATTCAGGATGCTGGTTGTCAAACAGGTTCAAGCCGGAGACGGAGATTTCCCAATGCGCGTTCGGTCGCCAGCCCAGCCGGACATCGGCAGTGACATAGGCCGGAATGTTGGGACTGTGCAGCGCATCCACGAAGCGCAGGCCGCAATCCAGTTCGACGTGCCGTGTCAAATCCACCTGGGAACGCAGGGAAAATTGATGCATCGGGGCGGAGCCTTCGTAAAATTGTTCCGTCCCGGGATCCATGCTGCCGGCCACCGCATGTAGATTGGCCTTGAAAAAAGTGTAGGCGGTTTGGAGGTGCCAGTGGTCCAGCGGTTGCCAGGTCCCGCTGACTTCCACGCCGTAGGTTTCCCCTTCAAGCAGGTTGGCGGAGTAGAAGGTGGCCACGGGCGTTGGTGAGGTCGCGGGTGGGCCGGGCTGCAAGCTGCGCAGATCATTGTAATCGTCATAAAACGCCGTCAGATC
>JAYWBR010000441.1:0-27148 GCA_043781315.1 Verrucomicrobiota bacterium | reverse complement strand
CACTCGAAGCCACGCTCAAGCTGGGCGACGGCGTCGTTTTCGACGCGGGCCGGCCGGATGAAAAAGAGGAGGGCGGACGGGTTTATGAAATCCGCAACTTGAAACTCGAAACCGGAAACTCGGAACTTTCCTTCGGCTACGGCCACATTGATTTCAAGCGCGTTCACGTCGGCGACAAGTTGTGGAAGACGAACGACCCGGAACTGGACAAACGTCTCCGCCAGAGTTTTGAAAGCGACGCGCCCAAGTTCCATCGTCCGCTCGCCATGGAAGTTCACGGTCAGGTCGGAAAACCGTTCACGCTGATTGCGCGGGATGAATCCGGCCACGTCGCTCAGGCGGAATCATCCATGCCGCTCGCGCAGGCTGAGAAGCAACCGCTCACGACAGAACGTTTGCGCGAGCAATTGGGGCGACTCGGCGGGACACCGTTCAAGTTGGGCGAGCTGGGGAATTTTCTGGCGGGCGAAACCATGCTGCCGGTGAGCGAGTTGAACCGCCTGCGGCGCGAGGTAGCGGTGGAGTTGGAAAGGCAGCGGGCGCAGCCGAAGCGGTGGGAACTGGCCGGAAAAGCAGAAAGCGGAAAGCAGAAAGCGGAAATTGAACAGGGTTCCTTCACGTCGTCTCCGACAAATGCAGAGTTGATCATCATGGTCCGCAACCTCGCGCAGCTTGAGGCGGCTTTGAAGTGCGGGGCACGCACGATTTATTGTGAGTTTGAGGACGCCAAGAAATACCGCGAGGCGGTGACACTATTTCACACCGCGCGCGGCTGCGAAGTCGGCGGCGCGCACGGAGTGACGCGCCCTACCATCTTCGTCGCCCCCCCGCGCATTTTCAAAATGGGCGAGGAGTGGACGCTGGAACAAGTTCGTTCCTGCAACGCCGACGGCTATCTCGTCCGCAACTACGATCACTTGAAGTTTTTCGCGAAGGATCGCCGCGTCGGGGATTTTTCCCTGAACGTCGCCAACTCGTTGACCGCCGGGTATTTCAAAAACCAGTTCGGACTGGAACGCGTGACGGCGAGTTACGACCTGAATTTCCAGCAGCTCGAAGCGCTGTTGCAGTCCACGCCGACGGAGTGGCTGGAGGTGACGATTCATCAGCACATGCCGATGTTTCACATGGAGCATTGCGTGTTTTGCGCGTTTCTTTCGAGCGGCACGGATTTCCGAAACTGCGGTCGTCCTTGCGACGTGCATGACGTGCGGCTGCGCGACCGCGTGGGGCAGGAACATCCGCTCAAGGCGGACGTGGGCTGTCGCAACACGGTGTTCAACGCCCAGGCGCAGACGGGCGCGGAATACATGGAGCGAATGATCGCGCTCGGCGTGAAAAGTTTTCGCATCGAGTTTTTGAATGAAACGCCGGAGCAGGTGGTGCAGACGATTTCAAAATACCGCCAGTTGCTGCGCGGGGAAATTTCCGGCGCGCAACTGTGGCGCGAGTTGAAGCTGATGAATCAACTCGGCGTGACGCGGGGGCAGATGGCCGGCTCGCGAACCTAGTTTTTTTGCACGCGATAGAAGCGCGTGCTGTTGGTGGCGTGCGTGTCCACGATGGGAAAATAATTCGACGTGAGCGTGAAGGTGGAAAAAGTCGTCCAGTTCGTCTTCGCCAGATTCGTTGAGACTTGCGCGGAGTAATTCACCCCAACGGAGCCGACGACGTTGAAACCGAACTGTGTGACCGACTGGCGTTGCGGCTGGCTGATGAGCGGCGTGCCATTCGTATAGACGGTGAGGTTGAGCGTGATGTTGGTGGGCGGGATGGTGACGCTGTAAGGCTGGAACAAATCCACGAGGCCGTGGCTGGCGAGGTCTTCGCTGCCGTAGCTGAAACGCACATTCCACAAGCCAGCCGCCACGCCGAGCGTATAATTCCCCGCCATATCCGTGCTGGCGTTTTGCGATTGGTAATTGTTCCCGCCGCTGAACTGATCCGCATACAGGGTGACACCGCTGACGGGGTTGCCCAGATTATCCCGCACGCGTCCAGAAATGTGCGCGGTCACGGGCAGCGCGACAAAATTTTGCAGAATGGCCTGGCCGACGGCGATGTTGGTATTGCCGAAATTATTCAGAATGTAATTGGCGAGAACGGTATTATCCGAATCATTGGCATTGCAATTCCAGTCGGTGCTGGTGTTCCCCAAAACCGCGACGGCGTAGTAGCCGTTGGCATCACTGTAACCAACCGCGTTGTAAGAATTATTCGTGCCGTCGCCTGCGTTCATCCGGATGTTGTTGAATGGCACGTTGGAACTGTCCGTGATGCGTCCGTAGTAAAGCGCGTTGCCCTTGGGCAGGCCAATGTTGGCGTTGGTCACGTTCATAGAGGTGGTGTTGACTTGCAGCGGGCTGTGCGAGGCCACCACCGCGCGCCGCCCCAGCCGTTCCTTGATGGGCTGCACTTGCCAGAAATTTGGCGTGACGGCGGCGGAATAATTTCCATTCGTATCGCTGAAGGCGATGGCGAACAAACTTCCTGAATCCAATTGCAGCATGACGCCTTCCTGCTGGTTGCTGTTCGCCGCATTATAGACAAAGCCGGAAATCGTGGCCGTGCCGCGCGTCAAGGTGAGGTTGTTCGTGGCGGAAACGCCGTTGGTCAGCACCACGGTCACGCCGGATGAAAAATCAAAATAATAGTTCGGCGCGGTGGCGATGAGGTTGTAAGTGCCGGGATTCAGGTTCAGCGAATAACGTCCGTTCGCATCCGCGACCGTCGCGCCCGCGTAGCCGCCCGCCGCCGGCGTCGCCGCGACGCTTGCATACGGCAGGGGCGTGACCCCGTTGCTGTAGATGATGCCGCTGACGCGCTGCGCGGTGGCGGCGTTGGTCACAACGAAGGTCGCCGTGACGGCGGTGAAATTATTGCTCGGACTCGACAGCCGGTAAATGTGGCGGGCCACAATATTTTCCAGAGTCAGCGGCGGCGCGAAATTCAGCGTGGTGGTGATGGCCCCCGCCGCAAGATTGCTGTCGAATGGTTTGCTGATGTTGGTGACGCCGCCGATGATCATCACTTCGCCGTCGCTGATTTTGCCGCCGTCCATCAGCAAGTCGCCTGCGTCAATCACGCCGTTGGTGTTGCCATCAATCCAGTTTTGAAGACTGACCTGCTCGCCGCTGCCGAGGCCGGTGATGTTCAGGGTGATGACGCCGCTGTAGGTGTTGCTGGTGACGGCGGGCGAAATCGTGAGCGTGACGGCGTGTCCGACGCTGTTGCAAAACCACGCCGTGAGTAACGCTGCGAGAAGTTTTTGGAGAATAGTTTTCATAGGGATTTTTTCTTTCGCTACCTAGTCATCCTAGCAACTTTGGCCGAGGAGACAACGCCATTTCTGCAATGCCGCCTCGCTGCGCCAGAATCCGCAGGTGAAGAGCGCGTATCTCGGCGGCTAATTTTTTCGCACCCGATAAAAGCGCGGGCTGTTTGTCGCGCTTGAGTCCACGACCGGGAACGGATTGGTGGTCATTTGAAATGAAAAGAGCGACGACCAGTTGGTCGAGGCTAGGTTGGTGGAGGCCTGCACGGTGTAGTTCACGTTCAACGCGCCGCCGATGTTGAAGCCGAATTGCGTGGATGAAAAACGCTGCGGCGAACTGATGACCGGCGTGCCGAGGGGAAAAACGGTGAGGTCCAATACCACATTCGTCGGTGGGATGTTCACAATGTGGGGCGCGGAGAGATCAACATACCCGTGCGTGTCCAGATTGTCCTGGAATCCGCCGTTGAGGAAATACACATTCCATTGGCCCGCGGCCACGGCGAACGAATAATTTCCCGAATTGTCGGTGGTGGATTGCAATGCCTGATAATTATATCCGTTGATGAAGGCGCTGGCTTCCATCCCGACGCCGACGACGTTCGTGCCTGAATTACTTTGGACATGACCAGAAATGGTGGCAGTGGCGGGCAGGGCGATAAAATTTTGCAGCGTCGCCTGGCCGGGTGAATTGGTGGTGGAGTTGGTGGTGTTCACAATGTAGTTGGCGAGACCGGTGTTCTTCCCGCCGTTCGCATTGCAACTCCAGTAATTGGTAAGGTCGCCCAAAACCGCCACCGCATAATAACCATTGGCGTCGCTGAAGCCTTTCGCGCCGAAAAGACTGTTGCCGGAATTATTGCCGCCGCCCGCATCAATAATGACGTTGGCAAACGGCGCGTTGGAATTGTCCGTGATGCGCCCGTAAAGAAGCGCGTTGCCCTTGAACAAGGACAGATTGGCGTTCGTCACATTGCCGCCGCTCGCGTTCACTTGAAACACGGCTTCGGAAACGACGTAAGCGCGCCGCGCCAGCCGCTCCTTGCTCGCCTTGATTTTCCAGAAAGCCGGCGAGAGGGCGGCGGAATAATTTCCGTTCGTGTCAGTGAAGGCGATGGCAAAAAGACTGCCGGATTGAAATTGCAGCAGCAGGCCGCCGATGCCGTTGCTGCTGGCCGAGTCATAGACGCTGCCGGAAATCGCAGCCGTGCCGTTGGTCAAAGACAGGTTGTTCGTCGCGGACATTCCATTCGTCAAAACCACCGACGGGGCAAGGTTCTGATTGAAATAATAATTGGGAAAACCCGCGATGAGGCTGTAGGAACCGGGCTTGAGCGTGAGAAAATAATGCCCGGCGGCGTCGGCCACCGCCGCCCCGGCGGGATTGTTTGCCTGCTGATCCTGGGCCACCACGACCGCGTAGGGAAAGGGCGTGACGCCGTTGCTATAAACGATGCCGCTGACGGATTGGGGCAGCGCGGCATTCGTCACGGTCAGCGTGGCCGTCACCGGCGAAAAACGCCCGGTCGGACTGACCACCTGGTAAATCTGCCGCCCCACGATGTTTTCCAAAGCCATGGCGGCGCCGAAATACAGCGCCGTGGTGATCGCGCCGGTGGCGGAGTTGCTGTCGAACGGGACGCTGACATTGGTCACGCCGCCAATGACCATCGCGCCGCCATCGGCAATCTTGAAAGCGTCCATCAGCGGTTCGCCCGCGTCAATCAGGCCATTGGCATTGCCATCCAGCCATTTTTGAACCGTGACGGTTTCGGTGTTCGTCAGGCCGCCGATTTGCAGCGTGATGACTCCGGGGTAGGTGTTGCTGGTGACCGCCGGCGAAATCGTGAGCGTGACGCCGGCAACCGGCAGTTCCACCAGGGTGGCTGCCGCAGTTGCCACAACGACCGCCAGCCGCATTAATGCTTTCATTTTCATCTCACAAACCTTTGCTCTCCTTCGACGGGATTGAAGAATACTTGAGGATAACGGCAGACCGGCGGAGCGGAATCACTCAACTCCGCTGGCGGGCCAGTTGTTTCGCCAGCCGGATCGCGGCGATCATGGAGGATGGATTGGCCACACCCTGGCCCGCGATGTCGTAGCCGGTGCCGTGATCGGGCGAGGTGCGGATGAAGGGCAGGCCAAGCGTCCAGTTCACGCCGTTGTCGAACGCGGCGAGCTTCAGCGGTGCGAGGCCCTGGTCGTGGTACATCGCGACGACCGCATCATAGTCGCCGCGAATGGCCTGATGAAAAACCGTGTCGCCGCTCACCGGGCCAACCACGTCAAACCCCTTCTGCCGCGCGGTGGCAATTGCTGGTTCGATCAGGCGCGGTTCTTCGTCGCCGAATTCCCCGCCCTCGCCGCAGTGCGGATTCAAGCCGCAGACCGCCACCCGGGCGCGTGACAAACCCAGATCACGGCAGGCTTCGGTGGCGCGCTCAATGGCGAGGAGGATTTTTTCCGGTGTGAGTTTCACCGGCACGTCGCGCAACGCGATGTGGACGGTGGCCAGGGCGACGCGCAACCAGCGGCCGCGCTCATCCGGGCCGAGCAGCATCATCACCGTGCGGTTCACGCCGGCCTGCTGCGAGAGAAATTCCGTCTGGCCCACGAAGGGAATGCCGGCGCGGACGATGGCGTGCTTGTTGACCGGCGCGGTGACGAGGGCGTCGAGTTCGCCACGCAGGCAGAGTTTCGCGCCGTGTTCCAGCCAGGTCACGGCGGCGCGGGCGGCAACGGGTGAACCGGCGGGCAGATTTTTCGCCAGCGGTGGCAACGGGGCGGAAATGGAAAAACGGCTGGTGCTGCCGGTGGAATAATTTTCCAACCGGAGATTTAAGCCGCGCGTTTGATTGAGCTGGTGAAGTTGCTCTTGGTCGCCGATCAAAACGTAACGGGCGTCATCGGCGGCGGCTTCGGTGGCGAGAGCTTTGAGGGTGACTTCCGGGCCGATGCCGGTGACGTCGCCGAGGGAGATGCCGATGTTCATGCGGAGTTGATAGATTATAGTTGTGGGTTGATAGCCGGGCCTTCCCTCAACTATCAACTTTCAACCATCAACTAAAAATACCGGACGAACGTCTTCTTCCGCAGCCGTTCGATCCACTGCTGGACGAGGCGGGCGCGCTGTTGAACTGTCAGGATTTTTTCAATTTCATCACGGACTTCGCCGAGCGGTTTGATGTGCGCGGGCTGCTTGTCTTCCAGCTTGATCAGGTAGCAGGCTTTCGGCACCTCAATCACCTCGCTCACCTGGCCTGGGGCGAGCCGGCCCGCAGCCACGGCCAGCTCGGCGTTCAATTTGGAAAGCTCCTCCCAATCGCGGGCACCGCCCTGCTTGCGGTCGGCGGACTGGGAATAGAGGGTGGCCATGTCGGCAAAGGCGGCGCCTTCCTTGAGCTTGCCCAGGACTTCGTTGGCGAGCTGGCGCGCCTGGCCGGCGTCGTCCGCCGCTTTGGGCAGATAAATCATGCGGAGCTTCACCTGCTCGGCGAGCTTGAATTCATTCGTGTGGGCGAGGTAGTAAACCTCGATTTTATGAGGCGAAACGATGGTTTCCTTCGCGCCGTTGGCGTAGCGCATCTGCTCGATGATGAACTGGTCGCGGATCTGCCGGCGGAATTTTTCAAACGTGGAACCCTGGGCGGCGAGCGTCTTCGTCAGCGTGGCACGCGTGCCGAAACGGTCACGCACGCGGGTCTCCACGTATTCGTCAATGATGCTTTCGGGCAGGTTGTAGCCGGCGGCGGTGAACTCGTGGAGGATCAACTGGTCCTGCAACAGCCGTTCGAGATTTTCGTCCTGGGCGGCGTCGAGTTTTTTGTTGAAAATTTCCGGCTGATTCCGGTAATCGCGCAGCAACTCCTCGGCGACCGGCGCGGTGGCGTCCTGCACGTCCATGTAGGTGATGATGGAATCGTGAACGACGGCTTTGACGCCGTCCGCCACCTCGGCGCGCGCCAGGGGAGTCAGACTCGTCAGCACCACCCAAAGCAGGATCGCGAAGAAAGTTTTCATCTCGAATGACGCGGAGTGTAACAGCGGGCGGGGAGGGGTCAAGCTGCGGCGAACCCCATCGCCGAGGGGAGTGTGCATCTTGAGAGCACCCCCCGACACGATGGGCATGGCGGAGCGCCGATCTCCGATCTGGCGCGTTTCCATGCAGTTTTCAATACCTGCCGGGTCGGAGACCGGCGCTCCGGGGTTACTCTCAAGATGCATGCCCGAGGGACGCCGACAACGCCAGGCGGCGCGTCCCGCCGGTTGGGGCAAACGGGAAGCCGCAAAGGAACGCGGGGAACACAAAGTCCGCCTGTGACTTAAAACTCCTACAAATAAAAATTGACGGACTTTGTGTGGCTTGTCATATTTATTGCATGAATACGACTGAGAGTGCCAATGCCGTCTGGTTCACGACGAAAGGCCAGGTGGTGATCCCCCTGCGGCTGCGCAAACAATTCCACATCGAGGACGGCACCAAGGCCATCGTGGAGGCCACCCCCGACGGCATTCTTCTGAAACCGGTCACCGCCGTCACCATCCGGCGGCTGCGCGGCATCCTGAAACGCAAGCCGGGCGAAAAGCCGTTTGCCGAGCAATGGGCGGAGCACAAGCGGGAGGAAATGGAACTGGAGGAAGCCAAGTATGCCCGCAGCACCGGTTCTCGATAGTCACGCGCTGCTTGCCCTGCTCCGGGACGAACCGGGCGGCGAGAGCGTTTCAAACATCCTTGAGCGCGCGGGCCAGCGCGATCAGCCCGTCCACATGACCGAGGTCAACTACGCCGAGGTGCAATACATAATCCGGCGCAAGGATGGCGCCGCCGCGTGGGCCACCATCGCCAATGAACTCCGGGCCGCGCCGATTGAATTTCACCCGGCCACCCGCCGGCTGGCCGATCTGGCCGCCGACTTCAAAGCCCGGTTCAAAATCAGCCTGGCCGACGCCTTCGCCGCCGCGCTGGCGAAGGAGAAGAAAACCGAACTCGTCACCGGCGACCCGGAATTCAAGGCGTTGGAAAAGGAAATTAAAATCCACTGGCTGAAATAAATCATGGAGCGACACAATAAAGACTGGACGCGCGAAGAACACATTCTCGCATTCAATCTCTATTGCAAAATTCCGTTCGGCTCAATTCACATGAATAATCCGCGCATTGTTGAATTGGCGCGGATTCTTGAACGCAAGGTTGGTTCGGTTTCTTTGAAGCTGTCTAATTTTGCCCGGCTTGATCCAGCCTTGCAAGCACGAGGGATTCGCGGGATGAAGCATGGTGCAAAAGGTGAGGAAGAAGTCTGGCATGCGTTTGCGGCTCGACCGGAAGAACTGGCTTTCGAAAGCGAGCGATTGCTCGCTGGGCGACTTGGCCAATCCATTGAGCAAGTGGCGGACGTGGATACTAACGACTTGCCAGCCGCTGGAGTCGAGCGCGAAGCCACAGTCCGTGTGCGGGTAAACCAAAGTTTTTTCCGCAGCCGGATCTTGTCCGCTTACAACTTCCGTTGCTGTGTAACCGGCCTGACTGTTCAACCACTGCTCACGGCGAGCCACATCATTCCCTGGGCCGAGGATGAAAAGAATCGGTTAAACCCAAAAAACGGCCTCTGCTTGAATGCCCTTCATGACAGAGCCTTCGACAGACACTTGATGTGGGTTGAGGGTGATTTTGTTGTGCGGTTTTCTCCTCAACTTCACAAAGCCTCTTCCTCGTCCAAAGAAACTATTGATTGGCTTACCAAGTTTGATGGTTCGCGGCTCTTACTTCCAAAAAAGTTTGCACCAGATTCAGAATTCCTCGAAAGACATGCTGCAAAATGTCTTTCCAAAATTTGATACGGGCGAACTGGCAGGTGAGAAATTGTACGCGTCTGACGCGCAATGGTCCGGCCTTTACGACCGGATGTCTCCCCACACGGCGGAAGAAATTGAGAGTCGTCTGGGCTGGCGGCCGATTACGGCGAACGGTTTGCGGAATGAGCAGGCCGCACAAGCGGGTCAGTCGTCATGGACTGCGCCGGCAGAGCGGGAGCGGCGACGGCGCTTTCGGATTGGTGGGGCGCGTCAGTCCGTGCTCGCGCAGTCCAAAATGCTTTGCGCCCTTTCGTGTGGTTCGTGTATTTCGTGGTTTATGAATCCGTGCCCAGCAGTGGTTGAAATAAAATGTCGGATGTCTTTTCCAAAGCGAAGCGGTCGGATCAGAACCCGAAATCTTTGGGCGTCAGCCCGGCCTGCCGGATGATGGAGCGCGTGGTGCCGATGGGCAGTTCCTTTTTGGGATGGGGAACGATGGCGGTGCGTCCGGTGGCGTCGCGGTATTTGGTGTGGCTGCCTTTCTGCGAGACGAAAACAAAACCGTGCGCTTCCAGCACGCGTATGACCTCCCCGGAACCGAGCCGTTTAGGCATTCACCAACTCCTGCCCCACGTTGAGGTCGCTGACGAGCGTGAAGGTGGAACCGGGTTCCCCCTCGAAGTGGAGTTCGACGGCTTCCTTGAGGTTGGCCACCGCTTCTTCACGGGTGGCGCCGAAACTCGAAACGTCCACGTTGAGGCATTGGGCAACCATGAATTCGTCCTCACGGTAAACGACGTAGGCCATTTGTTTCATGGGCTGAAGCTAGCAGAAAGTTCACACGGTGGCAATCATGGCTGATGTCTTTTCCAAATCCAAACGGTCGGCGGTAATGTCGCGCATCCGCTCGCGCGGCAACGCGGCCACGGAACTGGCGTTGGCGAAGTTGTTGCGGCGTCAAGGCATCACGGGCTGGCGGAGGCACGTTCCAATTCGTGGCAGGGCTGCGTTGCCGCGCAACCCAAAAAGCAAGGCGGCGCTGCAGCACCACCCTACCGTCCGGGTGAAACCTGATTTTGTCTTCAGGCAGATGCGCCTCTCGGTCTTCGTGGATGGCTGTTTCTGGCACGCCTGCCCGAAGCACGGGACGTCGCCCAGGAACCACCGCGCGTTCTGGCGGAAGAAGTTTTCAGGAAATAAAAAACGCGACGCGCTGGTGACGCGGACGTTGCGGCGCACGGGCTGGCGCGTGTGGCGCGTGTGGGAGCATGAACTGGCGCGGAAGAATGAAGCGCGGTTGCGGCGGCGGATTCAGCGGGCATTGAACCGCTAATCTGCGCTGATCTCCGCTGATGAATCCGAATTAGCGCGGATGAGCGAAGATTAGCGGTTAAAGTTTCGACACCTCACCCTCAATCCCTCTCCCCGTTCGAGGCGGAGAGGGAAGTTTAACTGGCGAAGAACTTCTGAATTTCCTTCACCACTTCCACGAACCGGTCCACTTCCGCCCGGGTGTTGTAAAAATAAAAACTGGCGCGGGCGGTGGATTCCACGCCGAGCTTGTGCATGAGCGGTTGCGTGCAGTGATGACCGCCGCGCAACGCCACGCCGCCCTGATCCGCCAGCGTCACCACGTCGTGCGCGTGAACATCTTTGAGCAGGAAGCTCACGAGGCCGGCGCGGTTCTCCGACCACGCCGACCGGATCGCCCACTTGCGCGTGCTCAGAGCCAACCACCAATGGCTCTCCCTCTGGAATTAGCCTCACCCGACTTTAATCACACCCCGCTGTCGGCGCATTTTTTTGTGGGGATTCCACCAGCCTTTCGCTAGGTTGGCACCATGATTCGTGTCCAGTCCGAAAAACTTTTTGCCGAGGCGCTGCAATACATTCCTGGCGGCGTCAACTCGCCGGTGCGCGCGTTTCGCGCCGTGGGTGGCCAGCCGTTTTTCGTCAACCGGGCCAAGGGCGCGCACATCTGGGACGTGGACGGGAACGAACTGATTGATTACGTCGGCACCTGGGGGCCGGCGATTCTCGGCCACGCGCATCCCAAAATTATTTCCGCCGTCAAAGCCGCCGCCGATCACGGCACCAGCTTTGGCATTCCCAATCCGCACGAAGTCACGATGGCGAAACTCATTTGCTCGCTCGTCCCCAGCGTGCAGAAAGTCCGCATGACGAATTCCGGCACGGAAGCCTGCATGAGCGCCATTCGGCTGGCGCGCGGGTTCACCAAACGCGACCAGATTATCAAGTTCGACGGCTGCTATCACGGCCACGCGGATTCGCTGCTGGTGAAGGCCGGTTCCGGTGCGCTCACGTTTGGCCATCCCGACAGCGCAGGCGTGCCGGCGGCGTTCACGCAGCACACGATTGTTTTGCCGTTCAACGATGTTGACGCCGTCAAAGCCTGTTTCGCCGCGAACAAAAATCAAATCGCCGGCATCATCGTCGAGCCGGTGCCGGGCAATGCCGGACTGTATCTGCCCAAGCCGGGCTATCTGGAATTCCTCAGCGAAATCACCAAGAGCCATGGGGCTTTGCTGATCTTCGACGAAGTGATGACGGGTTTTCGCCTCGCGCGCGGCGGGGCGCAGGAACGGTTTGGAATCTCGCCGGACTTGAGCTGCTTTGGCAAAGTCATCGGCGGCGGCCTGCCGGTCGGCGCGTTCGGCGGACGGGCGGAGATCATGGATTGCCTCGCACCGCTCGGCCCCGTTTACCAGGCCGGAACGTTGAGCGGCAATCCGCTGGCGATGGCGGCGGGGATCGCAGCGCTTCAAGAACTTTGTAGGAGCCGACGTGAGGAGGCTCTAAATGAAAACTCCAAACTCCAAACTCCAAACTCCAAATTGAGTCAGAGCCTCCTTATGTCGTCTCCTACAACAATTGAAATGGGAGCTGACGCCTACACACAACTTGAAATCCTCGGCGCGCAACTCGAAGCCGGCTTGCGCGACGCTGCAAAATCCGCCGGGGTGCCGGTGACGTTCAACCGCTGCGGCTCCATGTTCTGCGGCTACTTCACCAGCGGGCCGGTCTGGAATCTTGACGATGCGATGAAGAGCGACCGCGAACGGTTCAAAAAATATTTCCACGGGCTGCTGAACGAGGGGGTTTACTTGGCACCGTCGCAGTTTGAGGCGGGGTTTCTCTCCACGGCGCACAGCGCGGCGGACCTTGAGCAGACAGTGCGCGCGGCAGCGAAGGTGATGAAGGGTTTGTAACGGGTGCAACTTGCGCCTCTGAACCGGGAAGACCCAAAGATTTGGGAAAGCCAAAGAGGGTTTTTTAGTTTTCATCTTTGGTTTGCCCCAAATCTTTGGGTGGGAATTTTTCTGGCATTCGGATGAGGTTGCGGCTTTGATGTTGTCACCTGTTTCAAAAACCTAACGTCCTACAAGGGACACAACCAAACAAAACGACATGAACAAAACCAAATTCGTCCCCCTCCTCGCCGCCTTGCTCTTCGCGGCGCTGCCGTTGCTGGCCCAGCAAAAACGGGTCAGCCCGCACGAAACCACCGGCGCGGTCATTGATGGCAACCGCATCACGGTGGTTTATGGCCGGCCTTATTCCAAAGACCCCAAGACCAGTGAGGTTCGCAAAATCTGGGGCGGCCTCGTGCCCTACGGCAAAGTCTGGCGCACCGGCGCGGACGAGGCCACGCTGCTTGTCCTGCAAAAACCCATCGCGTTCGGCGAGACCACGATCCCGGCCGGGGCTTACACGCTGTGGACTTTGCCCAACGAAGACGGCACCGCGAAATTGATTGTGAACAAACAAGTCGGCCAATGGGGTGTGGGCCGCAGCAGCTACGACGAGAAAGCAGACCTGGCCCGTGTGGATTTGAAAAAGGAAGCCACGGAGGCGGCGATGGACCAGTTCACCATCGCGATTGCGAAAGGTTCCGCCGGCGGCGGGTTGATCAAGTTGAGCTGGGAGAACACCCAGTATTCCGTCGCCTTCACCGTCCCCAAATAATTTATTAGCCCGCCATGAAAATGAAAACCTTCCTGTCCTCTCTCACCGTGGCCGTCGGATTGAGTTTCTCCGGCAGCATGTTCGCCCAGGCACCCAAGGTGGATTTCCCCGCCGCGAGTCCCGGTTGCACGATCAAACAGCACGTCGGCCTGACCGACATTGAAATCACCTACTCGCGTCCCAGCATGAAGGGCCGCCAGATCTTCAGCGCAGACGGTCTGGTTCCGTTCGGCAAGGTCTGGCGCACCGGCGCGAACAACGCCACGAAGCTCGTCTTCAGCACGGACGTGAAACTCAACGGCAAGGACATTCCCGCCGGCACCTACGCGCTGTTCACCATTCCCGGCGAGACTGAATGGACGATCATCATCAACAAGGGCGCGGCGCAATGGGGCGCGTTTCAATACGACGAGAAGGTGGACGTCGCCCGGTTCACGACCGCGCCGGTGCATCTCTCGACCACGATTGAAACCTTCACCATTGAGTTCAATCACATCCGCGACGAGTCGGCTGTGCTGAATCTCGTCTGGGAAAACACCGTGGTGCCGATCAAGGTGGAACTCGATCTCACCAGCAAACTCCTGCCGCAGATTGACGCCGCCATGTCCGCCGACGGCGGCAACAAGCCCTATTACCAGGCCGCGATGTTCTACTACGACCACGGCCAGGATTTGACGAAAGCCAAGGATTGGGTTGAAGCCGCCATCAAACAGCGCGAGGCCCATTACATCGTGCATCTGAAAGCAAAAATCCTGGCGAAGCTCGGCGACAAGGAAGGCGCCATCGCCGCAGCCAAACGTTCGAGCGAACTGGCCGTCAAAGCCAAGGACACCGGCTACGTGAAGATGAACGACGACCTGATCTCGAGCCTCAAGTGAGCACACAGCTTGCAGGTAGTGGCACGGGCGTCCCGCCCGTGAGTTTCAATTCCGGCAGAGACACACGGGCGGGACGCCCGTGCCACTATCTGCTCGCGATGGCGCTTTTGTTGATGCCGATACTCGCCACCGCCCAAACCAATTCCCCTGCCGAAATTCTCCAGGAGTTAAAAAGCTTCCGCGAATTCGGCACCGTGCTCTACATCGCCGCGCATCCCGACGACGAGAACACCCAGCTCATCACCTACCTCGCGCGCGGCCGGCATTATCGAACCGCCTATCTCTCGATCACGCGCGGCGACGGCGGGCAAAATGTCATCGGCCCGGAATTCGATTCCGAACTCGGCGTCATCCGCACGCAGGAACTGCTCGCCGCACGGCGTCTCGATGGCGGGCAGCAGTTTTTCACCCGCGCAATTGATTTCGGTTACTCCAAGGACTACCGCGAGACGTTGCAGATTTGGGATCACCAAGAAGTTCTTTCCGATGTCGTGCGCGTCATCCGCACGTTTCAACCGGACGTGGTGGTCGCGGGTTTTTCCGCGCAACAAACGCCCGGACAACACGGCCATCACGTCGCCTCGGCGGTGCTCGCGGGCGAAGCCTTCAAACTGGCGGGCGATCCCAAGGCGTTTGCCGACCAGCTCACTTATCTGAAACCGTGGCAGCCGAAACGCCTGCTGCAAAACGTCCGCTTCGGCGGCAATCGCGGCGGCGAAAATTCCGGCACGCTGCGCATCGAATCCGGCGGCACCGATCCCGTGCTGGGAATGTCCTACGGTGAAATTGCCGGCCGCAGCCGCGCGATGCACAAAAGCCAGGGCTTCGGAAACTTTGGCGGCGGCGGTGGTGGCAGCGGGCCGCAGTATCAATCGTTTCAAGTGTTGGATGGTGAGTCCGCCACCAACGACATTATGGACGGCATTGACACGACGTGGAATCGCGTGCCGGATGGCGCGGAGATTGGAAAGCAGGCGGACGAAATCATTGCGAAGTTCGATACAAACAATCCGTCCGCGAGCGTGGAGGCGTTGCTCAACGTGAAAAAAAATCTCGCTGCGTTGACAAACGAACCACTCATTCAAGAAAAGCGCGAGCAGCTCGATATAATCCTGCAGGCCTGCCTTGGTATTTCGGTCGTCACGACAGTTCCGAAAGCGGAAGTTGTCCCAGGTGAAAAACTGACGCTGCACCGCACGGCAACTATTCAATCGCAAATACCGGTCACATGGTTGGGACGGCATGAAAATTCCGCTCCTGGAAGGAGGCTTCATCCCGGCGAAACTGCAACGCAGGACGAGACAGTCCTGCTGGCGGAAGACCTTCCACTAAGTCAGCCTTACTGGCTGCGGAAAGACCCGAGCGTCGGAACATTCCGCGTTGATGATCCCAAATCGATAGGTCGGCCAGAAAATCCACCGGTTTTTCTAATCACGCACATATTTCAAGTTTATAGCAATGGCGGGCCTTCCATTATCATCCGGGACGGACCCATCCAAGCCGGGACTGAGTCCGGAAAATTTGAAGCACGACGCACGTTGAAAGTCGTTCCGCCGGTTTCACTCCGCTGCGAGGACGAGGTAAAATTGTTCGCGCCCGGTTCATCGCGCGTCGTGAGCGTGGAAGTTGTTGCTGCTCGCACTGACATCAAAGGCGAACTTGCATTGGATGCGCCAGCGAGTTGGAAAATCACACCGGAGACACAACCGTTTCACCTAGCGTCGGCTGGACAGCGAGAAAATTTTTCCTTCAAGGTCACTGCGCCCAATCAGGCGACCACCGCACAAATCACCGCCCACGCCAAAATCGGCAACAAGGTTTACGACAACCAGCGCATCGAAATCAGCTACCCGCACATCCCCGCGCAACTGCTCCAGCCGCCCGCGCGCATCAAAGTCGTCACGCTCGATCTGGCGATTCGCGGCAAGAAGGTCGGCTACGTTCCCGGCGCGGGCGACAGCGTGGCCGAGGCGTTGAAGCAGATGGGTTACGAAGTCACCATGCTCACCGGCGCTGATCTGACGACGAATCGCTTGAAGGATTTTGACGCCGTGGTCATTGGCATCCGCGCGTTCAATGTGCGCACCGATCTCGTTTCCCATCTGCCGGACTTGTTCGCGTTCGTTGAATCTGGCGGCAATGTCATCGAGCAATACAACCGGCCCGGCAACGATTTGAAAACGGAGAAGCTCGCGCCCTACAGCCTGCGGTTGTCGGGCGAACGCGTGACCGACGAGAACGCCACGATGAAATTTCTCGCACCTGATCATCCCGCGCTCAACACCCCGAATAAAATCACCGCCGCCGATTTCGACGGCTGGGTGCAGGAACGCGGCATTTATTTTCCCAACCAATGGGACGAGCACTTCACGCCGATCCTTGCCTGCGCCGATCCGGGCGAAGAACCCAAGTCGGGCGCGCTGCTGATTGCGCAACACGGCAAGGGCTATTTCGTCTATACCGGCCTGGACTTTTTCCGCGAGCTGCCCGCCGGAGTGCCCGGCGCTTACCGCCTCTTCGCGAATCTGGTTTCGCTCGGCAAATGAATTTTCTGACGCTCGCGCAACCCACCGATGGAGCGCGGAGCATTGCTCCGCTCGAATCGTCGTGGTTTCTGGCGGAGCAATGCTCCACGCTCCGTCCATGCTGTGCCGCGTCACACAACGGCCCTTTCAAATAGCATGAAAGCCCCACCGCCCGCTCGTGACGAATCTCCCGGCGTGCCAGGCTTCCGCACCTGGCGCGGGGTTTACCTTTTTGTCTTCGCAGTGTTCGTCGTCGTTGTGGCACTGCTCACACTGTTCTCCCGTTACTTCGCATGAACCACCGACTGTCGCACATCGGTGGGGCTGAGAATAGCGAGCCGCAAACCCCCTCTCCCCGCCCGAGCGGGGAGAGGGTTGGGGTGAGAGGATTTGAGCTGCGAACGTTGATACCTCCTCACCCCGACCCTCTCCTCCCTCCGGGGAGGAGAGGGAGAAGGATACTCAGTTCGTCTGGCTTCCCGTGTTACCCATCCACCGGTTCCTTTAACCTTTACACCATTATCAAACCCGTCCAGGCGCGGCGAACTTCCCCCAAGCGGTCTTGGACTGCGGCGGGAAGCGCAGCGCCCCGCCGCTTTCGCATGCAGACGACGTGTAAAAAATTCAACCCGCATCGCTCGCTCGAAAGCGGTGTCGCCGCTCCGCTCTGCCACCGCAGTCCAAGATGAACCACCTCGACTGGATCGTCCTCCTCGTCACGATGGTCGGCATCGCCGCCTACGGTGCGTGGCACACGCGCCACACCGATCATCTCGACACCTACCTCAAAGGCAGCAAGACCACGCGCTGGGGCACCATCGGCATTTCCGTGATGGCCACGCAAGCGAGCGCGATCACGTTCCTCTCCATCCCCGGCCAGGGATTTGAAAGCGGCATCGGCTTCGTGCAAAATTATTTCGGCCTGCCGCTCGCGCTCATCATCGTGTGCGCCGTCTTCCTGCCGATCTACCGCAAACTCGGCGTCTATACCGCCTACGAATTTCTCGGCCAGCGTTTCGACGCCAAGACCCGGCTGCTCGGCGCGGGACTGTTTCTGCTCCAACGCGGCTTCGCGGCCGGCGTCACGATCTATGCGCCGGCCATCATCCTCGCGACCGTGCTGGGCTGGCGGCTGGATCTGACCATCATCGGCACGGGCTTGCTCGTGATTATCTACACCGTCACCGGCGGCAGCGAAGCCGTGAGCCTCACGCAAAAATGGCAGATGGGCGTCATCTTCGGCGGCATGGTCACGGCGTTTATAATTTTGCTCGCGCGACTCCCGGCCGGGCTGGGCTTTGGCGGCGCGGCGCACATCGCCGGGGCGATGGGCAAACTTCAGGCGGTGGATTTTTCCTTCGACCCCCACAAACGGTACACGCTTTGGACGGGTTTGCTCGGCGGGCTATTCTTGTCGCTCTCCTACTTCGGCACCGACCAATCCCAGGTGCAACGCTACATCGGCGGCGCTGCGCTGCGCGAGGGACGGCTCGGCCTGATGTTCAACGCGCTGCTGAAAATCCCGATGCAGTTTTTCATCCTGCTGCTCGGCGCGCTGCTGTTTGTGTTCTATCAATTCCAGCCCGCGCCGGTTTTTTACAACCGGGTCGAATGGCAGCGGCACGCCAGCGGAACCAACGGCGCGGTCTTCCGCCAGCTCGAAGATAAACACGCCGCGCTCCACGCCGTGAAGCAGGAAAAAATCCATGCTTGGATCAACGTCCGAAATGACGCCGTCGCCGAACCCGCCGCCCGCGCCGCCATGCTTGACGCCGAAGCCGCCACGCTCGCCGTGCGCGCCAAGGCCAAGACTGCACTCACCGCCGCCGACAAGCACGCGGCGACCAAAGACTCCGACTACGTCTTCATCGGCTTCATCCTCGACCAATTGCCGCACGGCGTCATTGGCCTGTTGATTGCCGTGATGATTGCCGCCGCGCTCGGCTCGAAGGCGGGCGAACTCAACGCGCTCGGCACGACCACGACCATTGATCTCTGGCGTCATTTCCGTCCGCTCGCCGCGCACGACGAGCGGCGCAACGTCCGCGCCGCGAAATGGTTCACCGCGCTCTGGGGTTTTGTCGCCATCGGCTTCGCGCTGTTCGCCGGGTTCTCGGAAAACTTGATCGAGGCCATCAACATCATCGGCTCCATTTTCTACGGTGTGGTGCTGGGGATTTTCCTGGTGGCATTTTTTCTGAAGCGCGTCGGCGGCACGGCGGTGTTCTGGGCGGCGGTGGTGGCGCAACTGCTGATCTTCGCGCTGTTTTATTTTTACCGGGATCGGGTGGCCTATCTTTGGTACAACCTCATCGGCTGCGCGGCGTGCGTGGGGTTAAGTTTGTTCCTCCACGCGCTCTTGCCGACCCAAAACGTGCTTTCAAAAAAATAACCGCAGATGGAACCGGATAAACATGCATGGAACAAGGCGGCAGGGCGCGTCCTAATTTGTGGTAGGGCGGTGCTGCCGCACCGCCGGGCGTCGCAGCAGCGACGCCCTACCCAATTGCGATTCAGGCACGGCCAAGCTCCCAGCCCGTTTGATCTTATCTGCGTCCATCCGGTTTTATCTGCGGTTAAAAACTCGGTTCTCGCTTAACGCATGAACGACGCACCCGTCATCTGTTTCGGCCAGCAGCCATGCGGTTTTTTCCCGAAGCGGTTTCTCGTGGCCAAAATTCTGACGGCGCGCCGAGTGCAACACGAGATCGGCGGCGAGATCGTTTTCTTCTACCACGACAGCGACCACGATCCGCGCGAAACCCAGACCGTCCTGCGCCATCGCAAAACGAACGAGCCGGCCATCCTGAACTTCGCCTTTGCCAACAAGGTGCAGCGAAAATTCTCCCCGCTCTACCTCAAGCGCATCGCGCCGGACTGGCAGGCAAAGACCGAACTGCAACTGCCCAACTACGTTGAACACGGCCAGATTGACCTCTTCAAAAAAGTTTCCGCCAACAGCGTCGCGGATTTTTGTCTGGAGATGTATCGCTTGATGGGACTGCTTGAAGGCATCCGCGTGGTGCGGTCGAGCGATCCGGCTTTGCGACGGGCGGCGTGCGAGGTGCCGGAATTTTTTGTGGATGTTTCTTACGAAGGCGAGATTGTCCGCGCTCGTTTCGCGGGCGGAGCGCCGGTCTCCGACCCGGCGCGAATGCAGGAACCCGCCGGGTCGGAGACCGACGCTCCGAAACTCACGCTGCACGAGGGTGGAAATTCTTTCATCACTTTGCCGCTGACAACCTTCACGAAAGAGCAAATCAGCCCGACGCGTGACACCCGGCTGCGCTGGATGCAATCGGTGCTGCACTGCACGCATTACGTTGCCGGTGCGGGTGAACAAGCCTATCTTCGCCGCGAAGACGCGCCTGAAATCACATACATACAGCGCGACGCCATTGACCGGTCCGATGAAGCTTGGACAGAGAGCTGTAATGGCACCGGCGTCCCGCCGGTGAGTTTTTGACATGCAAAACAAAATTCAATTTCAACGCACAGGCGAGACGCCCGTGCCACTGTTGGCCTTCGGCGCGCATCCCGACGACCTCGAATTCGGCTGCGGCGGAATCATCGCCAGCGAAACCCGCGCTGGTCGCGAAGTTCATTTTGTCATTTGCTCCAAGGGCGAATCCGGCACCCACGGCACGCCAAAGCAACGCGTCGCCGAGGCGAGGCAGGCAGCCAAACTTCTCGGTGCAACGATTGAATTCATCGAACTCGACGGCGACGCGCATCTGGAAATCCGCGCGGCGCACGCCATCAAACTGGCGGGCATCCTGCGTCGCGTGCGGCCGGGCGTCGTGTTTGCGCCGAGCCTGGTGGAGAACCAGCACCCAGATCATTGGCGGCTGGGAAAACTCGTGCGCGACGCCGCGCGGCTGGCGCGCTTCGGCGGCGTGAAAGAGTTGCGCCATTTGCCAGCCCACGCCATTGACCAGTTGTTTTATTACGCCGTCACACCCGAAGCCGAGCCGCGCGACATTTCTCCGGTGCTGCTGGATGTTTCCGCGCCGGAAGTCATCACCGTGTGGACGGCTGCGATGGCGGCGCACAAATCCCAAACCGCCACGCGCAATTACGTGGAGCTGCAACTCACTCGCGCCCGCCTGCTTGGCGCGCGCGCAGGCATTGGTCATGCGATGGCTTTGTTTCCCAACGATCCGCTGGTGCTGGACTCGTTGGCGCAAGTCGGTCGCGGCGCGCGACGCTTCTGACCATGAAGATCGGTATCACCTGTTATCCGTCGGTTGGCGGCAGCGGCATTCTGGCCACAGCGTTGGGTGAGGAGTTGGCGGGGCGCGGGCATGAAGTGCATTTCATCAGCTACGAACGGCCGTTCCGGTTGCCGGAAAATTCTCCGCGCCTGTATTTTCATCCGGTGGTCATCAACGACTACGACCTGTTCAAATACCCCGACTACACGCTGCCGCTCTCCGTGAAGATGGCGGAGGTCAGCCGGGACTTTCAACTCGACGTGCTGCACGTCCATTACGCCGTGCCCCACGCGACGGCGGCCATTCTTGCCCGCGCGATGCTGCCAAAGAAAATCCAGCCGCGTGTAGTGACGACGTTGCACGGCACAGACACCACGCTGCTGGGCCGCGATCCGGGTTACGGCCCGGCCATTCATCACGCCTTGACCCACTCGGATGCGGTGACCACGGTGTCGGCATTTTTGAAAACGGAAACCCAGCGCGTGCTGGGGTTCAAAGGCCCGATGGAAGTCATCCACAATTTTTTCACACCGCGTCCGCCCGCTCGTTCACGCGAGGAAGTGCGCCGCGAGCTGGGCGTGGGCAACGAGGTGCTGCTGTTTCATTCGTCCAACTTGCGACCCTTGAAACGAATTGATCTGCTGCTGGAAACCGTCGCGCAAATTCGTCCGCGTGAAGCGTTCAAGTTGCTGGTTCTCGCGGGCGGGGATTTTGCACCGTTCACCAAGGAGGTTCGGCGATTGGGGTTGGAGGATCGCGTGATCGTGCGCGAAAAGGTCGCTGACATTGAAGACTACCTGCAAGCCGCCGATCTGGGCGTGTTCACTTCGGAGACGGAAAGCTTCTGCCTGAGCATTCTGGAGGCGATGTTTTTCGGCTGTCCGAGCGTCGCTCGGCGCGTCGGCGGCATCCCGGAGGTCGTCGCGGAAAACGAGACGGGCGTGTTGGTGGATTCCGCCGATGCCGGAATGTTGGCACGGGCGATTGAAGGGTTGATCGCCGATCCCGCGCGAAGGCTGGTGTTGGGCCAGGCGGCGCAGTTGCGGGCGAGGAATTTTTTTTCGGCGGCGGTCATCGTGCCGCAGTATGAAAAACTCTACGCACGGGTTTGAAAAGTAGCGGCGGGCCTCCCGGCCCGCCGTAGCGGGCGGCATCTTGCCGCCCGGACAAACCGTCCGCATTCAGAGAACACCCCGTCTTCAAAAGCCTTCCCGCCCAACACGCTTTTCCGCCGGGCTGGAAGCCGCGGCTCTACGTCAGCCGGGATGGCCGACGCCACAGGCTGCGCGTACGCGCTCAGGCCGGACGCGCAAGCTGCCGGGTGACTTCTTCGAGCCACTCCGAGTCCGGCTGCGCGTAGGGCCGGTACGTTTCGGTGAAGCCCTGGCGGTCGTGGTAGAACAGCGCGCGATGAAATCCGAGCGTGGCCGCGTCGGGCGAATCAATCAGGCTGGCCGAATCGCTCGCGCTCATCTGGAAGAGCACGCGCATTTCAAATTCGCTCAAAGTTTTCCGGCCCAGGAAGCGGTTCACGTTGTTGTAAGTGTCGCACGCGGCGAGGACGTGGAAGCCACGGCCCGGGCCTTCGGTGAGCAGATCCATCAGCACGGCGGCGGGATTCGCTGCGGCGGGGGTTTCACTGCTGGAAAAACTAAAATCATCCTCCGACTTCAGCTTTTTGAAATTTTGCAGGCCCTGGATCAAAATAAAAGTTTCTGGAACCGGGCCGCTTTCCGAACCATTGCGGCGTTTCAAATCTTCGGACAACCCGGCCATGACTTCCGCGAGATCGCCGTTGCCGGCCTGCACCACCTCGTGCGGTACGGCGGCGATGGTGCGCTGGAAAAAATCCCGCAGCGGCGCGCCGGGCGGCGTGCTGTCGAGGATCACGAAACGCACCTGGCCACGCGGGTATTGCGCCGCCAGTGCGACCAGTGACAACGACAAAATCGTCAGCGCGCGTTCCTCGCTCTGGCCGACGATGAGCAGGTTGCTGCCGCTCTGCCTCTGGAAAACGGCCTCGGTCGGACCCTTGATGGAATTGGGCGCTCCGAGCCAAACCCGCGCCTGGGCCGGCGGCGCGGCAGGGATTTCTCGGAGGGCGGCGCGCAACAGCAAATTTTCCCTCACCGCAGCGGGTGTGTTGCCTTCAAAGACAATCGGTCCGGGATATTTGTCCGCGCTTTCATCGGCGCGGGCGCGGACTTTGGCGAGACACGCATCGCGCTCTTGATCGTCCAGCCACACGGCTTGGAATGGACTGTTGCCTTCGATGGAGCCGGCGGTGTCGTTGTAAATGCCCTCGCCCGGTCGCGACAGCAAACGCGGCGCGGGATTGTCCTGATCCATGATGAGGTAGGCGTCGGCCTCGTTGCATTGCAGCGCGATGCGGATGACCATCTGGCCGATGGTGGCGCGAGCCAAAGTGTAAGCGCCGCCCAAAGTCTGCGAGCCGAGCAGCACATGAATGCCGAACGCGCGGCCCTGCCGGATGATGCGGTCCAGCAGCACGGCGGCGCCTTGCGAGACGCGGTCTTCCTCGACAAAAAATTCCTGGAATTCGTCAATCATCAGCAGCGAGCGCGGCATGGCTTCGGTGCCGCCGTTGCGTTTGTAGCCGGCGAGATCCTGCGCGCCGACATTGCGGAATAAATCGCCGCGCCGGCGCAATTCCTCGTCCACGCGTTGCAGCACGCTGAGGCCAAACTGGCGGTCGCTCTCGATGGCCACGACTTTGGCGTGCGGCAACCGGCGGGTGCCGTAGCATTTGAACTCGACGCCCTTTTTGAAATCCACGAGATAAAATTCCACCTGCTCCGGGCTGCACCAGAGCGCGAGGTTCGTGATGATGACGTGGAACAGCGTGGATTTTCCCGAGCCGGTTTTGCCCGCGATCAACGCGTGTTGCCGCGTGCCGCGTCCGACTTCGAGATACTGCAGCTTGGTCGCGCCGGAACGGCCGATGGGCACGCGCAGTTCCTCGGTGGTGTTCTCGGTCCAGAGTTCCATCTTGGGCGGGGCAACTTGGGTGAACGGCACTTCGACGCGGGCGGAGTTTTTGCTGCTTTGACCCGCTTGATGCAAAAATTTGGTGGCGAGTTCTGACGCGGGTGCGGGATCGAGGAGAAGCCTGGTTCCAGCATCCGCGCGCCCGGAAAACCCGAAACCATTTTTTGTGTGCGTGAGGCAGACACTATTTTTGCGCAGTTCATCCACGACGAGCTTTTCGGAAAGCGCCGCGCGTTGATCCCATTGGATGAGCGTGTAAACCCCGCAGCGCGCGCCGCTCGCGGCGATGTTGCGCAGACGGCGCAGCGCGGTCTCGCTGAAGTTGACCGGGAAGGCGGCGATGACCAGGAAGTGATATTTTTCCGCGATGGTTCCAGCCTCGGCGTTGTATTCGGCGATGGTGGCGTATTCGTTGCGGAGATACATCTGGATGACTTTCTCCATGTGCTCGTTCAGTTCGGCGAGCTTCTCCTCGAACTGCGCGGTCTGCGTCCAGATGCGGCTGTTGATGGAACTGTCCTCATAGTCGGCCAAGTGCATGATCGCGGCGAAATTCTGGCCGAGACCCACGGGATCGAAAATGGTGAAGCTCGCCTTGCCGGGCGGCGTGGTGGACAGCAGCCGGAAAACCAAATTGTTGATCGCGGCCACCGCTTCGTCGCCGCCGGTCTGGCCAGTCTCAAAAAAAATGGAGCCGGACAACGGATGCGTCAGCGACAAGGGGATGGAAAAATTCGCCGGGCCAGGCAGCGCGAGCCGTGGATCTTTGGGAAGCTTGTCAGCGAAGGTTTCTAGCGCGACCTCCAGGCGCGCAAACTTCGCCGCGTTTTGGAACTTGGTCGGCGGCGTCCAATGCTCCCAGCGCGCATCTTCCCACGCCGGAAAAAGGTCTTCGGCGGCGGACTGGGCGGCGTGGATCGTGGCATACAACGGATCGAGCGTTTGCTTCCAATCAGCAGTGAGCGACTGCCACCGGGTTTGGTGAAGGTTTTTCAGCTCCGCCATTTTCGTCTGGTGCGCTTCGGTAAATTGAACGGATTGCGCGGCGGCATTCTCCCGGAAGCGGGCGATGCTGTCGGCCTGGTGGCGTTGCGCTTGCTCCAGTCCGGCGCGGCGCAGCTCGGCATTTTTTTGGATGAGGCGGCGGACTTTTTCATCCACGGTTCCGGGCCGCGTCAGACGCAGGCCGGCGAGTTCCTTGGTCTGCTGTTTCCATTCCAGATTCACCGCGCGAATGGCGGCGGCAAACTCGTCCTTGATCCGCTGCAAGTCGGCGGCGTGGTGCCGGCCGGTCTTGTCAAAACAACCGTCGAGCAGGCGTCGCGCGCGCGCCACGCCGCCGGCAATTTCCCCGGCGAGCGGCTGGGCTGTGCGCATTCCGAGCCAGTAAAAAATCCACACGCCCACGAGTGCGGCACCCCCGGCCACCGGCACCCACGCCGGAAAAGTCGGGGAGCCAAAGCGCGCCAGCACCGGCCCCGCCGCCGCCAGGCCCAGCAACAGCAGGGTGAGAAACCAAACCGGTGCGTATTTAAAAATCGCGGGCGCGGGAAGCTTCCGGAACTGCTCCAGGTGCGCGCGGATTTTTTTTTCGAGCAGCTCCCACTCGGCAAACAATTCGTATTCCGTGCGTGCGAAATCGGGATCGGGCCACGAATAATCCGGAGCCAGCAGCCGGCGGAATTTCCCGTTGCCCCGAAACGCGCGGCCCGCCTCCTTGGCCAGTTGCTCCAACGTGGCGCTGCCCGCCGTCAGCTTTTGCTGAAACGCCTCGTGCTGGGTGACGGATTCGGCGAGCGCCTGATCGCGGCGGCGTTCGGCGAGCGTGGAGTTTTCCCGGTTGCGTTCATTGGACTGCTGTTCCTGCTCGCTGACTTCATCGCCGAGACGTTGCTTGGCGGCGGCGTGCGCGCGGCTGATTGCGGTCTGGCGTTTTTGAAACCAGGCTTCGCGGCGGTTTTTTTCCGCTTCCAACGTGGTCTCGGCGGCGGCGCTGTTCGCGGAGAGGCCGGCTTCCAGGCTGCGGTTTTTGGTTTCAAATGCGTTCAGCTCCGCGTTGGCGCGCGTGCGGAAGTCGTGGTTCAACGCCTCCTCGCGCGCGGCAAAATCCCGTACCACACTTTTGAGGGTGTCCAGCAACGCCAGCATTTCTTTGGCACCAAGAGAGCTATTCACAATCGTTTTGAACTTTCTTCAGGATTTCATCCAGCTTGTCAATGTAGGTGACCGCCTTGTCCACCCGCGCGCGCAATTCCTGCATGAACCGCTCGTCGAACTCCTGGCTTTTCGCGTCGCGCCAGTAGTTCCGGGTTTCCGCCCAGCGCAGCATCAACTCCTGGGTGGACGCCACCAGCCGGCTTTTGTTGCCGCTTAGGTTCACGCGGGGGAACCTTTCTCATCCGGGGCGGCGGACGCTTCCTGGCTCGGAGCCGGTGGCAGCACCTCGGCGTAGGCATCCAGAGTTTCGACCAGTTGCGACAAGTAGGCGACGGCTTTTTTCATGTCGCTCGCGAGAAACCCGTGCAACTGCTCCATCTGCTTGGTCAGCGGGTCGGTGCGGTTTTCCATGTCGCGATCCCAATGCTTGACGATGGCCAGTTTTTCTTCGGCATCCTGGAGTGAGCGTTTGGCGCGTTGCATCGCCATGTGCGGCAGCGACGTGCCTTGTTTGAATTGGGAGATGCGCGCATTGAGCAGTTCCGCCTGGGCTTCTTCGAGCCGCCGTTTCCGGAGGCGCGCTTCATTTTCCCAATGCCGGCGCTGGTCGTTTTGCAGCCACGCGCGCGTGCGCAACACTTCCGCGCTGACCTCCTCCAGCACCGGCCGCGCCTTGCTGAGATACAAAATCAGGCTGGCGCGAAAGGCGGCGATCGCTTCAACGGAGGTGATCTTTGCCGACTGGGCCATGCGGTCAGCGCTGGTTGAGATACTCCTCGATGCGCTGGGCTTTGCGGAGAAGATAGGGCGTGTGTTCCTTGGAGAGGTCCACGAATTTTTTCAACGCCCGCAGCGCCTGCTTGAATTCGTCGGCGAACTTTTCATGCTCCTGGTCCTGCCAGGTGTCGCCCAGCGCGCCGAACCGGGAATGGAGCATGATCATCCGGTTCTCCAGGTCGCTGTTGAAGCGTTGCAGTTCCTCGGCGAACCGCCGCACTTTTTCCGGATCCATGATTGCCTGTGACATCGTCGTTCCTGTGGTTAAAGTTTCTGGCCCTATTATCGTCGAGCCTTGGGAAAGAGGCCACCACAATTCGGCGCGGCGACGGATCGCTTGGGGAAACCGGAAGGAGAGTGGCTGTCCGACATGGATTCGAACCATGATTTAAGGGTGTCTCATGGTTTCCGGTCGAGGGTGTTTCGATGCTTTTCATTGCCCGTAGATTATCAGACAAAAGCCAATACTGTCAAGGCTTATTGTGATTCTATGGGCAGGCATCGGAAAGAATTTCTGTGCAAATTTTGTGC
>JAYWBR010000440.1:0-9916 GCA_043781315.1 Verrucomicrobiota bacterium | reverse complement strand
TGAAACCCCGCCTTTTCATCAAACCCTATTGCGGCTGGTGCCACAAAGCCATCCGCTGGCTCGACGACCACGACATCCAATACGAAAAGCTGGATGTCATCGCCGACGAGGCGGCGTTTGCCGAGATGGTCCGCCTGTCCGGCCAGGAACTTGCGCCGGTGCTGGAGGTGAACGGCCAGGTGCTGGCGGATTTCGGCCCGGAAGAACTGCCCGCGTTTTGGAAGGGGCTGAAAATTAGGTGAAGAAACATTCAACATTCAATACCCAATGGGCTGCCCTCGTTCGGAACGTTCCCTCGAGGTTGGGCGTTGAATGTTGAATGTTGAATGTTGAATGTTTTCCATTTATTTTCCAGCCGATGACAGTAACTGAAACCAAACGTCCGCGTCTGCCGGAGTGGCTCCGCCTCAAGCTGCCCACTTCGAGCGCGTTCGCGCAGACCCGCGCGCTGCTGGACGAACTCAAGCTGCACACCGTCTGCGAAAGCGCCAAGTGCCCGAACCATTGGGAATGCTGGAGCAAAGGCACTGCGACGTTCATGATCGCCGGCGACCGCTGCACGCGCGCCTGCGGATTTTGCGCGGTCAGCACGGCCAAGCCGCTCGCGCTGGAGATTGACGAACCGCAGCGCGTGGCTGAGGCGACCCGGCGGATGAAGTTGAAGCACGTCGTCATCACCGCCGTGGCACGCGATGATCTGGCCGACGGCGGCGCGGCACATTTTCGGAAGACGATTGAAGCCGTGCGCGAGTTGAACCCCGGCATCGTCATCGAAGTGCTGGTGCCGGACTTTTTGGACAACGATGTGGCGATTGAAAATGTCCTCGCGGCGAACCCGCACATCTACAATCACAATCTCGAAACCGTCCGCCGCCTGACGCCGAGCGTGCGGCATCGCGCCACGTATGACCGCTCGTTGAGCGTGCTCGCGAAGGTGAAAGCCAAACGCGGCACTACGATCCACACGAAGTCTGGCATCATGCTGGGTCTCGGCGAGCAGGAAGACGAAGTCCTCACGGCGATGCGGGATTTGCGCGCCGCGAATTGTGATCTCCTCACGCTCGGCCAGTATTTGCAGCCGACGTTGAAGCATCTGCCGGTGGTGGAGTTTGTGACGCCCGCGAAGTTTGCCGAATACAAGACGCGCGCCGAGGCGCTGGGGTTTGTCCACGTCGCCAGCGGGCCGATGGTGCGCAGCTCCTACCACGCGGACGAGTTCAAGTTACCGGCGGGGAAGTAGCAGGCCGTTCTTCCGCATCAGGTAAACGAGCGCGCCAATCACCACGATGCCGAAGATCACGGCTGCGACCGTGGCGAGAATTTTTATCAGCCGCGCTTGCTCGTGCATTTTGGCCGCCCGCGCTTTTTCTGCCTGCATGAAAACTCCCAGTTCCTTTTCCAGCGAGACGAAGGCTTCCTCGCTTTTCAACTGTAACGTGAGCCACCCGGAATTTTCGTTCACCCAGGCGGCGGGAAGTTTTTTCAACGTCTCCTCGTCGGGGGGCTGAAATCCTTCGCGGCTCCAATACGGCGCGTTCTCCTGCGTCCAGAGGCGCGCGATGCCATGGTTGGTGGACAACACTCGCAGACGTTCGCCAAACAGCGGCCGGCAGATATCGGCGACGGAATAATCCGCGTAGCTTTCGCTGTGAGTGCAGGCGTGCCGTCCGCTCATGCGGAAGCCGATGGTGCCGACGACTTCGCCCCCGGTGTTCTCCGCGACTTGAAATTCGGTGAGGCGTTTTTCCAGATCGTCCACGGAGAAGCGCATGGATTCCCAGAGCGGCTTGAGTGCGCTCAGGTCGTCCAACGTGGCGCGGCGCACGCGATAGTTTGGTGGAGACATGGTCGCCGGTTATTTCTTCTGCCGGGCCTCCGCGGCGGCCTGCACAAAATCCTTGGCGCGCTGTGTTAGTTCCGCCCACGCGCCGTCCTGCAAAATTTTCGCCGAGACGAGCGACGATCCCGCACCGACCGCCGCACAGCCGGCGTTGATGAAATCGCGGATGGTGTTCAGATCCACGCCGCCGGTCGGCACGAGTTTCAAATGGGGCAGGGGAGCGCGCAGGGATTTGATGTAGCCCGCACCAAGTCCGTCGGCCGGAAAAATCTTGATGAAATCGGAACCCGCTTCGTGTGCGGTCTGCGCTTCGGTTGGGGTGTAGGAACCGAGCATGATGGGCTTGCCGGCCGCGTGCGCCACGGCGACCAGCTCCGTCCGGCAAATGGGGCTGACGACAAATTCCGCGCCGGCTTCGATGGCCGCTTTGCATGTCGCCACATCCAGCACGGTGCCGACGCCGATGAGCGCGCGGCTGCCAAAATGCCGACTCGCCTCGCGGATGGCGGCGATGGCGTTGGGCGTGGTCATGGTGATTTCAATGGCGATGACGCCGCCGGCGATGAGTGCCTCGGAGAGTGGAAGGACTTGCTCCTGTTTTTGCGCGCGGACGACGGCGATGATGCCGGGGTTGGTGAGCAGGGAAATGATTTCAGATTTGGTTCGCATAAATTTCGCTGCCAATTCTTAACCATGAAACACACGAAACACACGAAAAATTGAGCCAGACGATGAGTGCCGGATGTGATTGGAGTCGGGTGAGGCGAATGGTGAAAACCATTCATCTCAAGGGAAGGCGTGGTAGGGCGCGTCGCTCCGCGCGCGCCGCCGCCACGAAGTCTGTTGCCCGGCGCGCGCGGCGCGGCGCGCCCTACCGACCAAGGGGAAGTGTTCAGACTTCGCCTTGGCGATACGCTTCGGCCAGCAGTGTGATCGGATGGGCGACGCGGAGTTTCATCCCGCGCTGTTTCGCGCCGTTGACGAGTTGCAGCAGGCAGCCGGGATTGCCGGTTGCGACAATTTCCGCGCCGGTGGATTGGATGTGATCCAGTTTGCGTTGGAGAAGCTGGTCGGCCATTTCCGGTTGCGTGAGGTTGTAAATCCCCGCGCTGCCGCAGCACCAGTTGGCTTCCGGCAACTCAACCAATTTCAAACCGGGAATCGCGCGGAGCAAGTGCCGGGGCTGCGCGGAAATTTTCTGGCCGTGGCACAGGTGGCAGGACTCGTGGTAGGTGACGGAGAAAGTTCCAAGTTCCAAGTTCCAAGTTCCAAGGGGAGCCGACGAACCCTGTGCCGTCGTTTGGAATTTGGAGTTTGGAACTTGGATGTTTATCTCCACCAGCCACTCGTGGATGTCCTTCACCTTCGCATCCCAAAGCTCCGCGCGCTTATGGTCAACCGGATCATCCGCCAGCAGCTTGGCGTAGTGTTTCAAATGCGAACCGCAGCCGCCGGCGTTGGTGATGATGGCGTCGAATTGTTCCGGCGGAAACTGGTCAAGGTTCCGGCGGGCGAGCTGTTGCGCGAGATCCCATTCCCCGTTGTGGGCGTGCAGCGAACCGCAGCAGCTTTGCTCGGATGGGGTGATAACTTCGCAGCCGTTGCGCACAAGAACCTCCACGGTGTCGCGGTTGATGTCGCTGTAAATCAAATCCTGGGCGCAGCCGGTCAGCATGGCGACGCGGAATTTTTTTTCACCGACGGCGGAGATGGTGGGCGCGATCAGGTCGGCGGAGAAGTGCGCCTGGATGATGGGCGTCTGGGCTTCGAGTTCGCGGAGACGTTGCGGCAGCAGTTTCAAAATGCCGCTGCGGCGAACCAACGCTTGCAAGCCGAGCTGCTGCCAGAGCCGGAGAAATTTCCCGGCGAGTTGCAGCCGCGCGAGATCCATGAACAGCCAGCGCAGCGTGAAGGCGCGGATGAGATTTCGTTTCGGCGATTGCAGCGCGCCACTTTGCTCGACCTCGGCGCGGGCGTGTTCAAACAGTTCGGCGTAGTTCACGCCGGCGGGGCAGGCGGTCTGGCAGGCGAGACAGCCGAGGCAGAAATACATTTCATCACCAAACGTCTTGGTGGCTTCCAATTCGCCGTCGGCGATGGCGCGCATCAGCGAGATGCGGCCGCGCGGACTGTGTCGTTCTAGCTTGGTGGCGTCGTAGGTCGGGCAGGTCGGCAGGCAGAGACCGCAGTGCATGCATTGTTGCACGACCGAGTAGTCGAGGTCTTTCAGATGCGAGCGCTGGGCGACGGGAGTCATCAAGTTCGCGCGCATGGTAGAAACTGCGGGGTGGATTTCCAGCGGCAAATTGGAGTGGCGCGTGCGGTGGCGCGGTCTTGGATCGGGTGTGGCTCTACTTTTTCGGCGCACAGCGACGATGCTGCAACAATTTCTGCTGGCGGGTGGTTTGACGGGGCGGCGAAATTGATTACTGTAACCGCCCTGCGCTGCGCGGTTCTGGAATGGAACGGCCGTACGCCTGAACAAAAAATGAACAACCAATCGAACGAACAATTATTATCAGCCCTGAACTGGCGCTACGCCACGAAAGTTTTTGACCCGGCCCAAAAAATTCCCGGAGCCACCTGGGCGGCGCTGGAGCAGGCACTCGTGCTGACGCCGACTTCGTACGGATTGCAGCCGTACCGATTTCTCATCGTGCAGAATTCAGCCACGCGCGCGGCGTTGCTGCCGCATTCGTGGGGGCAGAAGCAGGTCGTAGATTGTTCGCAGTTCGTGGTTTTCACAGCACGCACAGAAATGAAGAAGGCGGACGTGGACAAGCTCATCGCGCGTATCAGCAGCGTGCGCGGCGTGCCTGCGGAATCCATGACCCCTTACTGGCACATGATGATTGGCGACGTCGTCAACGGCCCACGCGGAAAAGCCGCGCACGAATGGGCGGCGCGTCAGGCTTACATCGCGCTCGGAAGTTTGATGACATGCGCCGCTTTGCTCAATGTGGATGCCTGTCCGATGGAAGGTCTCGTGCCGGCGGAGTATGACAAAATTCTCGGCTTGGAAGGCGGCGACTACAAGACCGTCGTGGCGTGCGCGCTCGGGTATCGCGCGGCCAGCGACAAGTACGCCAGCCTGGCGAAAGTCCGCTACGAGACGGGGGACTTGGTGCGGGTGGTTTGATAGTGGCATGGGCGTCCCGCCCGTGTGTTTCTATTTTCCAGCTGGATGTGTGGCTGCGATTCAAACGGGCGAGACGCCCGTGCCACTGCGTTAAGCCGTCTGCTTCGCGCTCCGCGCGGCCTGCAAAAATTTCTGCGCGGCCACCGGAAATTTTTTCGGATTGTACGCCGCGCCCACCGGCAGCGGTGGCGGCGCGGGATGCAGCGGTCGCAGCTTGATCCGGCCACCGGCGAGAATGCCCATGCACGATGGCACGATGGCGAGGCCGCGTCCGATTTCCGTCGCGGCAATCAGGCCGGGCGCGCTGTCATGTTCTTCCACCACGCAGGGTCTGGCTCCGAACGGTTTGAACAGTTCTTCGAGCATCGTGTGGTATTCCGGATAGTCGGCGCGCGTGAAGGCCAGCAACGGCTCGTTTGCGATTTGTTTCGGTGAAACGTGTTTCAGTTTGGCGAGCGGATGATTCGGCGACATTGCCACGCACGTTGGATATTCGCGGAGCATTTCAAACTTCAGCCCGCGCAGGGATTTCGCCGAGAGCCGCACCAGCAGGCAGAGATCGAGTTTGCCGTCGTTCAGCCCGTGCAGCATTTCTTCAGACGACAAATCGTGCAGCGTCACGCGCACGCCGGGCGCGAGGTTTTGAAACGTGTGCAGCGCGCAGGGCAATAACTCCACGGTGGGCGAAGGCGCATAGCCGACGTGAATTTGTCCGCGCTCGCCACGCACGACGGCGCGGACGGCTTGCGTGGCTTCGTCGCCGCGTTGCAGCACCGCTTTCGCTTCCGGCAGAAAAACCGTGCCGGCCTCGGTGAGTTTCACGAAGCGCGGCCCGCGGTCGAGCAGCGGCGCGCCCAGTTCTTCTTCGAGATCGCGAATCTGACGGCTCAACGCGGGCTGCGCCACGCGCAGGCGCGTCGCCGCCTTGGTGAAGTTCAACAGTTCGGCCACGGTCACGAAATAGCGGAGATGTCGCAGTTCCATTCGTCAATGATACTTAAAAGGCATCGCTGCGCGAGCAACAAGGTATTGGCTGGAAATTTTCCCCGCCGCTATTGTCCTCACATGATGGATATACGAAGAGCAAACGAACGGGGCCACGCCGACCACGGCTGGCTGAACGCTTACCACTCCTTTTCCTTCGCGGGCTATTATGATCCGGCGCACATGGGCTTTCGCAGCCTGCGCGTGATCAACGACGACACCGTCGCGCCCGGCGGCGGCTTCGGCACGCACCCGCACCGCGACATGGAGATCATCACCTACATCCTCGATGGCGAACTGGAGCACAAGGATTCGATGGGCAACGGCCGCGTCATCCGCACCGGTGAGGTGCAATACATGGCCGCTGGCACGGGCGTGCAGCACAGTGAATTCAATCCGTCGGAGAAAAATCCGGTGCACCTGTTGCAAATCTGGATTCAACCCGACCGCAAAGGCGCGAAGCCGCGCTACGAAGAAAAATCAATGGTGCGCGCCCAGACTGGCGTGTGGCATCTCGTCGCGAGCCAGAGCGGGCGTGACGGTTCCATCGCCATCAACCAGGACGCGGAACTGTTGCTGGCAAAACTTGAATCCGGTGACACGGTTGAACATTTGCTGCCGGCGCAACGTCAGGCGTGGATTCACGTCGCCGAGGGCGCGGTGGAATTGAACGGACAGAAATTAAACGCCGGTGATGCCGTCGCGGTCAGTGAGGAAGCCAAATTGAAACTCACGGCCATCGGAAAATCGCAGGTGCTGTTGTTTGACTTGAACTAAACCACAACCCCGAAAAATAAAGCCATGACCACTGTATCTGTCGTTTATCATTCCGGTTCGGGCCACACCACGAAGATGGCCGAGGCGGTCGCGCAGGGCGCGGGCTCCGTCGCCGCCGTGAAAGTCCAGGCCATTGCCATCAGCGGCAAAGACATCGTCGAAGGCCGGTTCAAAAATGAAGCGCTGATGGCGCAGCTCGACGCCAGCGACGCGATCATATTCGGCAGCCCGACGTACATGGGCGGGCCGAGCGGGCAGTTCAAGACCTTCGCCGACGCCACCGCCGGAAGCTGGTTCACAGGCAAGTGGAAGGACAAGATTGCTTCCGGCTTCAGCGTTTCCAGCAGCCCGGCGGGCGACAAGTTCAGCACGCTGCAATACTTCCACACGCTGGCAATGCAGCACGGGATGGTCTGGGTCGGCCTGGGTGAAATGCCGATGCAGGCCAACGGCGTGAACCGCGTCGGCGGTTTCAGCGGCGTGATGGCGCAGGGCGGCAGGTCGGCCGCGCCGGAAGTTTCGCCGGACGCGGGCGACAAGCTCACCGGCGAATTGCTCGGGCGCCGCGTGGCCGGGGCCGCAAAGCGCTGGCAATCCCGGCCCAACTGAATTATCTCTGCGGCGCAATATGAAACAAATTTTCCGCACCGTGGCGTTGGGATTTGTCCTGGCCGGCTGCGGCTTCTGGCTCGCGGCGGGCGCAAATCGCGGCTGGACGAAGAACAGCGTGCCGACGAAAAACATGGATCAAGTGACCGGCATCGAAGGGGTCACGTACGAAAAGAAATTCGTGCCCGGCGTGGATTTTCTCGGCGCGGTGCTGACGGGGGCGGGAATTCTGCTGGCCGCCTCCTTCCGTTTTAGAAACAAGAAAACTGCAAATTAATCAACCACCCATGAAAACTAACCTCATCACCCTGCTCACCTCCCTCTCCCTGGCCGGCCCGACCTTCGCCGCGCCGCAGACGTTCGACTTCAAAGACCCGAAAGGCGTGAACACCGCGCTGTTTCACCTCGACGCGCCGCTGGAATCCGTCAACGGCAGCGCCAACGGCATCACCGGCACGGTGACGTTCGACTCCGAAAAACCCGGCGACACGAAGGGCAAGATCGTCATCACGAGCGCCTCGCTCACGGTGCCGAACGCGATGATGAACGGTCATCTGCACAGCGACAAATGGCTGGACGCGGCGAAATATCCCGAACTCAGCTTCGACGTGAAGGCATTGAAAAACGTGAAATCCTCCGGCGACGTCACGACTGCCGAGGCCGTGGGCACATTTACCTGCAAGGATGTTTCCAAAGAGCTGACCGTGCCGGTGAAGCTTACCTATCTCAAAGACAAATTGAGCGCCCGGGTGCCGAACCTGAAAGGCGACCTGCTTGTCATCCGCACCAACTTCAAAATCAAACGCAGTGAGTTTAACATCAACCCCGGCCAGTACGAGGACAAGGTGTCGGATGAGATTGAGCTGACGTTGAGCGTGGCCGGCGCGGCGGTGAAATAATTTCTCGGCCATTGTTTGTCAGAGCATTTGCGCAGTTCCCCTGGGGAGTTGCGCAATTTTTTTTGAGAGTCGCGGGGAAAATATCCACTGGCATATCTCTTGCAGTAGCCCTTTCAGAATTTAAAAATCATGGCTACCAAAGACAAATTGATGCGGCTCCTCCAGGAAGTGCGCGGCCTGGCGGAAATTAACCGGCGGCACCCCGCGCCCAAAGCCTCCCCGTTGTTTCTGATGCAGCTGCGCTCGCATCTGACCAACTCCAGCCGGCCGCGTTACCGGTTGAATATTTCCGGGGACGCTCGGGAAGCCGCCCATTTCCCGCACCCCGTCCAGATCACCCACCTGAGCACGGACTCCGGCGTTTAGTCCGGCGACTTCTGCCGGCTGGATGAATCGTTCGGCCGGCTGGCAGTCAATTGTCCCGCGCCCAACGCTTCCAATTCTTTTTCGTCCCCCCATTTTTCCCAAAGCGGTGTTTCAAATCGGGGCACTGTCCTGTCTCAAAACAGGTGTCCCTCGTAAAAAAATCTCGCGCCCCGCCCGCCGCTGTTTGAACATCCGCCCATGAATTCCGAACCTGAACCGAACCCGATTGTGCGTTCCCAGACTCAGAGCGTCTCCGACGAAAACCTGGAACTGCCGGTCGGGGAGTTCACGGGCACGCCGGAGGAAAAGGACCGGCAGTGGTTTGAAAAGTATTATCGCGGCGACCACCAGAAACAGCTCACCCTCCGCGCCGTGCTCATGGGCGGGATTCTTGGGATGTTCATGGCCGTGTCGAACCTCTACACCACGCTCAAGATCGGCTGGAGTTTCGGCGTTTCCATCACGGCGTGCGTGATTTCGTTTGTGGTGTGGAACACGGTCAGCTCGTTGTTTCGCGGAAAATTTTCCCGCATGACCATGCTGGAAAATAACTGCATGCAATCCACCGCGACGGCCGCCGGCTCCTCCACCGGTTCCACGCTCGCCACCTGCATCGGCGCGTTGCTGCTCATCCAAGGCGTGCAGCAGCCGTGGTACGTCGCCGCGCCGTTCGTGTTGTTCACCGCCGCGCTCGGCGTGTTTCTCGCCATCCCGATGAAACGGCAGATGATCAATCACGAGCAACTGAGATTTCCCACCGGCATCGCCACGGCGGAAACGTTGCGCAGTCTTTACTCGAAAGGGGCGGAGGCTCTGAAACAGGCGTATTCATTGCTGATTGCGCTCATCGGCGGCGGTGTGATCGGTGTGTTCCACAATTACACCGTGCTGGGCGAACAGTTGAAAATAAAAAACCGGCTGCCGGGCTGGTTGGAGAAAATGCAATCGTGGCTCTACCTGCCGGACACGCTGGATTTTCCGCGCTGGGTCAATCCGCTGTCGCGTGGCAGCATGGCGGGCTTTGCTTTTGAGCCGAGCGTGCTGCTCGTCGGCGCGGGGATGATCACCGGATTGCGCGTGTCGCTTTCAATGTTCGCCGCTTCGGCGCTGCTCTACTGGGGCATCGCGCCGTGGCTGGTTTCGCTCGACACCGCGAACCTGGGCGTGGCCGGGTACGTCGCGTCGTTCAAGATGAATCCCGCCGGCGACATCAATCCCGTGCGCTGGGCGTTGTGGGGCGGCACGTCGGTGATGGTGTTTTCGAGTCTGGCGCAGCTCGCCTTGAACTGGCGCACCGTGGCG
>JAYWBR010000439.1:0-9921 GCA_043781315.1 Verrucomicrobiota bacterium | reverse complement strand
CGTTGTATTGCTGAAGCTCGACCACCTTGGGATCAATCATCACGAAGCGCAATTGATCCGGCGTGAAGCGGTAGAGCAGCGACGCGATGATGGAATTGATGCAGACGGATTTGCCCGAGCCGGTGCTGCCGGCGATGAGCAGGTGCGGCATTTCCGCAAGGTCGGCGATGATGGGATGGCCATAGACATCCTTGCCGAGTGCGATGGGAATGCGGGCCTTGGTGTTGCGCCATTCGTCGGACTCGAACAGGTCGCGCATGATGACCTTGGTCTTGATGAGGTTCGGCACCTCGATGCCGACGGAACTTTTGCCGGGGACGGGCGCGAGGATGTTAATGCGTTCAGCTTTGAGGACGGCGGCGATGTTGTTGGAAAGCGCGGCGATTTTTTCCAGCTTCACGCCGGGTGCGGGATGCAGCTCGTAGCGCGTGATGGTCGGGCCTTTGGTGATGTCGCCGAGGGAAACCTCGATGTCAAACTGCGCGAGCGTCTGCTGCATGAGCCGCGCGTTGGCCATCAATTCCTCCTTGGACTCCGTGGGCTTCACGGTCATGTCCGGGTGCTGGAGGAAATCCATCGAGGGCAATTGATAATTCCCGATCATCGGCGTCTGCGCGACGGTGATGGGCTTGGGTTTGCGCGGCAGCAGCTTGGGCTTCGGCTGCACCGTCGGCACGGAGCCGTCCGCGAACGTGATGACCGGCTCGGCTTTGGCTTCGTCGGTTTTTTCGGCGACGGCGACAGCGTCGTCAGTCTTGTTGGCGCTGGGTTCAGCGGCCTTGCCGAGAATGTCGGCGGTGGTGGCGGCCACGGTTTCCTTGGCAGGGATGATTTCCACCTCGTCGTGCGGGGCGATTTCCTTCGTCGGTTCCGGCACCCCGGATTTCTTGCCGCGCGCCTTGGCCTGCGGGACGCTGAGATCGCGCACGGTGGGTTCGGGCACGGGCTGCATGTCCGCGCCCAGGCCGCTGTTGGGCGTGGTGCCGGTGACGGTGGTGGCACGGGCCACTTCCTGTTCGAGTTTCTTCGCCTGCTTTTGGAGATCGCGGGACTTGCGTTCGAGCGCCTGTTCTTCGGGCGTGGCGGCTTTCATTTCCGGCGTGGAGAAATGGCCGCGCAGCCAGTGGCCCAGATCGAAGCCGGTCAGGAACAGCACGCTGACGAAACAAAGCGTCGCGTAAAGAATCGTGGCGCCAATCGGGCCGAGCAGCGAAAAGCCAAACTGCCAGTGTTTGTAATCACCGTAGGTCAGGTACCCCAGCCAGCCGCCGGCGCTTTGCGAACCAATCCTGGTATGGAGCTGTCCGAGCCAGCCGGCGTTGTCCGCCAGGAAGAGCAGGCCCGTCAAAGAGACCAGCAACCCCGCGGCCCAGGACAGCGCCCAGCGCAAATGTTCGCGCAGGTAGGGCAGAAAGTGCAGCAGAAAGGCCGCGCCGAACAGCGCCAGCAACGCCGGCAAAAAATATCCGACCACGCCCAGGAGCAGAAACCCGCCCCAGGCCAGATACGCGCCCAGCGAACCAATCACATTGTGGGGCGGGCTGTTCGGGGGAATCTTGATGGCGGAAAGATCGCCCGGATCAAATGACCATTGCGCGATGAGCAGCAGCGCCGCCAGCGCGAGCAGCACCACGCCGATGATGTCGTCGAAGCCCCGAGTTGAACCCGAGCCGAATGTTTCCTTACGAGCCATGGGGGGAGACTAGCAGTTGGCGGTGGAAGCGTGAAACGTAAAACGTGAAAACTGAACGAGCTTGGCCGGGTGACGCGGGGTTTTTAGTTTGACGGGTGCCGGCGGCAAGGCTTACTGTGCCACGCTTGGATAATACCCAAACGCTCAGGACTGGCTCGCCCGTTATAAACTTTTGCGTGATTGAACATATGAAAAGGAATGCTTTCTTCTTCTCACTGGCGCTGGTGGCTTCGCTGCTACTGCCCTTAACCAGCCAGGCCACCCTGCCGCCGGCAGTCCTGGTATTTCTGATTGCGGCCGCGCAGGACAGTTCGGGGCCGCACCAGTATTTTAACTTTCATGATGTGGTCGGCACGCATACGGAGAGTTATGCGACCGCCGAAGGGAGCGGGTCCGCCACGGGCACCATCACGGGTGGAGCGGATCCGGTTTTGCAAACGAAAGTTATTTTGAACACGGTTACCCCGGGCGTGCAGGGCGTGGATGCCTTGGTGCAGCTTGATTACTATTTCCAAGTCAACGGCCCTCCGGGCAATGTCAACGTGCCGCTCAACTTTGTCGGCAATTTAGATTATCCCAATCCGTTGCCCTCGAACGCCGGCGGCCGGCGGATGGAGGCAAACGTTCTGCTGATAGACTTTATTGGCACCACAACGAATCTCGCCTACGTTTACAACATCGCCACGCCGCCGATCAAACTCCCGGCGAGCGGCGTTCCCGGCGGGAATCTCAACCAGACAGTGACGGTGGCGGCCAATTCAATCTACCGCTTCCGGCTTTCGGTGGAGACCAGTGCCATCAACGAAACCGCCACCTACGAAATGACGTTGGATCCCCTCGTGACCATCGACGCGGCGTTTGCGGCCACGCATCCGGGTTACACTTTGGAATTTAGTCCCGGATTCGAGCCCTCCACGAATGTGGTGGAAACCGTGCGTCCGACGTTGAGCATGACGAATGTGGCAACCGGCCTTCAGGTGAGCAACGCGGCGTTCACCGTGAAAGGCACGGCGGCGGATGACGTGGCGGTGACGAATGCCTTTTATAGTTTGAACGACGGTGGCTGGAACGGAGCCGGCACGGGGAATGGTTGGACGAACTGGGCGGCTGGTTTGAATCTGACTCCCGGCACGAACACCATTGCGGCCTACGCGGTGGACAGCAGCGGGAATGTCTCCCTGACGAACACGGTGCAGTTGATCTATGTCGCGAGCGACACCTTGACCGTGAGTACGAATGGGCGCGGGAAAGTTTCGCCCAACTACAACCACGCCGCTTTGCAAATCGGCACCCGCTACACCATGACCGCCGTTCCCGCCGCCGGGTTTGCCTTCATCAACTGGACGGATGGCCTGGGAAACCCGCTAACCAACAAGCCGACGTTGAAATTCACGATGACCCCCAATTTGACGCTCGTCGCCAACTTCCGGGATGCGACCCGGCCAACCGCGATCATCACCAGCCCCACCGCCAGCTTGCATCCCGCCAGTGCGTTGCTGACCGTGACCGGCAAAGCGCGGGACAACGTGGCCGTGTCGAATATCCTGGTCGGCATCAATGGAGCATGGACCACGGCGACTTCGACCAATCTCGGCAGCAACTGGATCGCACAGGTGACCTTGGTGCCGGGCACGAACACGCTCTCGGCCTGCGCCGTGGACACCAGCGGCAACGTCTCCCTCACCAACAAGGTGAAGTTAAAGTATATCCTGATGGACAGACCAACGGTGCAGATTGTCGGCCCCGGCAGCGTGACGCCCAACTACAACGGCAAGTCGCTGGTGATCAGCAACCGTTACAGCCTGAAAGCCACGCCCGCCAAGGGTTCCGTCTTCAGTTCGTGGGACGTGCGCGGCGTGTTGACCACCAATGCGGCCCTGACCTTTACCATGTCTTCCAACCTGACGATCACGGCCACATGCACGGATGTGACGCGGCCGGTAAACGTGATCACCTTTCCGTTGGTGAACCAGAAGTGGAGCAACGCCGTGCTCACCGTGACCGGCAAGGCGGGCGACAACGTGGGCGTGTCCAATGTGTGGTGTCAGATCAACAATGGTGGCTGGGTATTGGCGGGCAGCACCAACAGCTTTGCGAAATGGAACGCAGCGAACCTGACCGTGCTCTCCGGCACAAACTTGGTGCAGGTCTTTGCCGAAGATGCCGCCGGAAACATCTCTCTGACCAATGCCCTCAAATTCCTCGGCTTCCCGCCCTGAGCCCGGACGAAGGCGGTTTTCGGGATACGGCCAGCCGGGATTCTCAGCGTGAAGGCTGCGGGCGCGTGGCCTTGGGGTTTTCGCTTTCCCGCTTTCCCGCTTTCCGCTTTTGCCTTAGCGTCCGGCCAACATGGCAGAAAAAAAATCATGGCTTGAGAAGTTCCGGACGTTGCTGGACGAACGCGGCCTGCGTTCCGAGGCCGATCTTACCCGGCTGACGCGGTTTGTTTATTTTTGGATTCTGCTCGGCAAAAGTTTCGTCCGCAACCGCTGCCCGATCCGCGCCTCGGCCCTCTCCTACACCACCTTGCTGGCGATGATTCCGATGCTGGCCGTGGTCATCAGCATCACCAGCAGCCTGCTCAAGGATGAAGGGGAAGAGCGCATTTACACCATCGTGGACAAGTTCATCGCCACGGTCATTCCGCCCTCGCCGAACCCCACCAACCACCCGTTCGCCACCGGCAGTTCAGCCACGACCGGCAGCACCAATTTTCTTGCCGGACAAATCAGCGCGCCCGCGACGAATGGCACCGCCGAGATTGCGGGCGGCACGAACGAAACCATTTTGCCCCCCGCCACCAACGCTCCGACCCTGACCATGCGGGACGAGCGGGTGGCGGAGGCGAAATCAAAAATCCGCGAACTGGTCGCCGACATCCGGCACACCGCGCTCGGCACGATCGGCATGGTGCTGTTGCTGGCGGTGGGCGTCCGCATGTTGAGCCAGGTGGAAAGCACGTTCAACGACATCTGGGGCGTGACGCGCGGGCGCAACTGGATTTTACGCATCGTGCTTTACTGGACGACGATCACGCTGGGGCCATTGCTGCTGATTGCCGCGCTGGGGCTGGCGAGCGGGACGCATTGGCAGTTCGCCCACGCGGTCACGGAGCGCTTGCCGGTGCTGGGGCCGCTCCTGTTTTCGGCGCTCACCCTGGTGTTGTTATGGCTCACGTTCGCGCTGTTTTACCAGCTTGTGCCGAACACCAAGGTGCAGTTCAGCGCGGCGCTCATCGGCGGCATGGTCGCCGGCTCGCTCTGGCATTTGAACAACCTGTGCGGTTTTCTTTACGCGTCGCGGCTCGCCACGAACGTGACCTTTTACGGCAGTCTGGCGCTGATCCCGGTGTTGATGATCGGACTCTATTTCTCCTGGTTCATCGTGCTATTCGGCGCACAGGTGGCGTATGCGTTTCAAAACCGCACGCTCTACTTGCAGGAAAAAATCGCCGAGAACGTGAACCAGCGCGGCCGCGAATTCGTCGCGCTGCGGCTGCTCACCTGCATCGGCCAGCGGTTTCAACGCGGTCTGCCACCGGCGACGATTCACGAGATGTCCGCCGAGCTGGCGATTCCCAGCCGGTTGGTGCAGCAAGTGTTGCAGACGCTCATCGCGGCGCATCTCGTCGCGGAAACGCACGGCCAGGAACCGGCCTACACGCCGGCGCGCCCGCTCGAAAACATCAATGCCCATCACATTCTCCAGGCGATGCGCGCCACCAACGGCCAGGAACTCGTCACGCGCGACGAACCGATCCGCGAGGAGGTGTATGGCGAGTTCGCGCGGATTCAGGAGGCCGAACGGCAAGCGGCGGCGTCCGTCACGATGCTGGCCTTGGTCCGCCGCGCGCAGGCCCGGCTGGAACTGGCCGCCCCGCCAGCAGCCGGGGACGAAATCAAAATGAAGACCGCGCTGGTGCCGACGATTGAACCCGCAGCCGAGTCAGCGGCGGAAAAAAATGCTGCGGCTGATTCCTCGGACGAACAGTACCCGGCCTTCACCACGGATAATTTAAGTCAGGAGAATGTTGGGCCAAGCGATGCAGGCGTAAGTGTGGCGCTCAAAGCCAGAGTTGAGCCGGCATCCGTCACAACTCCGGCTGATGAAGAACGGGATTTTCCGTTGTGATTTTTTAACCCGAACTCCGAAGTTCGGGGAGCACGCCCGCCCCGGGCGTGGCGGAACGCGCCCCGCGTTCCGCACTGGGGACGCCGGACGGCAACCGAATCGCTTGGAACATTTCGGACGCCGCCCGTTTTCCGCGAGGGCGCGGAAAACCACACGCGGGGCGCGTCTGCTCCCCGGGCAATTTCGGAGTTCGGGTTTAACTGCGGATGGCACCGATGCCACGGATAAGAAATGAAGTTCTGAATGTCTTTCCCCCCATCCGCTGCCGTAACCCGCAGTTCACCTCCTGCCGGAATAAAAAAGCGGCGGGAATTTCTTCCCGCCGCTTTTGCTTTTCAGAATTTGCTTACGCTTTCCAGATCATGTCCGCCACGGTCTTGCCCGCCGGGATGAACGGCAGGACGTGCGTGGAATAAGGCGTCACCACGTCGAGCACGTAGGGTTCGTCGGCATCCAGCATCCGTTGGATGGCGGCGCGGAGATCTTTCTTGTACATCACGCGCTCGCATTTCACGTTGAACGAATTGCAGACGCGCACGTAGTCGGGATAAATTTCCGCGCGATGATCCGGGTCGCCCAGATAGGTGTGGCCGCGATTGCCGGCGAAGAAATTATCCTCCCATTGCACCACCATGCCGAGATGCTGGTTATTCATGATGATCGCCTTCGCGGCAATTTTCTCGATGTGCGCGGTGGCCAGTTCCTGGATGTTCATCAGGAACGAGCCGTCGCCATCAATGTCAATGACCTGCTTGTCGGGCAGCGCGACCTTCACGCCGAGCGCGGCGGGATAGCCGTAGCCCATCGAGCCGAGGCCGAGGCTGCTGATGAATTGGCGCGGGTGTTTGTATTTATACCATTGCGCGGCCCACATCTGATGCTGGCCGACGCCGGTGGTGATGTACGCCTCGCCCTTGGTCATTTCGTAAAGCGTCTCGATCACCATCTGCTGGAGGATGACTTCGTTCTCCTGACCCTGGAGATGGTCTTTCATGTGATCGCTGTTGGCGATTTCCGGCGTGATGCGGTAGGCGAACGGCGCCTTCTCTTTCCACTCGGCGATCTGCGCGAGCCAGGCGGTGTGCTTCTTCTGAATCGGCCGTTTCGCGACCAGCTTGTTCAAGCGCGTCAATGCATCCTTGATGTCGCCGACGATGGGCAGGTGCGCCTTGCGGTTTTTGTTCAACTCCGACGCGTCAATATCCACATGCACAATCGTGCCGTGCTTGCAAAATTCCTCGAACTTGCCGGTCACGCGGTCGTCGAAGCGCACGCCGAACGCGAGCAATAAATCCGCACCGTCCTTGAGTTTGACCATCGGATCATCAAACGTTTTGCGGTAGGCGTATTCGCCGTTGACCGCCCAGTTGGCAGAAGCCGAGCCGTGCATTCCCAACCAGCGCAAGGAGAGCGGATGCGTTTCCGGAAAACCACCGACGCCCATGAGCGTGGTCGTCACGGGAATGTTGGTCGCCTCGGCAAACTTCTTCAGTTCCGCCGCCGCGCCACTGGTGATGATGCCGCCGCCGCAATACAGCACAGGCCGTTCAGCCTTCTCAATCAGCCCCATGATTTCGTTCAGTGCGAGTTCGTCCGCCTTCAAATCCGGTTGCGTATAACCGCGCAGACCTTTTTTGATTTGATCCAACGTCGGCCAGACCGGCTGCGTTTTTTGCTGCTGGATGTTTTTCGGAAAATCAATCACGACCGGGCCGGGCCGGCCGCTTTGCGCGATGTAGAAGGCTTCCTTCACGATGCGCGGGATGTCGTTGATGTTCGTGATGAGGTAGCTGTGCTTCACGATCGGCAAGGTGACGCCGATGATGTCGGTCTCCTGAAACGCGCCGCGACCAATCATCGCCTGGCTCACCTGGCCGGTGATGGCGATGAGCGGGCAGGAATCCATGAAGGCGTCGGCGATGGCCGTGACGAGGTTCGTCGCGCCGGGGCCGCTGGTGCCCATGCACACGCCGGCCTTGCCGGTGGCGCGGGCGTAGCCTTCCGCCGCGAAGCTGCCGCCCTGTTCGTGGCGCGGGAGAATGGTGCGAATCTTGGACGTGGTGAGCGACTGGTGGATTTCCATGCTCGCGCCGCCGGGATAGGCGAAGATGACCTCGCAGCCTTCGCGTTCGAGGGCTTGCACGAAGATGTCGCGGCCCAGCATGGGCTGGCCGACCTCGGCGCGAGGCTTCGCGGTGGTTTTCGCACGTTTCACTTTTGCGGATTCAGTTGTCTTGCTCATGTTCGTTTGCTTCGCGGATCAATGGATTCGTGGATTATTGGATGAATGGGGTTCGCGGCAGCGTTTCCCAATCATCCACCAATCCAAAAATCCATCAATCCATTTTTTCGGTTGTGGCGGCCCGGCGTGGATAACAAAAAACCCACAGCCGTTGCCAGCCGTGGGTGGTTGTCGAAATTTTCCTTAACGACAAGCACCGACGGCGTCGCGTACTACTACGACGGCGCCGGCCAGTTTAACTTGTCGAAACGGTGTTAACACGCGAAAAATCTAAGCCAATTTAGGAAGCCGGGTCAAGCCCGGATTGCTGCCGTGCCTGGGCAGACGCATGCCGAACACTGAGCGCAAGCTGATGCTGATTGGTTCATTGAAATCAGGACGGCGTCTTGGACTGCGGCGGGAAGCGCAGCGCCACGCCGCTTTCGTACGGGCGAACAGCGGCCTGAGTCGGGTGATCTTCCCGCGCCCGAAAGCGGGGTCGCGGCTCCCGCCTTGCCACCGCAGTCCATGATGCCTTGGGCAAGTTCTCCCGTCGTCAAGGGTTTGCCGCCCGGTCAGTTGGTGGATGCGTCAGCCTTGGCTACCGTGTCGAAACTCGGGTTTTCATCACCCTCGAAAAACCCCGAAGAAGTTGCCTGCTGCCTATCTCCATATTAGCTGACAGATGCACATAACTACTTTTGTGCCGGAGCGATCACTCCAAAGTCTGGCAAGTAGGCTTCGGCATCTCCAGCTTGCCAACGTCTCAACAACTCGCGCTCAATCTCTAAAACCTTCTCCACATTTTTTGCATCCGTATTTGCAATACCGAGGGAATTTACTTTGACGTTTAGGTCACGTCCTGATGCGTTCTGAAGCTCTCTATAACGGGCATTCATAAGCTTCAGATCACCAGTGCTGAAGCGTAAGTATTTTCTCCGGAGATCTTCTTCTGCGTGACGTCGCGCTTCTGCGGCATGACGAACGTTATTGGCCTCCCGCTCAATTTGCGCTTGCTGCTGGTTGGCGGCGTGCTCAATGGCGTGACGCTGTCGTTCTTCTGCACGACGCTGGTGCTCCGCTGCTCTTTGCTCTGGAGTTTGTGGCGTCGCACATCCCGCCAAACTAATTACCAACCCTATCGCAAACAATGTGTTTAATCTCATAATTGGAATGCGGGATCGTAACAGCTAACATTGTATTCAGCCAAGTCTCTGCTGTTTATTTCTAACAAGTGCCAATCGGCAGCTCTTTTGGCCGAAAAGTTGTGGGGCGGCTTGGCGTGCGTTGCCGGTCATCACTTGAGTCATGCGCAAATCCTTCCAGAACCCGCCTTGCTTGCAAGGGCAAAATCACAGGACAGACGCATCAAAATGGCGATGAGCGCGGCGGGCGGCGCAAGGTGGAGTTGGGGAGCGCACGCGCCTCGCGTGCGGCGGTGGACGCCCCGTCCACCGCACCGTTGCGCGCCACCGCGCAACGATCCGCACTGGAGCTGTGGCTGACGCGCGGTGGCGCGCGTCGGTTCCGGCCGCGTGGGCGCGGTCGGACACACGCGGGGCGCGTGTGCTCCCCTGCGGGGTTCAGGCTCGGACTGCGGCGGGCGTCAATGGCTTTTGGTGGTTTCCTAATTCAACTTGTAGGGCACGACGTAAGGAGTGCTTTGCCGGACGACTCGTTACCTCGTCGCCTACAAATCAGGACACTCCCCGGCTTTTTGCCGGATGGACGAAAACCGCTGGTAGCTGTAGCCTGCGCGCATGGCGTTGGTTCGCATTTTAGTGGATGGCTACTCGCTGCTGCACAACTGGCCCGAGCTGGCGCCGGGCCAGCCGCGTCATTCCGCCGCCGCCCGCGACGAGTTGATCCGCCAGCT
>JAYWBR010000438.1:0-3294 GCA_043781315.1 Verrucomicrobiota bacterium | reverse complement strand
GCAGCCATTGCAGCCAGAGCGCCGTGGTGGTCAGCGAGAAGTCAGTGCGAAACCAGACGTTGCCGAGATGATATTGCCCGAGCACGAGCGGGTTTTTTTGGACGAGCAGTTCATCGTCCCAGACGAATTGGCCGGTCAACGCAGGCCAGTACGCCGCCAGCACGAGCGCCACGAGCAACGCCGCTCCGCCAATTTTTTTTGGCCACGAATTGAAAGTGCCGCCGGTCTGCTGGTCGTTGCTCATGTTTGAATGCGCGACAGGTTACGCGGGAGCAAACGAATGGCAAGGCGGCGCATCTCCGGCACCAGGATTGACGCCGCTCCAGGACTCACCCAAAGATTTGGGAAAGCCAAAGATGGGATTCAACTTCAATCTTTGGGTTCCAAGTTTTTTCTGTATGAGCCGGGCCGATCTCCGGCACAGTGACGCGGTTGGAAAAACTTTTTGAAATCATCCACGAAGACACCGAGCTGCTGGTGATCAACAAACCCGCCGACCTCGTCTGCCATCCGAGCAAGAACGGGGAGATGTCCAGTCTCATCGGGCGCGTGCGGTTGCATCTCGGCCCCGACGCGCATCCGCACATGGTCAACCGGCTCGACCGCGAAACCAGCGGCGTGACGATGGTGGCCAAGACGGACGAAGCCGCGCGCGCGTTGCGGCAGCTTTGGGAAAAGCGCGAGGTGCAGAAGGAATACCTCGCCATCGTCCACGGGCATGTGCGCGACGATGCCGGACGGATAGACGCGCCGCTGGGCAAGGACGAATACAGCCGCGTGGCGATCAAGGATTGCGTGCGGCGCGACGGGGCGGCGGCGCAGACGGAGTTCGCGGTGGTGCGCCGATTCAATCGAATGGGAACGCCGGTCTCCGACCCGGCGAGTTCCAATGCGCTGCTCCACCAAGCCGGGCCGGAGGCCGGCGCTCCCTTTACCCTGCTCCGGGTCTTGCCGCGCACGGGCCGCAAACATCAAATCCGCATTCATCTCGCGCACCTCGGCCATCCCATCGTGGGTGATAAAATTTACGGCGCGGATGAGGATTTGTACCTGGCGTTGGTGGAAGGCCGGTTGACGGAGGAGCAACGGCGGCAACTGATTTCGCCCAACCACGCGTTGCACGCGGCGGCGGTGCGTTACGAGTGGGCCGGCCAGCCGGCGGAATTTGCCTGCGCGCCGGGGAAGTGGTTTGCAGAATTTGCGGCGGCGTGAGGGCGGCTAAGTTTGTGGGGCGCGGCGCGACCGGAGCCAGCGCAGCAAGCTCCAGCTTCCCCAGATCGTGCCGACGATCATCAATGCTTGGGTCGCCGGTTCGGGCACAGCGGTGATGTCGAGGCTCCAGCCGTTCACCGTGGGCGTGCCGCCGCCGCCGGAGAGATCCGCAAAAAACAGGCTCCACGTTCCGTTCGGATTTCCGCCGTTGAACGAAGCCAGCGTGCCGCCGTCCGGCGCCCAGGTGCCGGTCAACGCAGCGCCGTTCGGATCGGTCACATTCAAATAGTTGTGGATGCTCCCGTTGGCGGCGCTGTCGTTCAGCGTCACGTTGAAGCCGGCGTCACCATAGCCGAATGGATCGGCGCCGCTGGTGCCCACACGATTGATCAGCGTCACCAGCGTGCCGTTGTAGCTCAGGTAGCCGTAGAGATCACCGTTGTAACCGCCGGAGATGTTGAGGTTCACATTGACGTGAGTGATCGTCTTGGCCGCGCCGCTGACAGCGATGGAACTCAACGCGCCGTTGGGATTGCCATCCGGGATGGCGTAGGCCGAGCCGGAGTAAGTGTAAAGCGCCGCCTTCGCTTGCAGTCCCGCAAGCAACCCCATCATTCCGACTAACAACATTTTCTTCGAGCGAATCATTTAGTTGGTTGAGGTTTAGGGTTGAGTCGTGCGGTAGTAACCCGACGACGGTGGCGGCGATGTGTCCGTGAAATCAAACAAGCCCGCGCTCGGCGCATTCGTGCAGATCAAGGTAGTCCAGTTGACTAGGTTGGTGGACCGCTGGATGAGATAGGGATAGCCGGGAATGCCCGCGCTATGCACCGTCACGCTGCTGCCCGAGACCGTGAGGCTTTGCGTGGTGTTAATGGCGTTGAGGACGGTGATCGAGATGGTCGCCGTGGCGGTGCCGCCGAAACCATCTTTGACGGTGAACGTGAAACTGTCGTTGTTGTTGCTGCTCGCGCCGGTGCTGGGCAGGTAGAAGATATACGATGCGTTGGTGGTGATGGTTGCGCCCTGGCTGCTGCTGCCGAAGGACAGGAGTTTGTTCGTGTCACCGTCGGCGTCCGCCGTGTTGGTGGTCATCAAATCCGAAATGCGAACCTTGTAGCTCAGGCCGGGCGCGCGGGTGAACGCCGCATTGCTCGCGGTGGGCGGCGTGTTGATGACCTGGCTGGGACTGAGAATGTTGGTGATGCCGAAGAAATTGCCGTCGCCTGCGTATTCGGCTGTCACCGTGTTCGAGCCGTGGGGCAGAGTGGTGATCGCCAGACTATTGGCGATCAATCCGCTCAATGAAACCGCGCTGCCAAACGCCGCGCTGTTGGTGCGGAATTGAATCGTGCCGGTCGGCGTGCCTGCGCCCGGTGACACGACACTCAACGTGTTGGTGAAACGAACCGACGCTCCGGGCAAGGCAGGATTGCTGGAAGACACCACCGCGCTGGCGGTCGTCGCCTTGGTGATCGTCGCCGCTTGGGTCAAGACGGTGAGCGAATAGTCACCATTGCCCGCACCCGTCAATGACAAGCCGCTGAAGGTCACCGTGGTGGCGCTTGCCACATTCGCGCTGTCATACGTGCCGGCAGGCGTTCCCGTCAGGCTTACCGAGTCCACGCTGTAAGGCTTGCCATCCGAAGTTGTCCCACTCCCCGCCGTTTCAGAGGATTGCAACGCCGCCGTGCCGCTTACCACCGCCGTGGTTGTGGCGTTATAAACGTTGCTCGACGGCACCGAAACTCCGCTATAGGTCAGCGCCTTGGCGGTGATGACCTGCGTCAACCCCGCCTGCTGCGTCACCGTGTAATTGCCAGAGCCGGTGCCAGTCACCGTCACTCCGGTGACTGTCACGGCACGCGTGCCGACATCCTTCACTGCCAGCGTCCCGGCCGCCGTTCCACCCAGTGAAACCGAGTCCACATTGTAAGGCTTGCCATCCGCTGTCGTTCCCGCTCCCGCCGCTTCCGTGGCTTGGAATGCCGCCGTGCCGCCGAGCTTGGCCGTCGTTGTCCCGTCGTAAGTAGTGGACGCCGCCGTGATGCCCGACACCGTCAGCGCCTTGGCGGTGATGGT
>JAYWBR010000437.1:0-3316 GCA_043781315.1 Verrucomicrobiota bacterium | reverse complement strand
TGACGGCGACAGAGAAGGATTTGGAAAAGGCCGCACGTAAAAGTTTTACGAAACTCCGCGCGACGCACGTTGCCGATTACCAAAATTATTTCAACCGTGTGAAGTTGAATTTGGTTTCGGCCGAGTCGGCAATGTCCGCGAAACCCACTCCTGAGCGCCTCGCCGCTGCGAAGGCCGATTACCAGGCCAGCGCCCACAGCCACGATCCCTCGCTCGCGGCGCTGTACTTCAACTTCGGACGTTACCTGTTGATCTCGTCGTCGCGGCCCGGCGGGATGCCCGCGAATTTGCAGGGGCTGTGGGCCGACACGATCTCGCCGCTGTGGAGCGCGGACTATCATCTCAACATCAACCTCCAGATGATTTACTGGCCGGCGGAGGTCTGCAATTTGACGGATTTGAACGAACCGCTGTTTGGCTACGTCGAGTCATTGCGCGAACCGGGCGAGCGGACGGCGAAAAATTATTACGTCGCGCACGGCTGGGTCGCGCATGTGCTGGCCAACGCGTGGGGTTTCACCTCGCCCGGCGAAAGCGCGTCGTGGGGCGCCACCGCCACGGACGCCGCGTGGCTCGGCACGCAGCTCTGGGATCACTGGCGGTTCACGGGGGACAAGGTTTTTTTGAAGCGCGTTTATCCGTTGCTGCGCGGCGCGGCGGAATTTTACGACGACATGCTGATCGAGGAACCCACGCATCAGTGGCTTGTGACCGCGCCGGCGAATTCTCCCGAAAACGCTTTCCTCACGGCGGACGGCACGAGCGCGCACATTTGTCTGGGGCCGACGATGGACAACCAGTTGTTGCGTTCGCTCTACGCGGCGTGCGTCGCGGCTTCGGAAATCCTCGGGGTGGACGCCGGCTTGCGTTCTGAATGGCAGAGCAAACGTCTCCGTCTGCCGCCGACCCGCATCGCGAGCGACGGGCGCGTGATGGAGTGACTTGAAGAATATCGCGAGCAGGATCCCCAACATCGGCACATGTCGCACCTCTGGGGTTTATATCCGGGCGATGAAATTTCCCCGACCGCCACGCCCGATTTGGCCGAGGCCGCGCGAAAATCCCTGAACGTGCGCGGCGACAAAAGCACCGGCTGGGCGACGGCGTTCCGCATGGCACTGTGGGCGCGGCTGCATGATGGCGACCGCACGCACCAGTTGTTCAGCTCGCTGCTGGCGAATTGCACGCTGCCCAATCTGTTCGACACGCATCCGCCGTTTCAAATTGACGGCAACTTCGGCGCGACGGCGGCGATTGCGGAAATGCTGGTGCAATCCCAGGCGGGCGAAATCGAACTGCTGCCCGCGCTGCCGGCGGCGTGGCCGGATGGAAAAATCACCGGCCTGCGCGCGCGCGGCGGGTTCGAGGTGGGCATGGAATGGAAAAACGGGAAGCTGGTTTCGGCGACAATTCGTTCCTTGAACGGCGAACCACGACTCTGGCCAAAGGAAAATCTCTTGTGTGGAATGGCGTCGCCAAATAAGCCCCGCCTGATCAAGGAAAGACCCAAAGATTTGGGAAATCCAAAGATGGGGTTTTTATCTTTGGTTTGCCCAAATCTTTGGGTGGTGCGTGGGCCGGGCAACGGTTCCAACGTGACTCACGCCAGGCATCCGATATAACCTTCTGCGGATTGAACGCAGTCACCAAATCATCGCATGAGCAAAGCTGTCTTACTCGTCAACCTCGGTTCGCCTGATTCGCCGTCCGTCCCAGACGTGCGGCGTTACCTCAATGAATTTCTCATGGACGGCCGCGTCATTGACACGCCATGGTGGCTCCGCCGATTCATTGTCGGCTTGATCCTCATCAACCGCCCCAAGGAATCGGGCCACGCCTACGAAAAAATCTGGACGAAGGACGGTTCGCCGCTGGTCGTCACGAGCAAACATGTGCAAGCCGCATTGCAAAAACGGGTGAGCGTGCCGGTGGAACTGGCGATGCGCTACCAGAAGCCGCGCATCGAGGACGCGGTGAAAAGCCTTGCCAGCAAAGGCGCAACCGAGGTTCTGCTCATCCCGCTGTTTCCGCATTACGCGATGTCGAGCTACGAAACCGCCGTCGTGCGCGTGCAGGAAGTCGCGGCCAGATTCGCCCCGCAAATGAAGGTGACGGTGCAGCCGCCGTACTTCGATACGCCGGATTTTATCAACGCGCTGGTCGCGAGCGCGGCGGATTATTTGAAGCAGGATTACGATCATCTGCTGTTCAGCTTCCACGGCATTCCCGAGCGACACATCAAAAAATCGGACACGACCGGCTGCCATTGTTTGCTCAAAGAAAATTGCTGCGAGGTGGCCAGCCCGGCGCACGCGACGTGTTACCGCGCGCAATGCTTCAAGACGGCGGCGCTGTTCGTGGCCAAGGCCGGCGTGCCGGCGGGGAAATTTTCCGTCTCGTTCCAATCGCGTCTCGGCAAAGACCCGTGGCTGAAACCCTACACGGACTACGAACTGCCGCGGCTCGCGCAGGAGGGGAAGAAAAAAATGCTCGTGATCTGCCCGGCGTTTGTCGCGGATTGCCTGGAGACGATTGAGGAAATCGGAATGCGCGGCTGTGAACAGTTCCTGGCGGCGAGCGGCAAGGAGTTCACGCGCATTCCCTGCATGAACGAGCATCCGCTGTGGGTCACGGCGCTGGAGAACATGGTGACGAAATTTTCAGCGCGGTGCGGGGAATAGGATTGAAATCAGCGCGAATTTGAATTACTAAAGAGCCATGAGCAAATCCGTTGCACTGAATGGTCAGGAGGCGCATCACAAAGCCCGCGCAGAACACTATCTGGCCGAGACGCAGAAGATTCTCCGCCAGCTTGCCAGCGAGCGGCAACGCGACGCCCGCCGCTTTCGCGCCCAGGCCAGCCTCGTCGAGCAGGTGAAAGCAATCCTCTACGGCAACTAGCCATGTGGAAAACGCTCGCCGACTGGCTGCTCGCGTTTTTGAACATGTCGCGCGAGCTGGAGGAACATCGCGAGACCATTCGGCGGCTGGAAGTGCGGGTGCGGAACACGGAGGAATCCATCAAACTCCTGGCGCAGGAGCAGCGTCACGGACGTCAACTGGACGCCGCCGAACGTGAAAAACTCGCGCTGCAATTGGAGCGTGAACTGACGAGGCAAAAGGCATTGCTTCCGCCGCGCGGCAAGAAGCGGAAATAGTTTCAGCGCCTTGCTTCAACCGGATTCCGCGACAACCTGGGAGTCGCTTAAACCCGACTTCCGAAGTCGCGACGATCACTCCGGTGGGTAGCACAGGCCACTGGCCTGTGCCGAGCGGCGACCCGCCGCTCGGAATGGGAACGCCGCCCGAACTTTTT
>JAYWBR010000436.1:0-10009 GCA_043781315.1 Verrucomicrobiota bacterium | reverse complement strand
GCCGCAATGGGCAGCGAAGCAAACCGCCCTTCCGCTTTGAGCAACGCCAGGTCATTGGCCGCGTCCACCTTCACCACCTTGGCGGAAATCAAACCCGCACTCGTGACCAGCCGCACTTGCACCGCGCCCTTGACCACATGCTCGTTGGTAATCAAATAACCGTCGTCCGTAATGAAAAAACCGGAACCGGTGGCTGAAGGTTTATATCCAATTGAGGATGAAGTGCCAGTTTCAATCTTTTGGCGCGGTTTGAACTCGCTCGCCAATCGCTGCGCATCGGCAATTTGATTGGGTGTCATCACCGCTGCTATTCGATTGCGGTTTGTAATAGCAGTCTCGTCACCTTGTGCAGCCGACAAATTTGACCATTTGTATGCTTCAACATAATCTTGCGGAACACCTTCTCCTTTCGCATACATAAAACCAAGAAGTCTTTGGGCTATCGGGTGCCCCTGTTCTGCGGATTTACCAAGCCATTTAGCTGCTTCGCCGTAGTCCAGAGGTAGGCCTTCAGCATTCAGAAATTTCTTACCAAGATTATATTGAGCAGCTTCATCCGCTTGTTCAGCCGCCTTGCGATACCACTTTGCGGCTTCAGCGTCATTTTTAGGCACGCCATCCCCACTCTCGTAAAGGCCTCCCAAATTGTTCTGGGCCGCTTTGAAGCCTTGGTTCGCAGCTTTTAGATACCATTTCGCAGCTTCTGAAGAGTCTTTTGAAATACCAGTCCCGTGTTCATAACAGTGGGCAAGATTATATTGTGCAGCAGCGTTTCCCCGTTCAGCAGCTTTCCGGTGCCATTTTACCGCTTCAACGTCATTCTTGGCAACGCCAATTCCTTGACCGTATGAATAACCAACTCCGTCTTCTGCTTCTGCAAGTCCTTGTTCGGCAGCTTTGCGGCACCACCGAAACCCTTCAGTCTCATCTTTTGTCACTCCAACCCCGAACATGTAGCACCGAGCGAGTTCAAATTGGGAATGTGCATCACCATTTTCTGCTTTGACTCTGATTTCCCCAAAGAGTTTTAGATCCGCGTCGGTGTGCTGCGCAAACGAATGAAAAGCCGCCATCAAAAGTAAAATACGGAACAATGTCACCCGCCAATTGCTTTTCATGCCGTCAGAATAGAAGGTTTGAATAAACTGGCAAGTCGCGCGATTGTGTGGCCATGAAAAAGATCAGTTGTTCGGGTCATGATTTTGAAAAACCAGATGCAACCCATAATAGACTCTAAGGATGTAATCGCACTGCTGGATGCCTTGGCCATTGAGCTTGCGCGGGCCAATACACATCTACATTTTTTTGGCAGTCTTCGCGAACACCACAATGAACTAACTGTTGCAGAGGATTTTTGGAATTATACTCTCTCCGCACATTTCGGAATCGTGCTGGTGCAACTCGCCAGGATTTACGACACCACAAACTCAGGAAAAAATGAGGGCGTGAATTTGCTGTATATTCTCCGCTGCGTTGGGAAAGCCCAACTTGATGAGGCCAGGCGGCAATCGTTTGAATGCTACTTGAAATGTTGCGCCAAAAATGACCCATTGGTTAATAATATCAACCAGTGGCGAAACAACATTTTCGCACATTACAATCGTCAGGTTGCTCTGGGTGGCCGTGAGGATTTCTGGAGCAAAGTTCCATTGGATTTGCCTGGTTGTCAGAATCTAATTGATCGCGCTTTTCAAATTCTTGAGTGGTCGTCGGTAGTACTAGGTCGCCCGCGTATCTACCAAAAATTTGCCGACGGCAAGGACAGTTATCAGATAGTGCTTGATGCTTTACGGTTAAAATCCTGACACAAAGTTAGCCACCCTTCATTGCCCCATTGCGCCTTCGTCCCGCCGGACCAACCGGAAATCCGCCCGCCCCGCCGTGGCTGGAACCGCGCCCCCTAAAATCATTCGTCCCCGTAAAAGCGGTGCTAAAGCCACCGCAGTCCAAACGCTGTCGCGATTGCTCGCAGTCCTCGAACCTCGCGAAGCGTCTGGACTGCGGCGCGTTTACCGCCGCTTTTCCCGGAGCGCGGGTCTGTGACCCGCAGCAGCCACTCAACTGCCGAGCGTTCCCAAAACCTCCACACCGTTCCCTCCGTCGTGCGCGCTGCGACTCACAGAGTCGCGGTCCGGCGGAACACAGAAGGGTTCACGTTCTACAAAGATTTCGCACCGACGGTGCTGGCCCCGCCCCGGAGCGCGGCTGTATCCCGCGCCGGGCGGGATCAGCCGCAGCGGCTTCGCCCAGCGAATGGGTGCGGATAATTTTCCCACCGCTCAACCTGCGGACACGCTGCGGCTGGTCGCGGCGACACAGCCGCGCTCCGGCGCTTTAGGATAATGTGGCGCGTCCTGTTTCTTAAACGCCCTCCCAAAGCGGGGTCGCGCTGCGCTTGCCCCCGCAGTCCAAGACACCGTCACAACTTCTAACGTCTTTGCAGACGGCCACCCTTCTTTGCCCCCTTTGCGCCTTCGTCCCGCCGGGCCAACCGGCAATCAGCCCGCCCCGCCGTGACTGGAACCACGCCCCCTAAAATCATTCGTCCCGGCAGGAAAGTTTGTGGTTTGAACCTCCCTCATCCCGGCCCAAGCTCGTTCCCTCACCCGGCTTTCGGCCACGCTCTCCCATCCGATGGGCGAGGGACAGAGAAGGAGCAGTCGTCGTCCATTCTCTGATTGCCCGGGGACTCTCCTGCCAACGCCAGCGTCCGATTTCCAAAAAACCGGCGAACGATTCACCCTCTCTCTCCGGGGGAGAGAATTCTCCGAATAGAAATTCGCGCATTGAACCCCTGAACCTGGTAGGGACGCGTTCCACCGCGTCCCATCCTTCCCCCGGAAAATCAAGGACGCGGTGGAACGCGTCCCTACCAAATCCGAAAGGAGGGCCGGGGTGAGGGCGAGCGTTCCAACCATTCTCGTCTTGCTCCCGTTCGAGCGGGCGTCGCGGAGACGCCAAGCGAGCTTCTCCAGTTTTCCCCGCGCCTTGGCGTCTTTGCGTTGAACTACTCGTCGTCTTTCAAAGATTGCGCAGGAGTCTTTCGTATTCGTCGTGCGGCCCGATCCAGAACCAGAGATAGCGGCCATCATCAAAGGTGGCCGGGGCGCGGAAACTCGAACCGGCCCGCACGGACCACAGGTCATGCTTGATGCGTTTGAAGCCGAGTGATTTCAGGGTGGGTTGCTTTTGCCAGAGCAGGAAATTCTTGCGGGCGATGCGCCGGGACTTGGGCGGCAGTTGCTCCAGACATTTCCAGAACTCCGGCAATGCGGAGGACTTCACGGAAAGGAGGTCGCCTTGCCCGCGCGATGGCCGGCCTTGGCTTTCTTGATGAGGGGGTCGAGCTTCCCCGCTTTGGCGTCCGCCTCGATTTGCTTGTCCCACAGCGCCTCGCGGTATTCCTGCAACCAGTCCGCGACGGCGTGAACTTCTTTGGGTTCCAGTTGTGTGATGGCCGACTCAATTTCCTTCACCGTGCTCATGGTGGGCAAGGTATCTGAATTGAATCAGGCAGGCAACTCATGCGATGGCACTTCGCTTTCATTGTTTGGGCCAGGTGCCTAGTCTTGAACCGGCCAAGAGAACCTCCCGTTTCAGGGCAGTTGAAACGCGTATTTCAAACGGTCGGCGTCGCTGATGGCCCACTGGTTCGCCGGCCAGGTGACGGTGCCGTATTTGAGAAAGCGCACGCTGCCGTCCGCGAAATTAAAATTGGAGCCGCCGCCTTTGTCGGTCCGCCGCGGGCGCGAGTGCCGCGCATATTCCACGCGGTCAAAGTCGTTGCCGCTGATGCCCTCGTTGAAATCCATGTAGTAATCCATCTTGTCGGTCTGCTTTTCGCCGAAAATAATGGTGTCCGTATTTTTTAAAATGGCATTTTCCTTGAGGGAATTGGTCGTAGTGAGTGCGTCTGGGAAATAATCCCCCCAGCCATTAATTAGGTAGCTGCGTGGTGCGGCGTCAGCGGAACCAGCCGGGCCGCCACCGGTGGCCGGGGTGCCTTGCAGCACGTCCGTTGGGCAGATGATTATGTTCAAACTTCGGTAGCTCGGCTGCAACAAGCTCGGCCAGATCGGGGACCCGCCCGTGCGCGGCGGAAACCGGTCGGCGTTGTCGCCCGCGTACATTTGCAAGGAGAGTCCCAATTGTTTCAAGTTGTTCAGACATTGAGTGCGGCGGGCGGCTTCCTTGGCGCGGCCCAGCGCCGGTAACAGCATGCTGGCGAGAATGGCGATGATCGCGATGACGACCAGCAGTTCAATCAGGGTGAAGCCCCGGTTGGCGGCGGCAGAGGATAACTGTCTGTAACTTTTTTTCATTTTGAATACTTTTTCACTTCGAGCGTCAACACTTTCGTACAATGACCAAGAAAAATATCTTTATCATCGTTTTTGTAATCTTATTCGGCTGTTTGAGCCTTTACCTGAACAGAGACGCATTTGCACCTCAGGTTATTCAAGTTTCACACCGATCGATTAGTCCCCGCCGCTGGATGACGTTCCGGAAAGGTGCCAAACCTTCCGTCAATCCGGTCGTTTTTCTCATCAACAAGGATCTCCGCCTCAACTCAGTCAAGGTGGTTCTCGTCAGCGACGCCGAGACCAACAAATACCCACATGCGATCTGGGACATGATTTCTGATTCCAATTCGGTCGCGACCCGGGAGTTTATCTACGGTTCGCCCATCAAGGGACTCAAACTCGCGATCAAAGGTGTCGGTGCCGACCCACTTCAACCGGGTGTCAACTATCGAATTCTGGTGGAGGCTGACTCCACCAAACTGGAACACGATTTCATTCCGGTGGCACCCACGCGATAAGGGCAGACGGGTTTCCCCGCAGGCGGGTTACGGAAGATTTGTCACCGGGACCTACGCCAGATGACATGCCACGAGTTGCCCGGCTGCCAATTCCCGCAACGCTGGAACTTCCGTCCGGCATCGTGCCTCGGCCACCGGACAGCGTGGATGAAACGGACACCCCGCCGGCGGATGGATTGGCGACGGCACATCGCCGGGCAGCAACATTCGTTGGCGTTTCGTGTCGGGATTAATTTCCGGCACGGCGGAAATCAGCGCCTGCGTGTAGGGATGCCGGGGCGAGCCGAGAATGGTTTCCGCTGCCGCCAACTCCACGATTTTCCCGAGATACATCACCAGCACGCGCCGGCTGATGTGTTCCACCACCGCGAGATCGTGCGCGATGAAGAGGTAGGCCAGGCCGTGCTGCTGCTGCAAATCCTGGAGCAGGTTGATGATCTGCGCCTGTACCGAAACATCCAGCGCGCTGACCGGTTCATCGCAGACAATCAGCTTTGGTTCCACCGCCAGCGCGCGGGCGATGCCGATGCGCTGACGTTGCCCGCCGCTGAATTCATGCGGGTAACGCTGCGCCAGCGCGACATCAAGCCCGACAGCTTCTAGCAATTCCGCGATGCGCTGGCGGCGCGCGCTTTTGCCGTCGGCCAAACCGTGAAGATCCAACGCCTCGCCGATCGCGTCTTCCACCGTCAGGCGCGGATTCAACGAACTGTAAGGGTCTTGGAAAATGATCTGCATTTTCCGCCGCCGCGCACGCAATTCCGCGCCGCGCAGTGGCGTTAAGTCTTCGCCCTCCAAAAAAATGCTGCCGGCGGTCGGTTCCACGAGGCGGACGATGGCGCGGCCGAGCGTGGTCTTGCCGCAGCCGCTTTCGCCGACCAGGCCGAGTGTTTCGCCGGGCGCAATGGTGAAGCTCACGTCGTCCACCGCCTTCACGGATGCATGGGCGCGGCGGAACACGCCGGCGTTCACCGGGAAATGGACTTGCAGGTTTTTGACTTCGAGGAGATTCACAACGGTTTTGGTGGATGGAATTACACCGCGAACCTCATAATCTTGGCCGCAGAATTTATCGCCGATACCTGCCTAAATGCTCGTCCGTGTTCTTGATCGGGCCGAACCAAAAATTGCGAAAACTGCCTCCGCTAGAAACGTCATAAACCTCGCGTTTGGCAGAAATGACTTCACGCGTGGCGATGTCAAAAAAAACTACATAGATGGCCTCGCCGGTAAAACTTACGGTCGTATTACCGCCACGACGGGTGGCGGTAGGTACGGAACGAGAGCAGACTAGGCGGTCTATGATAAATATCAAACCCAGTCCATTGGTTTTTATCATTTTGTAGGACTTCACCTCCGTAGCGATGTCCTGGGCAGAAATATGAGACTTTTCCAACTCATCTTCTTGGCCGGGCTTTAAAATGATCTGTCCGGATGACGCCTTTTTATTCCGCTCTGTGACCCCGCCAATGTCAACAAGCACACGCCTTCCGAGTGTATATGCCACTCTCTCGATTCTTTCATCGAGGAACAATTGATTCCATCGTTCCAACATCGCGGGAAACAGGGTGTCGGGAGAATTAAATCCGAACTCAAAGTCAGTTCCGCCGATCATGCGAACTAAAGAATAGTCCAACCCCGCCCACACCACTGTGTCCGTAGCCATCAAAGGGTTTTCGACTTTCTTCTTCCACGACCCTGAAGACGGAGCTTGGGCCATTGTTCCATTGCCCGCGAAGCTGCTGAGACCGACAAGTAGAATCGTCGCTGTGAATAATATTTTTTTCATTGGGTAAACCTTTCGGCCATTTGACTTGAAGCGGTGACACTGTGCAATCCCAATCGTTCGGGGAAATAAAGACGGCAGAAAATGCGGATGGCGAGCGGCGACGGCAGTGGCACGGGCGTCCCGCCCGTGTGTTTCTATTTCTGTCAAACCTGGCTTGCCCCGATTCGAACCACACGGGCGGGACGCCCGTGCCACTACCTGCGAGCAACTGAGCCGCACCAGCCGGTAAAATCAGCCGCGCCACAGTTGCAATTCGAGAGCCGCCCGCTAATCTCTGCACACTATGAAAATAGACAAGCCAGTGATGGATCCGGAATTGAAACGGCGGATTCAGGAGTTGATTGATTTCAAGGGCGGCGGGGCCAACCAGGAAAATGTCGCGGACATCATCGAGAACGCGCTGAAAATTCTCAAGGACGTGCAGGACACCGGCGATGTGCGCGTGATCCAGACGGCGGTGCGCGAACTGCGCTATGCCTTCAAGATGTTTGCGCCCTACGCGGGCACGCGCAAGGTGACGATCTTCGGTTCGGCCCGGACGCAGCCTTCCAAGATGGAATATCAGCAGGCCGCCGAACTCGGTCGCAAGATTGCCGAGGCGGGCTTCATGGTCATCACCGGCGCGGGCGGCGGCATCATGCAGGCCGGCCACGAAGGCGCGGGGCCGGACAAAAGTTTCGGCGCGAACATCCGCCTGCCGTGGGAACAGAGCGCGAATCCCGTGATCCAGCACGACAAGAAGCTGGTGACGTTCAAATATTTTTTCACGCGCAAACTGATTTTCATCCGGCACTCGGACGCCATCGCGCTGTTTCCCGGCGGCTTCGGGACGATGGACGAGGGCTACGAGGCGCTGACATTGATGCAGACGGGCAAGGGTCAGTTGATGCCGCTGGTGCTGGTGGACCGACCGGGCGGCACGTACTGGAAGACTTGGGACAAGCACATCCGCGAGCACCTGTTGCGCGACCAGTTGATTTCGCCGGACGATTTGAATCTTTATCAGATCACGGATGACACGGATCAGGCGGTGAAAATCATCACGCGGTTCTACCGCAATTTCCATTCAAGCCGCTTCGTGAAGGACCTGTTTGTCATCCGTCTGAAACACGCGCCCTCGGAATCCGCGCTGGAGGCGCTGAACGAGGATTTCGCCGACATCATCCCCGGCGAGCGGATCAAGTCCATTGAACCGACGGCCGAGGAGGTCGAGCATGGCGAACATCTGGAACTGGCGCGCATCGCATTCGGCTTCAACCGAAAAGACTATGGGCGGCTGCGGCAGTTGATTGACGTGCTGAATGGGCTGTGAGTTTTGGCGCGGTTACATTCCGAGCTTGCTCAACTCGGCTTCCAGCGCGGCTTGAAACTGCTGCATGTCGCCAGCGGCGGGCCGATAGCCGGGCTGCTGCGTGACGAGGCCGAGTCGCCCGGTCTGATCCAGATGCCAGTCCGCTTTTTGTCCATCGCTGAAAACCACCTTGCCGCTGACCAGCGCACCGGGCCGGGCGATTTGATCCACGGCCACTGAAACATTTCCACCCGCCATCGGTGCGGGTTCTGCCGCCGGAACAACGGGGGTTGCCGCCGCCGCAGGAGCCGGTGCCGCCGGCTTGGGCGGCTCGGGATCTTTGGGCGTCAGCTTCAAATCATCCACCAGAAAACGCACGTCCATGTAGGTAAGTTGCAGGCCCAGTTCGGCGGCCAGTCGCTTTTGAATGTCGGCCAGCTTGAGGCCGTCCGCGATCCAGGCGGCCACTTGAATTTTTTGCGCTTCGTCCAGTTTCATATTTTTAACGACGGGAATGTTACCGCAACGGGTGGCCTGAGCGGAGAAAAAAAATCCTGCGCTCGAAACCAGCCGGTGGTGCCGAGCGCAGGATGGTGGACGCGGCGGGAGTTGAAGCCATTCAATGACTTATGTAACTTTTAACGACTGCGACCAAACACGTGTCACCATTCCCGATTGTGCAAGCTCACTTTTTTCTCGTCCGACAGGCAAGCGACCTGTTCGGGAACCAAGTTGAAACAAATCCTTCCCGTTGCTTCCCGTTAACCTCAACAGGCGGGGGGGCTGCGAACTGGGCGAGGTGCGAGGCGAGATGATTGATTTGCGGGCTGTAAAAAATTATTCAAATAGCCGACGACGATGTTGCCATCACGGGCCTGGTTACGAGATTGCATTTTCGCGGCCCACATGGTCAGCCAGTAAGCTGGCGATTTCTCCATCTGCTTTTGCGAAGGAAAATTTGGGTCGGCCAACAGTGCCTTGGCCCGGGCTACCTGCTCGGCGCGCACCGTTGACGTGGTAGTCAACGCTTGATTGAGGCGATCACTGGCCGCAAACCCAGGCACGGCAGAACTCGGCGCGGACGTGGTCGGCTTGCCAAAAAACGGAATGGGCCAATGCTGCTTGGGATGAACATTTTTGGGGAATGCGTCCCGGTTGCCCTGCCAGTCTAGTAGGACTTCGTTCAGGTAATTTGAGATTTTAAGGTTCTCGCCCATGCTGCGCAACTATGCCTCCGCGTAAACTCCCGCATCCCGCTCAGGATAACTCTCGTAAACATGCTCGAAGAGGGCGGAACACTTTTGCGCGTAGAGCGGTCGGTCGTAGGCGGGAGGAAGAGTGTCCAGCACGTCTTCGATGGTGAGCTTGAGCTGGGAGCGGGCGGATGACTTCTGCCGCCAGTTGAGCACCAGCAGCAGCTTGAGCTTGTTCAACAGTTCGCGGGAGACTGTCTTCACCTCGGCGCGCTCGGCCTCGCTCAACTCCGGCGCGGGGCGCGTGAGAATGTCGAAGATCACAAGCTCTTCCTCGGTCATGTTCTCGCGGACATGGCGTTGCTGCTCGTCGCTCAGGTTGCGGCTCAACTTCAACAACTCTGCGAACAGTCCTTCGATGCTCTGGCTGCCCTGGTTGTAGCTGTCTATCAATTCCTCGAACTTCTCGGCGAAGTCAGCCCGGGTCTTGTTCAGGCGAATCAGCTTTTCCAATTCCGCGCGAATCGCCGCTTTCAAAACTTCCAACTCCGTATTCTTGTGCTTGGACTCTTTAAACTTTGCCGCGAGCGCGCCGAAATCAATCTTTGAGAGGTCCATCACCGGGGCGGGCTTCGCCGGCATGTCCACGCCGGTGATGGAAGCGTCCAGCAATTTTCCGATGTCGCCCATGACTTCCGTGATGTCGGCTGGGTTCGGGTTGAGCGTCGTGCGGATGGCATCGGCGATGGCGGTCAAAGTCGCGACACGACTAAAAAACTCCAGTGCTGCCGGGTCGGGTTTCACCGCGCCGTAGAGTGTGCCGACGATGCGCTCATGCCCAAAGAACTCGCGGCGGAGCGGGTCGGGTGAAATCAATGCGTTAACGGCGTCGTCAATCCGTTGTAACCGCGCCA